>NZ_JBJHAC010000033.1:0-31850 GCF_054050835.1 Blastococcus sp. SYSU DS0510 | reverse complement strand
CTCAGCGAGTCAGCCCGACGCAAAGCACTGCCGGCCTGGCTGCACGAGTACAACCATCACCGGCCCCACACCGCGACCGACAACCGCCCACCCATCACCCGCTTGACCAACCTGTCCGGTCAGTACAGCTAGGCGGGCCTGGTCACGCGCGGACTCGTGGGGGCTCGCTCCGCTGGCTCGGGAGCAACATCCTCTTCGACCTTACGGACCTTGGGCGGCTGGTCCTGCAGGTCTCGCGTCGGGTAAATGCACGCTGGCTGCCTACTTCCAGATTCGCTTCAGGTACTCGCCAAACTCCGCGTCTACGGCTTCTGCTCCTTGGCCGTCATCGAGTCGCAGGTACTTGATCCGGGTGAGTGTTCTGGGCACGTCTGCCAGTTCAACTTGCGGATCGACGACCGCGAGCAACTGAACCCTGTCCTCCGATGCGTAGTCGCTGATGAATGACTTCATCTCAAAACGGCACCAGTTAGACTTGAGAAAGCCTGGACTGATCCAAAGGATAACTGCCGCCGATGATGCGATCCCTTGCTCGATGGCTTCCGCGAGGTTCTGACCGTAATCAATGTCGAAGACGTCCAGCCAAGTTGGAAGGTCCCGAGCGGCAAGTCGATCCCTCAACTTGAGCACTTCCGGCTTTCGGTCGGACTGATGACTCAAGAAGACGCGAGGACGGTGGCCAAACGGGCCCAAATCAATGCCCTTGGCCGCAAGTTGCGCCTTTGAGGCGAAGCGCTCACTCGTTAATGCTAGCTGTAGCGATCGAGCGTCGGTCAGTCCGAAACCATTGAAGCGACGCTGCGCAAATGCTGAGGAGAAGTCGGTGATCGTAAGATCGGACCTTTGCCGAGCTCCTGCAGCCGTCAGGGCCCTCTCGACCTTCTGCATGTCGCGTTCGGTATCCGCATGGTCAGGATCGAAGCCAACGGCGATGTACAACTCCAAGCAGTATGGATTATTGTTGACGTAGATCATCGCGGTCGTCCATGAGTCCCGCGAGACCTTGTCCATTAGCGGCGCGAGGTGGAAGGAGAGTCTCTCTGGCTCTCCATAGTCGGCTTCCCAGATTTGCTCCAAGCGCGATTGTGGCATCGGCTAGGGTGCTCCTGTCTAGCGGTCAAACTTAATGCGTTCGCCGGGGGTTCACTCATCCTCTCAGCACATCGGCCGTTTGGACGTGTATTGCTGCGTGAGCGTGTCGCCACATGGGCGGTCCAGCATCGGTCCTCGACGTTGATGCCGGTGGCGAGCGCGGCTGTAGCGTCGGTGGAGCGCGCTCCACCTTCGGCATCACGCGCGCCCGCCAAGCGTCCGCTGGGGCGACCGCAACAGGGCGACCTGCACTCGAGCGCGACACCAAGTACGTCCGCCGAGTGCGAGAGCTGCGCTCCAAGGCGCGCGCCCACCTTTAAGGCCGCGGACTACGAGAAGGCCTTGACGAAGGACCTGGGCTACGACCGCGGTGCCCAATCGATTGAGAACCTCCTAGAGGAAGGCGTGACATCCCTGCGTGACCTGATCGCCTGGGTCGGCCCAACCGACGATGCAGAGCCGGGTTGAGGAGCCGGTGGTCGCGCCTGAGCCGGCGCCTGAGGCCAAGCCGGAGACACGAGAACTGAGGTCGCGGCGCCCTGATCGGCCGCAACCATGCGGAGGCGGCTCCCGGCAGTGGCAGTTCTGGTTGCAGTTGAGGTGAATCCGTGGCCGTCTACCTGCGTCCGCTGCTGTGTCGGAAGAGCCTCAGCCTACTGCTCAGGCGCCCGCCGTGGCCTTCGGCGGACGTCCGCGAACGCGATCATGACGGCCTGGCAGTGTGGGGGTCAGGGGTTCGAGTCCCCTCAGCTCCACCCCGATGACCAGGCCGTTCCCCTTCAGGGGAACGGCCTGAGTCGTCTCTGGTGGCAGTTGGCCCACCCTCGCCCGGCGGCAGGAGGGGCACTCCTCCGGTCGGCGGCTCGCGGGCCAAGGGGGCATGACTGGCTCTCGATGTCCGTCCGTGGCGCCTTGCGATCTCGGTGTCCCGCAGTGCCGGCGCGGAGCCCAGGCCGGGTCGCGCAGGGCTACCAGGCGCTGTCGGCGTCGGAATCGGCGTGGCGAGACGTCCGTTCAGTCCCTTCGACGCGGTGACGGGCACGGGATGGACGAAACCGCGTACGCTCTCCCGGACGGCGGGCTCAGCAGCCGGCGTCGATGTTGCGTCACACAGCGGCGTAGCGCGCTTGCGGAGCCCATCGTGGGGTTCGTCGCCGAGGTCCCGCCCGGTATGGAACAGACCGGAGGCCCGCGGTGGCCCGCAGCGAGGAACAACGATCCATCGAAGCCGCCGAGGCGCTCCGGCACCTGGGCCAGCGGTCCCTGCGGGAACTCTCCATGGAGAGCCTGCTGCAGTCGATGGCCGACCTCGCCAAGCGGGTCATGCCCGGTGACCCCGAGGCATCGGTCACGCTGCTGATCGAGGACGAGCCGCGCACCGTCGTCACCACCGGGTCACTGGCCCTCGGGCTCGACGAGGTCCAGTACCACCGCGGGGACGGGCCGTGCCTGCACACCGCCCGCAACGGCGTCCTGGTGGAGATGGGCGACACCCGTGTGGACAGCCGGTGGCCGGACTACGGGCGGTACGTCGCCGACACGGGCGTCCTCAGCGTGCTTGCCGTTCCCCTCGTCATCTCCGGGGAGGAGCAGGTCGCGGGATCGCTGAACGTCTACGCCCGGAGGTCGGAGGCCTTCGACGAGGCCAGCCGGGCGGTGGCCACCGGGTTCGCCCCCTACGCCGCGGTCGCCGCCGGCACCGTCCAGGCGTACCGCCGCGCCCGGGAGACGGCCGACAACCTGCAACGGGCACTGGAGTCCCGAGCCATCATCGAGCAGGCCAAGGGCATCCTGATCGAGCGCCACAAGCTGACCCCCGGCCAGGCATTCGAAGCCCTGGCCACCGTCTCGATGAACAAGAACATCAAGGTGCGCGACATCGCCGAGCACCTGGTCCTCACCGGCGAACTACCGCTCGTCCGGACCGGATCCTCGCTCTCCGCCGACCAGGCCATCCAGCAGCGGGGCCGCTAGCATCACTTCCCGCCCGTGTGCAGCCGCGGCGGTCACCCGGGTGACGTGCCGCGGTGAGGCCCCGTCACTCCAAGACCGCGGGTGGCGGGGCCGCCCACGCGATCGGGGACGGAGCATCCCGCCGCCTCGCCGCGCACCCGATCCGTCAGGCCGCCCGGGGGCCGACCAGTCGTCGGCGAGGCGGGCAGTGCGCGATCCGGCCCTCCGGTCGACGCCCACCCGCCGTGCGGAGCAGCAGGGGTCCGGTTGGCGGCGGTCAGCCGGGTTCTGCGGGGTTCGACCGGTGCCTGTCGAGCAGCTCCTCGACGAGGCCGGTCCGCGGGGGTCTGCTGGAGGCGTCCGGCATGGCCGTTCCGAGGGGCACCCGGGCGGTCCGGTAGAGCTCGTCGAGTCGCTCGTTGACGGCGACGGCGAGCATGTCCTGCTCCAGCGCGTTCAGGGGGAGGACGCCCTGGAGGTAGCCGTCGACGTCGAACTCGTCGTGGTTGCCGCCGAGGGCCAGGTAGCGCAGCCAGAGCTCCTGGACGGTCAGCTCTCCCCGCACCCGTGCCGTCTCGCAGAGCCGGTGCCGGTCGTCGGTGTCCATGGCGATGGAACCGCCCCTCGTCAGGCCTGACGGCGGTCGGCGTCCCGGGGAGCCACCGCGGTCAGGAGCTCGCGCGCGACCTCCTCGACGGAACGGCCCGACCGGCGGGCGGTGTCGGCGAGCAGGGTGAAGGCGGCATGCCCGTCGGCCGCTCCCTGTGCCATGAGGATGCCCGTTGCCCGGCTGATCGCGTCCCGGCTGCCCAGGGCATCGGTCAGCTGGCGACTGAGCCCGCGGGCGTGCTGCAGGCTCTGGGTGTTTGCGAGGAGGATCGCTGCCTGCTGGGCGAACAGGCTCATCACCCGCTCGGCGTGCGCGTCGTAGTTGTCCGGGCGGTCGGAGTAGACCTTGATGGCGCCGATGGCTTCGTCGGCGACCACGAGGGCGGTACTCAGCACCGAGCGCACCCCCCGGGCACCGGCCGCGGCGTTCCACGCCGCCCAGCGCGTGTCGGTGGCGGTGTCGTCGATGCGGACCAGCTGCCGCGATCGCCACGCGGTCAGGCACGGTCCCTCGTCGAGTGCGTACTGGAGGCCGTCGGCCTCTTCCACGGCCTGGTTGGAGGACGCTCGCGAGCGCTTGCCGTGCTCGTCGGCGAGGGTGACGCCGGCGCCGATGCTCCCGGCGACGGTGACCTCGGCCAGCGTGGTGACCAGTCGCAGGGCGCTGTCGACCGTCTCCCGGGACAGGACGAGCCCGGCCATCTGCCTCAGGGCGGGGGAGAGCTCCGCGGGCTCCTCCTGCAGGCGGTCAGCGGGTCGGGCGGCAGGGTCGGTCATGGCGTTCCCCTCAGAGGTGGGATCGGGGTCCGTGGGGAATGGCGGCCTCCGGTCGGCCGCGTCACCGGGGCCGATCCGCGACGCCGGCCACGATCGCGGCGGCGATCTCCCGGAGCTTCCGGTTGGCGCGTTGGGAGGCCATGGCGAGGATGTCGAAGGCCTCGGCCGCGTCGCAGCGCCGCTGGGCCATCAGGACGCCTTTGGCCTGCTCGATGACGGCCCGGTGCTGCATCGCGATCTCGAGGTTCTCGGCCCGCTGGCGGGTGGTCTCGTAGAGATGCATGTTGCCCACGGCCACGGCGGCGTAGGACGCGAACTCGCGGGCGACGACTGCGGCCTCGGAGCCGAAGGCGTGTGCGCCGACCGCGTAGAGGTTCAGGGCGGCATGGACGGTCTGGTGAACCGGGACCGGGACGGACAGGGAGCTCAGCGAACCGTGCTCGACGCAGGCCCGGGCATAGTCCGGCCAGCGGGTCTCGGTGCGGGCGTCGGGGATCTCCCGCAGCTCTTCCCCCACCGCGGCCTCCAGGCAGGGGCCGTAGCCGCGGCCGTACTGGGTCTCGTCCAGCTGCAGGGCCAGCGCACCGGTGTAGGCGGCCGTGGTGGCCTTGTCGTTGACGACCACGCTGACGGAGGACTCCGCGACGCCGGGGATGACCTGCTTGGCCAGCACGGCGACGCGCCGCAGGACCGACTCCATCGATTCCTGGCCGAGAGCGACCCGGGCGAGTTCGGCAAACGCCTGTTGCGCGTCGGTGGCGGGTGCGGCGGACGATAGATCGGTGCTCACGGCTGTCCGGCCTGTCTACTCGGCCGAGGGCGAGACGGGATTCTCGTCGACGACGGAGATGGCGCTGGGCACATCTCCCGTGGTCGCGAGGCCGCTTCCTGACGCCGCGATCGCCGCTCGTCGCGGCGTGGGGCCAACCGTACGCCGCGGAGGTGCATCGACGTGTGCTCGGGAACGCGCCCCGCACCCTCGTGCCGGTGAAGTCTTCTGGGGCGGCCGCTGATCCGGAACCGCGGCCGCGCAAGCCGGTGTGCATTCCGATCACCCAGCGGTCGTGCCAGAGTGCGGGGGTGGGCCACACGAGTCCTGGCGCGCCCGGGCCTTCCGGTGACGAGCGTCAGCGGACTGACGCGGACCCCGTACCCGCCGACGGTCGGGGGCGGCCGTCGACGCACGCCACCGGTGACGCGGTCGGTCACGACCTGTCCCAGCGGCTGTCCGACCTCGCGCGGCAGATGCAGCACCAGAGCGACCCCCCGGCGGTCATGGAGCTCATCGTCTCGGCGGTCGCGGGCACGATCCCGGGAGCCGAGGAGGCCACTGTCAGTTTGGTGCAGGGACGCCGGCGGGTGATCTCGGCCGCAGCCACCGGCGAGCGGGCGCGGCGGTTCGACGACCTGCAGCGGGAGATCGGTCAGGGCCCCTGCCTGGACGCGGTGTACCAGCAGGTCACCGTGCGCGTCGACGACCTGGCCGGCGACCCGCGCTGGCCGGAGCTGGCCCGTCGGGCCACCGCGGAGCTCGACGTGGCCAGCATCCTGTGCATCCAGCTGTTCGTGCACGGGAGCGACCTCGGCGCCCTGAACCTGATGTCCCGCCGGACTGGGGCGTTCACCGACGAGTCGGAGCGGATCGGTCTGCTGTACGCCAGCCACGCCGCGATCGCGGTCGCCAACGCCCAGGACCTGCACCACATCACCGCCGCTCTGGCCAGCCGCGACATCATCGGCCAGGCCAAAGGGATCCTGATGGAGCGCTACAAGATGACAGGGGACATGGCGTTCGCCCTGCTGGTCAGGACGAGCCAGGAGACCAACAGCAAGCTCACGGAGGTCGCCGAGCTGCTCACGGAGACCGGCAGCCTGGGGCGTTGACCCCGCAGCGCTGCCGGATGTGAGGGAGCGCCACCGTGCTGCCGTGCCGGCCGGACCGGGAAAGAGCTATTCAGGACGCCAGATCGCGGTCCTCGGCCGTGCGCCTCTGCGACGACGAGGCGGAGATCGTTCCCCCGCCGCCGGCCTGGTGAGCGGCCACGGTGGCGGGGGGTGGCGGCGGTCGGCCGATCATCGCAGGGGCCGGTTCAGCTCAATCCAGCCGGACCGGGACGAGGCTCGGACTTCCCGCGTCCCACAGGGCCTCGTTCAAGGCCTGGGACAGCGCGTTGTGCTCGTTGTCCGGCCAGAGGGTGGTGCCGGCGAGGTAGTCGGCCATGTCGGTGCGGGAACGGTTTCCGCCGCACTCGACATAGGCCCACCACAGCGAGTCCGGCCCCAGGCCTCCGAGCCGATGCGCGACGACGGTCAGGGGGCAGGCGAAGGCGGTGCCGGTCATGAGAGTCCTTTCGTGAAGGACGATGGATTGCGGGACGCAACCGGGGCTCCGGCGACGCGTGGAGTGAGAGGGGGCGTCCCGTGCCCTGGGGCGGTGGGGTCGTGACCGTCGCCGCTGAACGGGCCGGCGACGGCGGGGTGGCGGGACGGCGACCTCGCTGAGGGAGTGGCCGCCTCGGGTCAGGGACGACCGGGGTCGTCGCCCGGCGAGGTGCCGAGGAGCTCGCCGGTGTGCACGAGGTGGTCGGCGATGTCGCGGACTTTTCGGTTGCTGTGCATCGATGCGCGCGCCAGGAGCTGGAAGGCCTGGTCGGGCGTCAGCTTGTGCCGCTCCACGAGCACGCCCTTGGCCTGGTCGATGACCGCGCGGGACTGCAGCGCGAGCTGCAGGTTCTCGGCCGTGTCGCGGGCGCTCTGGTAGGCGTGCAGGTTGCCGGCCGCGACCGCGGCGTACGGGCCGAACCGGGTGGCGGCCGATCGGCTGTCCTCGTCGAAGGCGTGGGTGCGGCGGGCGTAGATGTTCAGCGCCCCGGTCACCTCTGCGTCCCCGTCGATGAGCAGGGGGACGGCCAGGGAGCTCAGGTTGCCGTGCTCGGCGGCGCGGCGGGTGTAGTCCGGCCACCGGGTGTCGGCGCGGGTGTCGGTGATCTCGATCAGCTCACCGGTCCGTGCCGCGTGCAGGCAGGGGCCGTGGCCGCCCTCGTACTGCGTCTCGTCGAGGGCCACGGCGAGCTGCCCGGTGGACACCACCGTGGTGGGTCGCCCCTTGACCAGCAGCGTCACCGAGGTGTCGGGGTTGCCGGGCATGACCTCCGTGGTGAGGTCGGCCACCCTCTGCAGCAGGGTCTGCATCGACAGGTCGCGCAGGGAGAGTCGCCCGAGCTGCTCGAGCGCCTCGGCAGCCGTCGCGGGGTGAGCGTTGTGCGTGCCGTCCACGGCAGGGCCTCCGGTGGTGAAACCGGGGGCGAGGTGGCCTCGGCAGCAGGCCCCGGTCGAGGGGCCCGCATCGCGGATACGCCGATGTTGGACGCAGTGTCGACGCACGTGCACATCGCCGCTGAACTCGACGGTACGCGCGTTTGGCGCACCTGGACAGGGACTGGCGGGGGCGCGGAAGCCGGAGCGGGCGGGCGCGAGAACTGTGACGAGCCGGTGTGCGACCGCTCAGCCCGAGCCGGCCGGCGCATCCACGAGAGTGGCGAGGGTGGCCCGCGCGCCACATGCACGAAGGACCGCCAGGGCCCGTCGGTAGGGCTCGACGAAGCGCTCGTCGTCCACCAGGTCGCCGAAGATGCTGCGGTCGGCGATGAAGGCCAGTGGGTCCTCGTCGAGCCGGCCGGCGTTGGCGCGGACGCGGTCGGCCTGCCGGTCGACGAGGGTGATCGGGCGCGCCCGGTCATCCCGGCCCTCGGCGAACCGGGCCCAGCTGGCGACGACGGCTGCGGCCCGGTGCACCTCTCCGCCGGTAGCGAGGTTGTCGCGGATCACCGGCAGTACGTACTTGGGGATCAACGCCGAGGTCTGGCTGCACAGCCGGGTCACCGTGTCCGCGACGGCGGCGCTGGTGAAGCGGGCCAGGAGGATCCGCTTGTAGTGCTCGAGGTCCACGCCGGGAACGGCAGGGAGGGTGGGGCTGACCTCCCGGTCCATGTAGTCCTGCAAGAACCGGGACCACAGCGGATCCCGGCAGGCGTCGTGGACGAAGCGGTATCCGGCCAGGTGTGCGAAGTAGGCCAGCGCCTGGTGGCTGCCGTTGAGCAATCGCAGCTTCATGAGCTCGTAGGGCGTGACGTCCTCGACCAGCTGGACCCCGGCGTCCTCCCACGCCGGGCGGCCGGTGGGAAACCTGTCCTCGATCACCCACTGGGCGAAGGGCTCGCACACCACCGGCCACGCATCCGCCACGCCCAGCCGATCGCGCACCCACGCGACGTCGTCGGGTGTGGTCAGGGGCGTGATCCGGTCGACCATGCTGTTGGGGAAGGACACCTCTCGCCGCACCCAGGCGCCCAGCTCCGGGTCCCTCAGGGTGGCGAAGGCGGTGAACGCCCGTCGGGCGACGTCGCCGTTGTTCTGCAGGTTGTCGCACGAGAGGACGGTGAACGGCGCGAGCCCGCGGGATCGGCGGCGAGCCAGGGCCTCGGTGACCAGGCCGAAGGTGGTGCTGAGGACCGCGTCGGGGCGCAGGTCGGCCCGGACCTCCGGGGTGCTGTCGTCGAAGGCACCGGACACCGGGTCGGAGTTGTAGCCGCGTTCCGTGATCGTCAGGGAGACGATCCGGGTCTCGGGGTCCGCGATCCTCTCGACCACGGCCTCGGGGTCGTCGGGCGCCAGCAGGTGCTCGACGAGGGAACCGACCACCCGTGGTTCCAGGGATCCGTCGGGGTGCTTCACCACGAGGGTGTAGAGCCCGTCCTGTGCGCTCAGGACCTCGTGCATGCGCCGATCCGAGGGTAGGACGCCGACTCCGCAGATCCCCCAGTCGAGGCCCGTGCCGGCGTTCATCAGCCGGTCCGCGTACATGGCCTGGTGCGCGCGGTGGAACCCGCCGACGCCGATGTGCACGATGCCGGTGCGCACCCGGCGACGGTCGTAGGACGGAATCGCGACCGCCGGCGCCAGCGACCCGAGCGTGCCCGGGCCGAGGGGGAGCGTCGACGTGCGGTCAGGGCCGTGGAACACGCCCCTACCCTAACGTCAGGTAAGAGTGTCGCGCTCCTTCGTCGAGCTGTCGACGGGCGGGGGCGCCGGCTCGGTCGGGAGCCGTCAGGCCGCCGCTTCCCTCGCCGCCTTGTCCGCGGGCAGGAAGACGGTCCTGGGGTCGCGTTCGACGACGTCGCCGAGCACCTCGTCGACGCGGGTCATGACGTCGGCCTCGAGCCGGACCCCGGCCGCCTTGACGTTGTCGTGGACCTGCTCGGGACGGCTGGCGCCGATGATCGCCGCGGCGACGTTCGGGTTCTGCAGCACCCAGGCCAGCGCGAGCTGCGCCATCGTCAGGCCAAGATCATCGGCGATGGGACGCAGCCGCTGCACGCGGACCAGGACGTCGTCGGCGAGGAACCCCGCCACCTGGAAGCCGACTCCGGTGTGGCTGGCCCGGCTGCCCTCCGGCGGCTGCTCCCCGGGCCGGTACTTGCCGGTGAGCACTCCCTGGGCCAGCGGCGACCAGACGATCTGGGACAGCCCCTCCTGCTCGCAGGTGGGAACGACCTGGGCCTCGATGACCCGCCAGAGCATCGAGTACTGCGGCTGGTTGCTGATCAGCTGCACTCCCAGCTCCCGGGCCAGGGAGGCTGCGGCGGCGATCTGGTCGGCCTGCCACTCCGAGACGCCGAGGTAGAGCACCTTGCCGGCCCGCACGAGGTCCGCGAAGGCGGTCATCGTCTCCTCCAGCGGCACCGTGGGGTCGTAGCGGTGCGCTTGGTAGAGGTCGATGTAGTCGGTCCCGAGCCGCCGGAGCGACGCGTGGCAGCTCTCGGTGACGTGCTTGCGGGACAGCCCGCGGTCGTTGGGGCCGGGCCCCGTCGGCCAGTAGACCTTGGTCGCGATCTCCAGACCCTCACGGCGCTGACCGGCGAGTGCGCGGCCGAGCACGGATTCGGCGGCCGTGCCGGCATACACGTCGGCGGTGTCGAACGTGGTGATCCCGACGTCGAGCGCCGCCTGCACGCAGGCGACGGCGGCGTCCTCCTCCACCTGGCTGCCGTGCGTCAGCCAGTTGCCGAAGGCGATCTGCGAGACGTTCAGGCCCGACCGGCCCAGTCGACGGAACTCCACGCCGTCCGACCGTAGTCGCAGCCACGCCGCCCGGCCCGTGGAGCGCCGGGTGGGAGCAGGGAGCGGAGGCACTTGCGCGATCGACCTCTCCCCGCCATCGTGCGGCCAACGAGAGCGGAGAAGAGGTGGTCGATGGCGACCGCGGCCGACGAGGCGACTGACGGCCTCGGTCCCTCAGCAGCGGGGGAGTCGTGCCTGGCATCCGGGTGCCCGGCGTGGCGTCGCCGACGGCTGTCGATCTGCCTGTACTCCCCGTCGGTCGACCCCTCCGGGATGGGCTCCCACATGCTCGACCTGGCTGCGGAGTTCCGGTCGGAGGCCGACGTCTCGGTGCTCTGCTGGGGGACGGCGAGCGGGCGCCGGGTCCTCGACCGTGCCGAGGCGCTGGGGGTCGTCACCCGCGCTCTTCCTCCTCCGCGAGACCCCGAGTTCGGTCAGGCCGTCGTCGACTTCCTCAGCGCCCACCCGGCGGACGTGTTCCACATCCACGTGGGCAGCGGGCGGGAGAACTTCGACGGCGCCCGGGCGGCGCGCCGGGCCGGCGTGCCGGCCGTGGTGCAGACCCAGCACCAGCCGTGGCTGTTGAACCCGCGGAAGCGGGCGCCGTTCTTCCGGGCCATCACCGCGGTGGACCGGCTCATCGCGGTCTCCGAGGGGGTGCGGCTCACGCACGAGCGCATCGGGGTGCCCGCCGACCGGTTGGTGACCGTCCCGAACGGGATCGTCCCCCGAGGACCGGCTCCCGGCCGGGCGGCCGCGCGGCGAGCACTGGGCCTGCGCCCCGACCACATGGTCGTCATGAACGTGGGCCGGCTCCTCGTGCAGAAGGGGCAGCGCCACCTGGTGGCGGCGATCCCTGCCCTCGCGGCACGCTTCCCGTGCCTGGCGGTGGTCATCGTCGGCGGCGGCTACCTGGCCGACGACCTGGCCCGCCAGGCGGCCGAGCTCGGCGTGGCCGACTTCCTCCACCTACCCGGATACCGCACGGACGCCCGGATGCTGCTGGACGCCGCCGACGTCTTCGTCCTGCCGTCCCGCCAGGAGGGGATGCCGCTGGCGGCACTGGAGGCGATGGACGCCGCGCTCCCCGTGGTCGCCACCGACGTCATCGGAACGGCGGAGGTCGTGGTCTCCGGGGTGACCGGGACCCTCGTGCCGCCCGAGGACCCGCCCGCCCTCGCCGAGGCGATCGCCGAACTGCTCGCCGACCCGGCCCTGCGGCAGCAGTACGCGCAGGCCGGCCACCGCCGGTACGTGGAACTGTTCACCGCGCGGCGGATGGCGCAGGACACCCTGCGCGTCTACGAGGACGTCCTGACGTCGCCCCGACCACCGATCGGGAGCGCCTGCCGTGGTGCCGAGTCGTCTGCCGAGCCGTTCGCCCGGTCGCTCGCTGTCCGCGATGCGGGGAACCCGCCGTCCTCACGCCCGAGGAGCGCAGCGACTGCCGAGGGGCCGTGAAGGACCGTTCGACGTGCTGCGCACCGCCAGCACAGCACGTGGTGCTCTGGCAGGCGCGCGGTGGGTCAGCCGGGCCCGAACTGCAGCACCGCCTGCAGCGGTGGGCTCGCCAGCCGTCGACCGGCCAGGTCGGCCAGGAAACGGGGGCCGTCCTCGAAGGGAAGGACATCGGTGACCAGCGACGTGCGGATCTGCGCGCCGCGGTCCCGCAGCAGGTCGAGGGTGGCCGCCGCCAGCGCTGTGCGCGTCCATGTCCTCGCCATGCCTCGTGGCACCCGGCCGATCTGCGCGCAGACCAGCGCCAGGCCGTTGTGGTGGAACTCCTCGCCCAGCCGGACGGCCTCGGCACCGGCTTGGTAGAAGCCCAGGTCGACCACCGTGCCTTGCGGCCGCAGGGCTTTCAGGGCGGTGGCGAGGGCGACGTCGTGCCCGCGGCACTGGAGGACGACGTCGGCGCCGGCATCTCCTGGACCGTGCCGCCAGCGGTGCTTGGCCTCGAGCCAGCCGCGGCCGTCGGCGTCGTCGATGGTGTCGAGTCCGAGGGCGTCCGCGACCGCGCGCCGCTGAGCGGACGGTTCGGCGACGGCCACCGCCGCCGCACCGTGCCGGACGGCGAGCAGAGCGGTGAGGAGCCCGATGACGCCGGCACCTGTGATGAGCACGTGGCGGTCCCGGACGCCGGCGTCCAGGGGAGCCTCGGGCCCGGCGAGCGCCGCGGCGGCGTGGAGGAGGCCGTTGACGCAGATCGGGCCCATCTGCGCGAGGTAGATCCCGAGCACGGGATCGAGGTCGTCCGGCACCGTGATCGCCGTCGTGCGGGCGGGATCGGCACAGCGGCCGGTGCGGTGGCCGTAGGCCATGGCGACGCGAGTCCCGATCTGCAGGGCCTCCGTGTTGCTCTCGGTCACCCGGCCGACCTCCATGTAGCCGAGGCTGCGCTTCGGGTAGCCGTCCCGGGTGCCCACCCCGAAGGCCCGCAGGTCCGGGTCCCAGCCCAACCGGTGCTGCGGGTCGGTCCCGCGGACGAGGGCGACCTCGGTCCCGGCACTGATACCGGACCACTCGGTGGCCACCCACGCCTGCCCCGGTCCCGGCTCGGGCTCCGCGTCGTCCAGGATCACGGGCCGGCCGGGCTCGGCCACGCCGATGGACCGCACCCGCCGCTCAGCCATCCACGTCGCCGTCCGTGAGCCGCACCGGAACCCCCTCGCGGGCAGCGCGGTCGGCGGCGCAGGCCAGGACGTGCGTGCGCAGCGCCTCCCCGTAGGGGACACGGGCCTGCTGCACCCGGCCGAGCAGGACGTCGACGAACTCGCGGTCCTCCGTGGCGATCGGGTCCTGCTCGGACCGCAGGACCTCCTCGCCCTCGGCAGTGGTCACCCGGAGCTCGTGGTCGGTGAGCCCACGCTCGGACAGCTCGAGGACGCACCCACCCGTCACCACCTGGAGAGCGACCCGGTGGCGCCAGCCCAGCACCCGGGTGGAGGAGACGCTGCCCACCACCCCCGAGGCGAATAGCAGCAGCGCGGCGGAGGCGGTGGGGACGTCCTCCGGCCCCTCCGGGGCGCTTCGCTCCACGGCCGCCACCGTCTCGACCTCTCCGGCCAACCGGCGGGCGAGGTCGAAGATGTGCGTCGTCTGCTCCACCACCTGGCCGCCGGAGTGCCCCCGGCTCGGCCACCACGGGACCGGGGGCGTCTTGTCCAGCCAGTAGCCGGTGAGGAGGTGGACGGGCTCGTCGGCGAGCAGGTCAGCGGCACGCTGCACGACGTCGAGGTGCCGCCAGTGGTAGCCCACCGCGGTCGGGAGCGCCGTCCCCGCCAGCCGGCCGGCGACGGCCTCCGCGGTCGGCAGGTCCGACGCGAGGGGCTTCTCGACGAAGAACGGCAGTCCGCGGTCGATCGCCGCTGCCTCGAGGGCCCCGTGCGCGAACGGCGGCACGCACAACCAGACCGCGTCGAGATCCTCCGTCTCCAGCAACGCCAACCCGTCCCCGTACGGGCGTGCCCCGTACCGCGTGGCGGTCTCCTCGGCGCGCTCCGGCTGGCTGTCGGCGATGGCCACGACGTCGACCTCGGGCAGGTGGGCGAGAGCTCGCAGGTGCTGGCCGGCGATGAAGCCGCTGCCCACGCAGGCCACCCGCAGCCGCCTCATGCCGGGCTCCGGCCGTCCACCGCGCCTCCTCGCTGCCGACGACCCGCCGGGGCCGCGCGTCCGGCCCGTCGCGGTGACGGCGCCGGTGGGTCGGTGCCGTGCAAGCTACCGGCTGGGTCCGTCCGTCGCGCGCTGTGCGCCGTGGGCCGCCCCCCGTTGCCGTGGTCATCTCCGCCCCGCCGGATTCCCCGTACCGTCGGCGGCAGCCGACGACGAGCCCCTGCGGTCAGGCGCCACCGGTCCACACGAGCGGCCGGCGGGATCGTCCCCGCCCCACGAGGGCTCCGGCGGCAGCGCGCCCAGCGCGACTCGTCGATGAGGGCACGCATCGACGCCTGCCCATCGGCACCCGGCCCCATCGGGTGAGGGCCGGCCTCGAGGTGGCACCGGTCCGGGCCGGCGCGTTCCACCCTGGTCGGCATGACGTGCGACGACTGCCTCGAACTGGCCGACTTCTGCCGCTGCCGGTACCGACCCTGGTGGCGCCGGCGCAGCTAGCGGCGTTCGCGCCACTCAGCCGAGGGCGTCGGCGACGACGTCGGCCAGCACGTCCGTGCCCGCGGCCGAGGGGTGGGTGCCGTCGTCGCTCATGCCTTCGGCGAAGGTGCCGTCCGGGTCGGCCAGCGGCGTCCAGAAGTCGAGCAGCTCCACCCCGCGCTCGTCCGCCCAGGCGCGCAGCCGCTCGTTGAGGGCCATGGTCTCGGCGGGGAACTCGGCGCTCGGGGGGAGGGTGGCGAAGACGGGCGCCGCCCCGCCGGCCTCGATCTCCTCGGCGATCCGGGTCAGCGTGTCGATCGTCCCCTCGGCGCGGCCCTGCCGGACGTCGTTCGTGCCGGCGAGCACGAGCACCGTGGCCGGGCGCGGGGCGAGCGCCTCGGGCACCCGGGCGAGGATCTCGTCGCTGCGTTCCCCGCCGACCCCGAAGTTGCCGCCATAGGTGATGGGGGAGTCCTCGCGGCAGCCGAGCACGTCGACGTACGCGTCGTCGACCCCGATGGGCAGCGCCCCCACGTGGCTCCCGGCGGTGATCGAGTCGCCGAGGGCCACGGTGCCGCCCGGCTCGTCGGACGCGGACAGGAAGCACTCGAAGTGCAGGACCGCGTGCGCGAGCCGGTTGCCGGGGCTGTCGCGGACGAGCACCGAGGCCGCCGAGAGCAGGGCCAGCACCGCGACGACGGCCAGCACGACGCGCCTCCGGCCCATGGACCCGACGGTAGCGGCCGACCGACGGGCGGGTACCTGTGTGACCTGCGTAACCGCTGACGAGGTCGCGCGTTGGTCCGCGCACACCGCCCCCACCCGATCTGGAGGAGACGTGCGCCGTCTCGCTACCTGCGTCCTCGCCGCCGTCGCGGTCCTCACCGGCGTCGTGGTGGCGCCCTCGGCCCAGGCCGCGCCGGCCCCGCTGCGCTACGTCGCCCTCGGCGACTCCTACAGCGCGGCCTCCGGCGTCCTCCCGCCGGACCTCGCGGCCCCGCCGCAGTGCCTGCGCTCGACCCGCAACTACCCGAACGTGATCGCCCGCGCGATCGGCGCCCAGCTCACCGACGTGACCTGCGGGGGCGCGGAGACCGGCGACTTCTTCACCGGGCAGCACCCGGGGGTCGCCCCGCAGCTCCAGGCGCTGGGCCGCGACACCCAGCTGGTCACCATGACGATCGGCGGCAACGACAGCGGCGTCTTCATCAACTCGGTCCTGGCCTGCAGCTCGGCCGGGCTCAGCACGCTCGGCCAGGGCAGCCCGTGCAAGGACCGGTACGGCACCTCGTTCACCGACACGGTGCGCAGCACCACCTTCCCGGCGCTGGTGGAGGCCCTGCGGGCGGTGCGGGCGGCGGCGCCGAACGCGCGGGTCGCGATCCTCGGCTACCCCTGGATCGTGCCGGCCAGCGGCGGTTGCTTCGACCGCATGACCATCGCCGCGGGTGACATCCCGTACCTGCGCGACCTCCAGGCGACCCTCAACGACGTGGTGCGGCGGGCGGCGTCCATGTCCGGGGTCACCTACGTCGACCTGAGCCGGGTCTCGGACGGCCACGACGCCTGCCAGCCGATCGGCGTCCGCTGGATCGAGCCGGTGCTGCAGGGTCTGAACCCGGTGATCGTGCACCCCAACGCGCTGGGCGAGGCGGAGATGGCCGCACGCGCCATGGCGGTGCTGCGGCTCGACCGCCGCTGAGCTGAGCGCGGCGTGCGGCGGCCCGGTCGGGGAGGCGCCCCGGCCGGGCCGCCGTCGTCAGTGGGGGACGGCGCCCAGCCCCGGCTCGGGCGCGCGGCCGCTGCCGCGCCGCCGGGCGAGCCGGGCAGCGGCCGGCAGGGCGGCGTACCCGTCGGTGAGCCGCGACCGGGCGACGAGCGCACCGGCGCGGTGGGCGGCGATCGAGCGCAGGACCTCCTCGAACGCCGTCGCGACGACGTAGTGGGTGCCGTCGACCAGGTGGACGACCGTGTCGGCGTGGCGCTCGATCCGCTCGATCTGGTCGGGGTCGACGGAGAAGTGCTCGCCGTTGCGGCAGGTCACAGCGATCACGAGGCGGTCCTTTCGCACTCGTCGGCCCGGGGACCGGTGGGCCGGTCCGGAGGTCGGTCCGGCACGGGGGCCATCGGCAGGCCGGGGCCGGTGCTGGAGGCGGCGAGCGCGGGAAGCGCCCGAAGGGGTGAGCGGACCGGGCTCAGAAGCCGAACAGCAGCCCCAGCCCGCCGAGGGTGAGCAGCACCATCACGACGACCAGCGGGAGCTGGTCGGACGCCCGCGCGTGCCGGGCCGAGAGCAGCGCGCGCTCGTGCGCCAGCGTCACCCCGGCGACGTGGCCGGCGATGATCGCCCCCACCTGCACCAGCGCGATCGCGTCCGAGCCCACCGCGGTGAGGTCGACCCGGTTGCCGTAGGTGCCGAACAGGTCGACGCCGGACGCGCCGAACGGGTTGCTCACCAGGATCCAGGTCCGCTGCCCGTCGAGGAGCAGCAGGCTGAAGTAGTGCGCGACCGTGTAGCCCAGCGCGATCGGGATGACGGTGGCCGCGTACCGCCCCGGCTGGACGCCCGGGTCCTGACCGGCCAGCCGACCGGAGAGCCGGGTGCCCAGCGCGTAGAGGACGGCGACCACGGCGATCGACGCCAGCAGCCCCACGGTGCCCGAGAGCGCGTCGTCCCCCGCCCCCGGACCGGTCTGCCACCACACCGTGCGGGTGAGCCCGTCGAAGCCGGTCGAGCCCAGCAGCACGACCACGAGGGCGGCCAGCCCCGGTTCGGCCGGGGTGGCGAGGGCGTTGGCGAGCGGGTTGCGCAGCACCAGCCGGCCGTCGTCCCGCCGTCCCCAGGGGGAGAGTCGGGCGACCAGCGCGGAGTAGGCCTCGAACCCGTCGCCGCGGGCGAACCACCCCTCGCCGAACCACAGCGACAACGCCACGTGCACGAAGGCGTGCAGCAGCAGGAACACCGCGACGGTCACCGGCTCGGCGCGGCCCGGGAAGACCAGTTCCAGCCAGACGAAGACCAGGAGGGAACCCGCGGCGGGCCAGACCCCCAGGGAGGCCAGCCGTGCGGCGCCGGGTGGCGCGGGCACGGCGGGGCGCAGCAGGCGGTGCAGCAGCCGGAGCGGGTTCGCCACCCGCCAGACCGGCCCGAGGAGCAGGCTCGCCGGCACGAGCCCCACCCAGAACGTCACGTACAGGACCCAGGGCGCCAGGTTGCCCGAGGTCTCGTCGGGCCCGAGCAGCGCGACCGCGACGACGAAGGCCGAGACCGCCAGCGCCAGCGCCTGGAGCCCCCGCCGCAGCGGGGCGCCGTCGAGGAGCCGCTGCAGGCCGGCGGGCAGCGGGCGGCCCGACTCCGGGCCACCCAGCCGCGGCGTGCGCCAGAACAGCAGCAGGACGGCGAAGCCGACCAGGATCGCCGCGCCCGCGCCGTACAGCGCGAAGCCGATCGGGATCGGGAGGTCCGTGCGCGAGCCGACCCCGTGCGCGAGGAGGCTCACCCGACCTGCAGCGTGAGCAGCACCGTCCCGGCCCGGTGCAGCTCCAGCTCGAACACCCCGGGGATCGTGGCGTCGAACGCCAGCTCCGCCGGCTGCCCCGGGACGAGGCCGGCCAGGACGTCGTACCCGTGCAGGTGGGCCTCGTCGGCGACGTCGGAGGTGACGACGACGGTGACCGGCTCGCCGACCGGCACCGGCACCCGGCTCGTGCCGCCGGTGACCTGGCCGTCGGCGTACCGCACCTCGATCCGCCGGCCCGCCGCCTCGGACGGGGGGGCCGGCGGGGAGCTGCCGCCGGGGGTGGTCGCCACGGCGGAGACGGCGGCCGGTGCCGCCGTCCTCTCGCCGGCGGGGGCCGGCGTGCCGGCGCAGCCGGCCAGCACCAGCGCCAGCGGCACCAGGGCGGCGGCTGCCGCCCCGCGGCGGGTCACCGGCGCACCGCCCCGGTGGTCACGCGCTCCAGGGGGCCGTCGGCAGGGGCGTCGGCGAACGGCTCCGCCACGGCGGCGCGGCGGGCGTACCGGCCCACGCCCCAGGCCATCGCGGCGACGAGCGCGAGCGTGCAGGCCAGGACCACGAGGTTCGCCACCAGCCAGAGGCCACCGCCGGCGTCCTTCAGCTCCCGCTGCAGGATGTCGATCTCGGGGATCGCGCTGCGGGTCATGCCGTCCTCGGCCGGGATCTCGTCGGCGGGGATGGCCTCGTCCCGCGGCAGGTAGATCGGGAACGCGGTGAGCACGCGCCCGTCGTGCACGCGCAGCAGCGTCTTCCACGTGCCGTGCAGCGGCACGGGCTCGGTCGTCCGGTACTCGCCCTCGCCGACCCGTTCCAGGGGGGTCACGACCAGGCCCTGGCCCTGCCACGCGGTGATCTGCACCCACGCGGGGTCGTCCGGGAAGCCGGCCGGGTCCAGCCGGACGCCGATCTGCGCGGTGCGGGGCTCGGTGGTGACCTCCTCGATGGTGAAGGTCGCCTCGACGTCGTCGGGCACGGTCGCGACCAGGCCGTTCGCGACCGCCGCCGCGAGCACGGCGAGGCAGGCCAGCAGCGCCCCGCGGGCGACGGCGGGACGCGGCAGCCGGCGGCGCAGGCCGGAGGCGAGCAGTGCCCCGAGCACGGCCCCGGCGACGCCGCCGGCGAGCGCCATGAGCGTGCCCTCGACCAGGATGTCGCTGCCCCAGGTGAGCTCCTGGACGACGCGGGTCCACCCGGCCTCGGTCGCGTGGCCGACGGTGCCGATGGCGACGCCGGCCAGGGCGCCGAACAGCAGGGGCCGGCGGGCCGGGGGGAGCGCCAGGGCCAGGAGCTCGACCAGGAGCGCCGACCCCAGGTAGAGCGGGAACGTGGGGACGATCTCGTCGAAGACCGGGCCGACGACCAGCGCGATGGCGCTGCGGACGACGAGGAAGAACGCCGTCGCGGCGAGCGCGCCGCCGCGGCCGATGAACATGCGGGCGGCTACCAGCGCGATGCCGGCGGCCGCGGCGATGAGGAACGGCTCCAGCACCAGCCGGAACTGCGGCACGTCGAAGTCGTACTCGCCCTGGAACACCGACATGCCCAGCAGCAGCCCGCCCATGGCCGAGGTCCGCCGGGCGAACCGCGCGGTGCGGCCGCCCGCCCGGTCCCCGTCGTCGGTGGAGAGCCCGCCGTGGCCCTCCTGCTCCAGGACGAGCAGCCCGATGATCGACAGGCCGGCGCCGCCGATCAGCATCAGGTGCGTGGGGCCCCACAGCGTCACGTCCTGGCCGAACATGCGGTGCCACACGTCGTCGAGGGGGAAGCCGAGCAGCGCGTAGAAGCCCGCGCACGTGAGCAGGATGCCGCCGACCGGGACGTCCCAGCCGCGGACGAACCGCACGGCGGCCGGGCCGGGCCGCTCGTCCAGCGGCATGGCGCAGGCGAGCACGCCGCCGGCGAAGACACCGAAGAGCCCGAAGAGGATGAGGTAGTGGGCCGGGTTGGCCAGCGGTCCCTCGTCGCGGCCCACGCCGATGTGCAGCGCGATGTCCCACAGCATCCCGAGCAGGGCCGTGAGCAGCGAGACCGTGGTGAGCAGGGTCGGGAGCGCCACCCAGGCCGGCGCGCCGGTGGCGGCGCCCAGCCGGTCGCCCACCCGCGTGAGCACGGTGGACCGCCGGGTGCGGTGCGCGAGGACCAGGGCCAGCAGGACCACCGTCAGGAGGGCGCCGATGCCCGTGGCGAGGACGACCTCGCCCAGGGCGGCACCTCCGGCCGGTCGTGTCTCGGCGGTGAGCAGCACGGTTTCCCTTCCAGGCATGTAGCTATGGAACATCAGTAACAGTTACATCGGCAACTGGTACATGGAACGAGCGACATAGGCTGAGGTGACGAGGAGAGGGGGAGCAGGTGAGCGCAGCACCGCCCGGGCCGGCCGGTGAGGACGCCGAGCGCGAGCTGACCGTCGACGAGCTGGCCGCCCGCGTGGGGCTCACCGTGCGGAACGTGCGGGCCTACTCGGCACGCGGGCTGCTGCCCCCGC
Source organism: Blastococcus sp. SYSU DS0510 (assembly GCF_054050835.1). Lineage (NCBI taxonomy): Bacteria > Bacillati > Actinomycetota > Actinomycetes > Geodermatophilales > Geodermatophilaceae > Blastococcus > Blastococcus sp. SYSU DS0510. The sequence goes on along the minus strand of NZ_JBJHAC010000033.1, from coordinate 11,204 downwards.
CGAGGCTGGCCGGCCGCACCGGCTACTACGGCCGCGAGCACGTCGCCCGACTGCTGCTGGTGCGCGAGATGCTCGCCGAGGGCTACTCGCTGGCGATGATCGAGCGCACCCTCACCGGCGCGCCGCCCACCGCCAGCTCGGCCACCCTCTCGCTGCACCGGGCGCTCCTGAAGCCCTGGCTCCCGCCGGAGCCGGAGGTCGCCACGGGCCCCGAGCTGGCCGCCCGGACGGGCGCGCCCGTCGACCCCGAGCTGATCGACCAGCTGGTGGAGCACGGCATCGTGGAGCGGCTCGACGAGGAGCGCCTCCACGTGCACGACCCGGCCCTGCTCATGGCCGGGCTCCAGGTCGTGGGGCTCGGCGTGCCGGCCACGGCGCTGCTGGCGGCCCAGGCGCAGGTCGACGAGCACGTGCGGGCGATCGGCCGCACCTACGTCCAGTTGTTCGTCGACACCGTCTGGCGGGCCTTCGTGGAGGCGGGCGCGCCGCCGGAGCAGCTCGACGACATCCTCGCCACGGTCACCCGGCTCCAGCCGGTGGCGGCGCAGGCGGTGCTGGCGGCGTTCCGCACCGAGATGGCCGCGGAGGTGGCCGGCGCCGTGGAGGCGGCCCTGGGTGAGCTCGAGGACCAGCGGGAGCCCGGCGACCGGTCCGTGCCCGGGGGCTAACCGTTCGGCGGGCGGTCGGAGGGCTCGCCGTCGGCGATCCGCTCCCGGGTCCTGCCCTCGCGGTCGGCCTCGGCCGCCGCCTCCCGCGCGGTGAGCCGGCGGTCGCGCACGACGGCGCCGGCGACCAGCGCCACCAGGACGGCCGCGGGCACGAAGAAGCCGACGGTCCCGATGACGCTCAGGCCGTCCGTGGCGAGGACGTCGTAGCCAGGCACGGCCTCATGTGACACCGCACGATGACACGATGTCAAACGCAGGCGGCGTCAGTCGGAGCCGCGGCCCTCGCGCCAGTAGCCCATGAAGGCCACCGACCGGCGGTCGACCCCGGCCTCCTGCACCAGGTGCCGGCGCAGGCCCTTGACCACACCGGCCTCGCCGGCGAGCCAGGCGTAGACACCGGAGGAGCCGGCCGCGGCGGCGCCCTCGGCGGGGACCTCCCAGAGGATGCCCTCGTCGACGTCCACGTCGGCCAGGTCGGGCGCGGGGGAGGGGGCGATCAGCTCGCCCAGCTCGCGCACCGCGGCCAGGACGGCCTCGGTGAGCAGCTGCCCACGCGGCGCGGCGGGGGCGCCGTCGGCGGGCCAGCGGGGCAGCCAGGTGATCTCCACCCCGGCCGGGGCGGCGACGTCCAGGGCGTCACCGGCCGTCGGCACCTCGAGCAGGACCTTGGCGCGCCGGCCCGCGGGCAGGCCCTCGACGATCGCGCAGATCGCCGGCACCGCGGTCTCGTCGCCGGCGATCAGCAGGCAGGAGGCGTCGGCCGGCGGGTGCCACTCGAAGCCGCCCGTCTCGCCGGGGAAGCGGGCGTTCGGCGCGACCAGGACCACCTCGTCGCCGGCGGCGGCCTGCTCGGCCCAGGCGGAGGCGGGCCCGGTGGCGCCGTGCAGGACGAAGTCGACGTCGACCTCGCGGTGCTCGGGGCGCAGCGCCCGGACGGTGTACGTGCGGATCGGCATCCGGCGCTCCGGCGGCAGGGCGCGCCAGGCGCCGTACCAATCCTCGCCGGCCGGGCAGTCGAGGATGCCGCGCCCCGGCAGCGGCAGCATGACCTTGATCCGCTGGTCCCGGCCGTTGGACGTCAGGTCGTCCATCTCCGGCCCGGTGAAGGTGATCCGCAGGAAGCTCGGGCTGAGCCGCTGCACCCGCGCGACCTGCACCGGGAAGGTGCGGTAGGCGGGGATCTGCGCGATCTCGACGGTCACGGCGGCTCCCGGGCTCGGTCGGTGTGGGCGCCCCGCTTACTTAGGCTAGCCTCACCTGGCTTCCGGCAGTGTTCCACACCGACGCCGGCCGATCCAGATGCACATCCCCTGACCTGCGCCGTCCGAAGGAGAACGATGACCATGCGCCCCTTCCGCGCGACCGCCCTCGCCGTGGTGGCCGCCCTCGCCCTGGCCGCCTGCGGTGGGAACGCCGAACCCGACGACGGGGTGGCGGCCGCGGCGGCCGCCGGCGAGGCCGAGTTCCCCCGCACGGTCGAGCACGCCATGGGCACCACCGCGATCCCGGCGGAGCCGCAGCGGGTCGTCGTCCTGGACACCGGCGAGCTGGACTCGGCGCTCTCCCTCGGGGTGACCCCGGTGGGCGCGGTGACCACCGACGTCTCCGAGGAGTTCCTCAGCTACCTCGCCGACGACGCCGAGGGCGTCGAGGTCGTCGGCACCATCGCCGAGCCGGACCTGGAGGAGATCGCGGCGCTGCAGCCCGACCTCATCCTGTCCAACTCCGTGCGCCACGAGGCCCTGTACGACCAGCTGTCGCAGATCGCCCCCACGGTGTTCGCCGAGTTCCTCGGGGTGACCTGGAAGGAGAACCTCGAGCTCGCCGCCGAGGCGCTGGGCAAGGAGGAGGAGGCCGAGGCCGCGCTCGCCGAGTACGAGGAGCGGGCCGACGAGGTCGGGCAGGCCGTGGGGAACCCCGCGGAGACGACGGTCAGCCCGATCCGCTTCGTCGGTGGCCCGATCCGCGCCTACCAGCCGGAGTCGTTCATCGGCACGGTCCTGGCCGACATCGGCCTGGACCACGTCGACCTGCCCGAGGGCGAGATCCCCACCTTCGTGGAGCTGAGCCCGGAGGAGATCACCGAGGCCGATGCCGACGTCATCCTGTACTCGTCCTTCGGCCCGGCAGCCGAATCCGGTGAGGCGCAGGTCGTGGCCGGACCGCTGTGGCCGCTGCTGACCGCCGTCACCGACGGCCGGGCCTTCGCCGTGGAGGACGACGTCTTCTACACCGGTATCGGGCTCACCGCCGCGACCCTCCAGCTCGAGGCGCTGGAGGACCTGCTCGCCGGCTGACGCGCCGAGGGCCGCCTCCCGGTGATCGGGGGGCGGCCCTCCGTGCTCGGCCCCTCCGCAGGGTCCCGCGCCGAGCCTGCGACGCGTGGGGGGCAGAGGGGTCCTTCTTCAGGGCGTCTCGGTGGAGATCTGCGCGGCCAGGTACTGCGGGGAGCCCACCCGCTCGATGGCGGCGAGCTGCGCCTCGAACCAGTCGGCGTGCTTCTCCTCGTCGAGGACCATCTCCTCGAACACCGACGCGGTGCCGTGGTCGCCGAGGTCGTGGCACTCCTTGGCCGAGGCGTTGAACTGGGCGACGGCGGCCTTCTCGCTGTCGAGCGCGAGCACCAGCATCTCCTCGGCGGTCTCGCCCACGCGGATCGCGCCGAGGCGCTGCAGGTTGGGGTGGCCGTCGAAGAGCAGGATGCGCTGGATGAGGGCGTCCGCGTCGCGCATCTCGTCGATGGAGAGGTCGTAGTAGACCTTGCCCAGCTTGGGCAGACCCCAGGCGTCGAGCATGCGGGCGTTGAGGAAGTATGTGTTGGTGACCGTCAGTTCGAAGGTCAGTGCGTCGTTGAGCAGTTCGACCACGCGGGGGCTAACGGGCTGCACCGGATACTCCCAGCTCTCGCTCGGCCGAACGCTCGGTCGCGCGCCCGGCCCGGACCGGGCAATGCTGACACACCAGGTCGCGGAGCGAGTCGACGCAGTTGCCGCAGGTGCGCCCGGCCCCGGTCTCGCGGGCGACGTCGGCGACGCAGCGCGCGCCGTTGGCGATGGCCTCGAGGATGTCGCGGTCGGTCACCACGTTGCAGTGGCACACGTACATGGAGCGGGTCGCCTATCGCGAGACGGCAGGGCGGTGCTGCTCCGGCACCTGCCCCGGGCAACGGGTGCAGGTTAGCCTTACCTGACCGGCTTGCGCCAGACCACTGGTCAGGGCACCACGGCGGCGCCTAGGTTGCCGGCATGGCCGACCTGGCATCCCGCGCCCGCACCCTCCTGCGGCTCCACACCGATCCCCGCATCCTGGTCCTGGCCAACGTCTGGGACGTGACCTCGGCCCGGGTGGTGGCCGCCACGCCGGGGACCGGTGCCCTGGCCACCGCCAGCCACGCCATCGCGGCGTCCCTCGGGTACGAGGACGGCGAGCGCATCCCGCTGGACCTGCACCTGGACGTGGTGCGGCGGATCGCCGCCGCCGCCGAGCTGCCGGTCTCCGTGGACATGGAGGCCGGGTACGGCGACCCGGGCGGGACGGCGGCGCAGGTGATCGCGGCCGGCGCCGTCGGCGGCAACCTCGAGGACGCGCGCCGCCCGCTGGACGAGGCGGTCGCCGCGGTGGCGGAGGTGCTCGCGGCCGGCCGCGCCGCCGGCGTCGACTTCGTGCTCAACGCCCGCACCGACGTCGTCCTGCTCGCGCCGGAGGGCGCCGACCGCGCGGCCCTGCTGGAGGAGGCGGCGCACCGGGGCCGCGCCTTCCTGGCCGCCGGCGCGGCCGCGGTCTTCGTGCCCGGCGTCGTCGCCGCCGACGAGATCGCCGCGCTGGTCGGGGCGCTGGGCCGGGGGAGGCTGAGCCTGCTCGCCGTCCCCGGCGCCACGCCGCCGGTCGCGGAGCTGGAGCGGATGGGCGTCACCCGGGTCTCCACCGGCCCGTTCGCGCAGCGGGCCGCACTGACCGCCCTGCAGGACGTGACGGCGGAGCTGCTCGCCGGCGGGGTGCTGCCCGCGGGCACCCGGAAGCTGAGCTAGGCGGCTCGGCGTGCGGGGGTCGGAGCGGCTGACCGCGACGGCACCCCCGCCGGCGGCGGTCGAGTTGCGGCGGGGGAGCGGCGGGTAGGAGCCGGACGCCACCGACGAGAGGACACCCGCATGACCGACGACCTGCTACCCGGCGACCTGTTCGCCTACGAGTCGCTGCTGCCGGCCGAGGAGCGGGAGGAGCTCGCCGGCATCCGGGCGTTCCTGCAGGAGGAGGTCAGGCCCCGGGTCAACGAGCACTGGGAGGCCGCCACCTTCCCGATGGAGCTGATCCCGAAGTTCGCCGAGGCCGGCCTGGTCGGCCGGAGCTACGACACCGAGGGCTCCCCACGGGGGTCCCGGTTGTTCACCGGCTTCATCGCGCTGGAGACCTCGCGCGTCGACCCGTCGATGGCCACCTTCCTCGGCGTGCACAACGGCCTGGCGATGGGGTCGATCGTCACCCTGGGCTCCGAGGAGCAGAAGCGGCGCTGGCTGCCCGGCATGCTCGCCCTGGAGAAGATCGGCTGCTTCGCGCTCACCGAGCCGCACGGCGGCTCCGACGTCGCCCTCGGACTGGAGACCACCGCCCGGCGGGACGGTGACGAGTGGGTCATCGACGGCGCCAAGCGGTGGATCGGCAACGGCACCTTCGCCGACCTCGTCGTCGTCTTCGCCCGCGACGTCGCCGACGACTCGGTGAAGACCTTCGTGGTGGAGAAGGGCACCCCCGGGTTCGCCGCCACCAAGATGGAGGGCAAGTACGCGCTCCGCACGGTGCAGAACGCCGACATCACCTTCGAGGGCTGCCGCATCCCGGCGGAGAACAAGCTCGAGGGCGGCAACACGTTCAAGGACGTCAACCGGGTGCTCAAGCTGACCCGCGGCGGGGTCGCGTGGAACGCCGTGGGGTGCCAGATGGGGGCGTTCGAGGCGGCGCTTGCCTACGCGAAGGAGCGGGAGCAGTTCGGCCGCCCGATCGCCGGCTTCCAGCTCATCCAGGACCTGCTGGCGCGGATGGCCGGCAACGTGACCGCCAGCCTCGGCATGGCGGTGCGCGTCGCCCAGCTCCAGGAGGAGGGCGTCTTCCGCGACGACCACGCCGCGCTGGCCAAGAGCTACGTGACCAGCCAGGCACGGCAGACCGTGGGCTGGGCGCGGGAGCTCCTCGGCGGCAACGGCATCCTGCTCGAGCGGGACGTCGTCCGGTTCTTCAACGACGCCGAGGCGCTCTACTCCTACGAGGGCACCCGCGAGATCAACCAGCTCATCGTCGGGCGGGCGCTCACCGGGATCAGCGCTTTCACCTGAGCCGACGAGTGCGGCCCGGCCGCCCCGGGTCAGGGGGGCGGGCCGGGCCGCGGTCTCCGGGCGGTCTACCGATCGCCGCGACGTCCGACGCCGGCGGAGAAGACGGTCACCGAGCGCCGACCAGCCGGGTCGCGGACGCCGCGTCGGCGACCCAGGAGTAGCGGCCCACGGTCGTGGCCGCGTGGCTGTCGGTGGAGCCGACCAGGGTCACGCCGGCGGCGGCGAGGGCCAGCACCACGCGGGGCCCGGGGCAGCGCCACTTCTCGTTGACCTCGACCGTGGTGCCGGTGCGCACCGCGGCCCGCGCGATCGCGGCGATGTGCTCGTCGAGCAGCTCGCTCTCGTGCAACCCGATCTTGGGCAGCACCGAGAAGAGGTGGGCCAGCTGACCGCGACCGGCCCGCTCCATGGCCCGCACGGTCGCGTCGACGAGGAGGGAGAGCGCGTCCTCGGCGGACAGCCCGCCCTCCATCTCCTCGAGCGTGCGGCGGGGGCTCCACGGGCCGTCCAGCCCGGGGAACTGGTGGTCGGCGATGAGGATGCGGTCCACCCCGCCCGGCCCGACGAGGAGGTCGTCGGGGACGTCGAGGCGCCCGGAGGCGTCCAGGATCTTCGCCTCGACGCCGGTGAGCACCTCGAGCCCCTCGATGCGGGGCAGCGCGGCCACCTCGGCGAGGAAGCCGGGCACCCACGTCGTCGTCGACCGGACGTGGTCGACCATGCGGATGCTGGCCAGCCCGGTGTCGCGGGCGGAGATCAGGTTCTCCATCGGCGCGCTGACGGCGTCGGCGGACCAGGTGGAGTGCACGTGGTGGTCGGTGAGCAGCAGGTCGAGGTGCTGCACGGCGGTGGTCATCGGGCGGCCTCCTGGGCGACGACGTGGGACGGGGAGGGGAAGACGTCCGCCAGGCAGGGCCGGGCGACCCTCGGTGCCGCGGGGCGCAGCTGGCGCAGCCCGTCGAGGAACTCGAGCCCGGGCATGCCCGGCATCTCGATGTCGGTGATCGCCGCGTCGAACTCGGAACGCGAGGCCAGGGCCAGCGCCTCCAGCGGGTCCGCGCACGTGGTCACGGCCATGCCGCCCCGCTGCAGCACGGTGCGTACGAAGAGTGCGGTGTCGGGGTCGTCGTCGACGACCAGGACGTGCAGAGCACCGTCCACGGTTCCGGCTCCCGTCGGTCGGGTCCCCCGGGCTGGCCGGGAGGGGGAACGCGTGTGTCCCCGCGGGAGTTGACGGCCGCGACCGCGGGACCCGTGAGCCGGGCTCCCCACCCCTCACCCCATGGGGTGGGGCCGCCCCCGCGGGCGACGCGACGCCCGCTCAAGCCCACGGGCGCGCCTGCCGATCACCCGGTCAGGTGACCGGAGGACCAGCCTCGGCACGCACAGCGACCAGCGAGGAGGACGTCGTGCCGGAGCAGTCCGTGCTCGTGGTGGAGGACACCCCGGAGATCCGCGAGCTCGTGACCACCGTGCTCGAGCGGGCCGGCTTCGCCGTGCGGGCCGTGGGCACCGGTGCCGAGGCGCTCGAGGAGGTGCGGCGCGACCAGCCGGACCTGATCGTGCTCGACCTCGGCCTCCCGGACGCCGACGGCACCGAGGTGTGCCGGCAGATCCGCGCGGAGACGCCCTGCTACGTCCTCATGCTCACCGCCCGCGCCGAGGAGGTCGACCTGCTCATCGGGCTGGCCGTCGGTGCCGACGGGTACATGGCCAAGCCGTTCTCCCCGCGCGAGCTCGTGGCCCGGGTGCAGGCGATGCTCCGGTTCCCGCGGACCGGGCCGCAGCCGGCCGGGGCGCCCGCGCCGGTGGACGAGTCGGTGCGCCGGCTCGCCGAGCTGGAGGTCGACGAGGACAGCCGCGAGGTGCGGGTGGACGGCGCCGTCGTCGACCTCACCCGCACCGAGTTCGACCTGCTCGCCGCCCTCGCCTCGCGACCGGGCCGGGTGCTCCAGCGGGAGACGCTGCTGCGCGAGGTCTGGCACACCGACTGGGAGGGCAACCTGCGCCTGGTCGAGGCGCACATGTCGAACCTGCGCCGGAAGCTCGTGGCCGCGGGGCTGAACTCCCCGGAGATCAAGACCGTGCGGGGCGTCGGCTACCGGCTCGTCGCCACCGCCGCCGCCTAGCCGACCCCGAGCCGCCGCCGGGGCATAGGAAGCTGTCCACCCGCCTCGGGGCCGTAGGACGCCGGTGAAGCTTCCTATGCCCCCGGGGGTCCGGGCGCTTCAGACGCCGACGAGCTCCTGCAAGCGGGCCACCCGGGAGTGGGCGAGCACCCCGCGGCGGGCGTCGGCGGCGATCTCGCGGCAGATGGAGGCGACCTCCGGGTGGCCCAGCTGACCGCTGGTCCCGGCGAGGGCGTGCGCGGCGAAGGCGACCGCGGTCACGTCACCCGTGCGCGTGTGCCGGTCGATGGCGGAGAGCCGGGAGGGCAGCGCGTCGGCGTAGAGGTCCTGGAGCCGGGTCATCAGCTCGGCGTCCACCAGGTCGTCGTCCGCGCCGGCGTCCCCGGCCTGCGCGCCCGGCCCCGTGGTCCGGGCGCGCAGGAAGCCGAGGAGGCCGGCGCGGGAGACGATCGCGACGGTCCGGCCGGGGGCAGGGGCCGTCCGATCCGCGGGCAGGCTGCTCATGTCCGTGCGTCTCCTGCGTCCGGGTGGGCGCCGGTCGTCCGGCGGCACAGAGGACTCTGCGGGGCGAACCGCAGGCCGTCCGCGAGCGATGCGCAAGGAATCCGCAAGAACGGAAGGCCTCCGCCCTGCCCCGACAGGTGCGGGGCAGGGCGGAGGGGCCCGCGGCTCAGGCCGCCGCGGGGGCCGGGAGCGTCATGGTGAAGGTGGTGCCGACGCCCTCGGCGCTGACCAGGTCCAGCGTGCCGCCGTGGGCGGTGGTGATCGCCTTGGTGATCGTGAGCCCGAGCCCCACCCCCGGCACGGCGTTGCGCTGGGCGGTGGAGGACCGGAAGAACCGGGTGAACAGCTGCCCCTGCTCACCGGCGGGGATGCCCATACCGGTGTCGCTGACCGAGAGCTGCGCGAGCGGCTCGGCACCGGGCGCCCGGTCCGCGCGGAGCTCCCCGCCGGGGGTCCGCCACATCGGCCGCAGGACCAGGCGCACCTCCCCGCCGACGGGGGTGAACTTCACGGCGTTGGACACGAGGTTGTCGCACGCCTGCCCGAGGCGGACGGCGTCCCCGGAGACCACCAGGCCCTCGTCCGGCACGTCGACGACGATCTGCACGCCCGCGCCGGTGGCGGCCACCCGAGCGGTCTCCTCCGCGGCGCGGACGACGCCGGCCAGGTCGACGTCGGCCGGCTGCAGGGTGAACCGGCCGCTCTCCACCTGCGCGGTGAAGAGGAGGTCGCCGACCAGCCGGAGCAGCCGCTGGGCGTTGCGCTCCACCGTGGACAGGTACTGCCGCTGCTCGTCGGTGAGGGATTGGTCCTCGTCGTCCATGACCAGCTCCAGGTACCCGAGGATCGAGCTCAGCGGGGTGCGCAGCTCGTGGCTGATCAGGTTGACGAACTGGTCCTTCGCCCGCTCGGTGGCGCGGGCCTCGGTCATGTCGGTGCCGACGAAGTTCCAGCCGGCGTGCGCCCCGCGGTCGTCCGAGCGCGGGGTGATGGCGACCGACACGGTGCGGTGGCTCCCGTCGGCGGCGACGTAGGTCCAGTCACGGACGTCGCTGCCGTGCTCGCGGGCGGCGTGCACGAGCGCCTCCAGGCCGCTGCCGCAGCCGCGGTCCTCGGCCACCGCGGCGAGCTCCTCCGGCAGGTGGAAGTCGAGGATCGAGCGGGTGCGGACCACGTCCGGCCGGAGCACGCCCAGCATCTTCTCCGCGCCGGGGTTCCAGACGCGGATGGTGCCGTCCCGGTCGGTGCCGATGATCGACTGCTCGGTGACGGCGTCGATCACGCTCGTCATGGTCTGCGCCCGGGCGGCGAGGATGCGCGAGGCGGTGTCCAGCTCGTCGGCGCGGCTCCGCACCTGCTCGAGCAGCGCCGCCTGCTCCCGCTGCAGCTGGGCGATGTGGTCCGCCTGGGTGCCCAGGCGGCGGGTGTTCTCGTTGACGGCCAGGCTCCCGACGGCGACCACCAGCGTCCCCAGCAGCAGGTCGCCGGCGGCGGTCAGCGGGGTCGCGAGCACGGGCACCGCCAGGACCGCGGTGCCGCCGAGCACCCCGATCAGCACGCCGCGGCGGTCCGGCCGGGTGGCGAGGGCCCACAGCGGGCCGACGAGGAGCAACAGGGCGGCGGCGGAGCCGGTACCCGCGTGCAGGAGGGCGACGGCGCCCAGCTGCCCCACCGGGACGGCGACGGAGCCGACGAGGGGTCGCGAGCCGAGGGTGACCCAGGCGCCGGTGGCGGCCGAGGCGGCGGCCAGCCCCGCGAGCACGAGGCCGCGGTCGACGACGGGGACGGCACCCGCCAGCAGCAGCAGCGCGGCCGCGGCGAACAGCACCGTGCCCAGCAGTGGTCCGTGGAGGGCGTCCGGCGAGCCGGCCGGTCCGGTGGACCGACGGGTCCGGGGGCGGCCGGCGTCCTGCGGGCGATCGAGGACGGCGAGGCTCATGCCACCGGCCGCCGCACCGCGAGCGCCCGCACCTGATGCACGAGACCGGAGACGGTGGACGGCTTCGGTAGGTAGGCGTCGGCGCCCGCGGCCAGGCCGTGGGCGACCTCGTCCGGGGACGCGCCGGCCGACAGCAGCAGGATGCGGATGCCCGCGGTCGCGGGCGTGCCGCGGAGGGCGCCGCAGACCTCCAGGCCCGTCGCTCCCGGCATGGAGACGTCGAGGACGGCCAGGTCGGGCAGTTGCGACCGCGCCGCGGCCAGGGCCGCCGTGCCGTCGGGGACGGCGGCGACCAGCTCGCAGCGGGTCTTGCGCACGGCGAGGCACACGAGGTCGCGGATGTCGTCCTCGTCGTCGGCCACCGGCACGCGGACCGCGCCGCCCGGGGCCGGCCCGGCGGGCCCGCCGGGGGAGTGCAGGACCGTGTCCACGGGGACTCCCGTCGGTCGTGGGCCCCGCCCGCGGCTGGGGAAGGACCGGTGTCGTCGTCCCTGGGAGGAACGGCGCCCCGACGGGGGGCCTCCAGCTGGGGCCACACCACCTCACCCCTCGGGGTGGGGTGGCGGGCGCGGACAGGCTCCGGGGGCGGCGCGCGCGCGGCCGGGGGGGGGGCGGGGGGGGGGGGGGGGGGGGCGGG
>NZ_JBJHAC010000032.1:0-41154 GCF_054050835.1 Blastococcus sp. SYSU DS0510 | reverse complement strand
GCCGACCCGACCACACCCACCCCCCCCCCCCCCCCCCCACCCCCCCCCCCCCCCCCCCCCCCCCCCCCCCCCCCCCCCCCCCCCCCCCCCCCCCCCCCCCCCCCCCACGCGCCCGCGCCGGGGCGCTATGCGTACGCTCGTTCCGATGAGCTCTCCGCCGCCTGGGCGAGCCCGCCCCGTGAGCGGGGCACCTGCGGTGGTTCGTCGCACCCGCCGGCACGATCCGGGCCGGCGCGACCGCCTGGTCGACACGACCCTCGACGTCATCGCCGCACGGGGCGTCACGGCGGCCACGCACCGGGCGATCGCGCGCGCCGCCGACGTGCCGCTCGGGTCGCTGACCTACCACTTCGGCTCGCTCACCGAGCTGCTCGCCGCCGCCTTCACGCGGCACGTCGACGACGTCGCCGCCCGGTTCGACGCCCGGATGGCGGCCGCCCCCGACCGCGCGGCGGCGCTCGACGCGCTGGTCGAGCACCTCACCGGCGACCTGCTCGGCTCGCAGCGCGACCTGGTGCTCGCCGTCGAGCTCTACGTCGCCGCGGCGCGCGACGCTGACCTGCGCGCGGTGACCCAGGACTGGATGTCCCGGAGCCGCCGCAGCCTGGAGCGCCACCTCGACCCGGTGACCGCCCGGGAGGTCGACGCCCTCGTCGAGGGGCTGGTCCTGCACAGCGCCCTCTCCACCGACCCGATGGACGCCGCGCAGCTCCGCGCCGCGCTGCTCCGGTTCGCCGGCTGAGCCCAGGAGCCCCGACCCAGCCATGTCCTCCGCCTCCGCGACCGTCGAGCCCGCGCGCCTGCGCCGCGCCCGCATCGCCGTCGCCGCCTGCTTCTTCCTCAACGCCGTCTTCTACGCCGGGCTCGTGCCACGGCTGCCGGCGGTCAAGGCCGAGCTCGAGCTGAGCAGCACCGCACTGGGGGCCGCGCTGGCGGCGGTGCCGCTGGGCGCACTGCTGGCCGGGCTGTCCTCGGCCGCGCTCAACCGCCGGTTCGGCTCCGGCCGGGTCGCCTCCTACGGGCTTGCGCTGCTGGGCGTGGTCGTGTGGACGGTCTCGGTCGCGCCGAACTGGCCGGCCCTGGCCGCCGCCTTCCTGGTGGTCGGCGCCCTCGACGCGGTCGTGGACGTCGCGCAGAACGCGCACGGCCTCCGGGTCCAGCGGCTCTACGGCCGCTCGATCATCAACTCCCTGCACGGCGTCTGGAGCATCGGCGCGGTCACCGGCGGGCTGCTCGGCGCCGCGGCGGCCGGGCTCGACATCCCCCTGACCGTGCACCTCGGCGTCTCCGCCGTGGTCTTCGGCGCGGCCGCCCTGGTCGTCTCCCGCGGTGTCCTCCCCGGCACCGACGAGCCCGAGCCGGTCGCCGAGCAGGTGCCGCTGGCGCGCCCCAGGCGTCGGGCCGCAGTCCCGGCGCTGGCGGTGCTCGGCCTGCTCGCCGCCTGCGGCGCGCTGATCGAGGACGTCGGTGCGTCGTGGAGCGCCCTCTACCTGCGCACCGAGCTCGACGCCGGCGCCGCGACGGCCGGCCTGGGCTTCGTCGCCCTCATGGCGGCGATGACCGTGGGTCGGCTGACCGGCGACCGCGTCGTCGACCGGTTCGGGGAGCGCCGGGTCGCGCGGGCCGGGGGAGCGATGGCCGCGGTGGGTCTCGGGCTGGCGCTGGCCGTCCCCTCGGTGGCCACCACGCTGGTCGGCTTCGCGCTGGCCGGCCTGGGCGTCGCCACCCTCATCCCGGCCGTCTACCACGCCGCGGACGAGCTCCCCGGTCTGCCGCACGGCCAGGGCCTGATGGTGATCAACTGGCTGCTGCGGATCGGGTTCCTGCTCTCCCCGCCGCTGATCGGGATCCTGGCCGATGCGTTCAGCCTGCGGGTCGCGCTGATCGGCGTCGTCCTCGCCGGGATCGGCGCGCTGGCGCTCGGGCGCACGCTGCCGGGGCGGCCCGCGGCCGCCCGCCCCGCCCCGACCGGGTGAGCGGCCGTGCCGTGCGCGCCCCGCGCTCGTTGAGCCGGTCGTGACCATCGCGGGCGACGACGTGCGCCGTCGGCTCACCGACATGGCCGAGTGGGCGCCCAGCGGCCGCCTCGCCGTCCCGGTCATCGTCGGACTGGTCGTCGGCGCCAACCTGATCGGCGTCGGCACCGTGGTCCTGCTGCTCCTCGGGGTGGAGGGCAGCCGGGGGAGCGGTGGTCGCGCCGAGGTGCTCTGGGCGGCCGCGGGCTACCTCGCCGTCGCCCTGCCGCTGGCGGTGGTCGCCGGGCTGCGGCGGCAGCGCGCCACCAACCGCTGGCTCGTGGCCGGCCGCGAGCCCTCGGGTGAGGAGGCGCGGCAGGCGCTGCGGCTCCCGCTGGACACCGCCCTCGTCGCCGCCGTCGTGTGGCTGCTGGGCGCGGTGCTCATGGGCGCGGTCGCGGCGGTCACCTTCCCCGACGCCCGGGTCGGCGCCCGGATCGCCGTCGCCGTCGTGCTCGGTGGCGTGGTCACCGCCGGCGTCACCTACCTGCTGGTCGCCCGGGCCGCCCGCGCCGTCACCGCCCGCGCGCTGGCCGCCCACCCGCCCGACGGGGCGCTGACCCTCGGGGTGCGCATCCGGTTGCTGCTGACCTGGGGGCTCACCAGCGGGGTGCCGATGATCGGCGTCGTCCTGCTGTACCTGGACCCGAGCAACCCCGAGGGGCCCGGTCGCGCCGCCGTCGTCTTCCTCGTCGTGGTCGCGCTGCTGGTCGGCGCGCTGGCCACCGTGCTCACCGCTCGCGCCGTGGGCCGGCCGCTGCGCGACCTGCGGCGCGCGGTGCAGCGGGTCGAGGCGGGGGACTACGACGTCGAGGTCGTGGTGGACGACGCCGGGGAGATCGGCCTGCTGCAGGAGGGGGTCAACTCCATGGCCGCCGGCCTGGCGGAGCGGGAGCGGCTGCGCGACCTGTTCGGCCGGCACGTCGGTACGACGGTGGCCCAGCGGGCGCTGGCGACCGGTGTCTCGCTGGGCGGGGAGGAGCGCACCGTCGCGGCGCTGTTCGTGGACGTCGCCGGCTCCACCGCGCTGGTGCGCCGCACGGGCCCCGAGGAGATGGTCGGCCTGCTCAACCGCTTCTTCGGGATCGTCGTGGAGACGATCGAGGGCGAGGGCGGGCTGGTGAACAAGTTCGAGGGCGACGCCGCGCTCTGCGTGTTCGGCGCCCCGGCCGACCACCCCGACCCGGCGGGTGCCGCGCTGCGGGCGGCCCGGCGCATCTGCGACGCCGTCGCCGCCGCCGGGGAGGTCGACGTCGGGGTGGGCGTGGCGTGCGGCCGGGTGTGGGCCGGGCAGGTGGGGGCGGCCAGCCGGCTGGAGTACACCGTGATCGGCGACCCGGTGAACGAGGCGGCGCGGCTCACCGACCTGGCCAAGGACCACCCGGGCCGCGCGATCGCCAGCGAACCGACCGTGCTGGCAGCGGCACGGGAGGAGCGGGGGCACTGGCACCCGGCGGGCGAGGTGGAGCTCCGCGGCCGCGACGAACCCACCACCACCTGGGTGCGCACCCACTGACCGCAGGGTCGTCCCGAGTGGGCCCGGAGGGTCCGCGCAGGGACGACGGACGCGCTCAGCGCAGCAGGGGAACGGCCATTGGCCGCGGTGTCGTCCGGAGGACGACAGAACTACTGCGTGGGCGGCTGCATGGTCTTCCCGGGCTCGTGCGCCTTGACGACGACGAGCACGTCCTCGGGCTGCAGGGTGCCGATCAGCGGGTCGTCGAAGCGCAGCGTGCGCCCGCCCCGGGTCACCGAGAGCACGATGTCGCGCAGCTGCCGCGGCCCGAGCCCCACCTCGTCCCTGGTCGCGGTCCGCTGGTGCAGGTCGAGGCCCTGGCCACCGGTCACGAGGTCCTCGACGACGGCGACCACGCGGGGGCTGTCGGTGGAGAGGCCGAGCAGGCGGCCGGACGTCGCCGAGGTGGTGATGACGGTGTCCGCGCCGGACTGCCGCAGGAGGTTGGCGTTCTCCTCCTCGCGGACGCTCGTGGTGATCGGCACGCTCGGGTTGAGCTGACGCACGGTGAGGGTGATGAGCACCGAGGAGTCGTCCCGGTTGGCCGCCACGATGACCGACCGGGCGCGCTCCACGGCGGCCCGCCGCAGCACCTCGGTACGGCCGGCGTCGCCGACGATGCCGGTGAGGCCCAGGGCGTTGGCCTCGTCGATCGCCCGTGGGTCGGGATCGACGACGACGATCTTCTCCAGCGGGGTGCCGCTGGCCTGCAGGGAGCGGATGGCGCTGCGGCCCTTGGTGCCGTAGCCGCACACGATGACGTGCTGGCGCACGCGGGACCTCCAGCGGTGGATGCGGAACTCCTCGCGCGAGCGCGCGGTGAGCGCCTCGAGGGTCGTTCCGATGAGGACGATCAGGAACATGATCCGCAGCGGCGTGATCAGCAGGACGTTGGTCAGCCGCGCGCCCGGGGTGACCGGCGTGATGTCGCCGTAGCCGGTGGTGGAGAGGCTGACCGTCGCGTAGTAGGTGGCGTCGAGGAACGAGATCTCGTCGCCACGGCTGTCGGCGTAGCCGTCGCGGTCCAGGTAGACCACGACCACGACGACGAAGAGGACGACCGCCGCGATGACGACGCGACGCAACACCTGGCGGACCGGCGACTGCTCGGTGTGCGCGATCCGCACACCGGTGTGCTCGGTCTCCAGCCCGTTCCGCTGCTCCTCCACGCCGCGGACGATAGTGAGCGCAGAGCGCGGCCGCGTGCCGCCGCACCCGAACGGGGTGCGGCGGCACGCACCGGCTCAGCCCCCGACGGCCTCGCGCTCGCGGGCGGCGAGCTCCCGCTTGAGCACCTTGCCGGCCGCCGAGACGGGGATCGCGTCGATGAACCGCACGTCGCGCAGCCGCTTGTACGGGGTCACCTTGTCGTTCACCGCGGCCATGACCGACTCCGCGGTCAGCGCCGCGCCCGTGGCGCCGTCCTTGCGGACGACGTAGGCCACCGGCAGCTCGCCGGCCTCCTCGTCGGGCCGGCCGACCACCGCGGCGCCGGCGACGCCCGGGACGCCGAACAGGATCTCCTCGAGCTCGCGGGGGAACACGTTGTAGCCCTTGTAGAGCAGCATGTCCTTGGTGCGGTCGACGATCGAGAGGTAGCCGTCCTCGTCGAGGATGCCGACGTCGCCGGAGTGGAACCAGCCGTCGGCGTCGATCGACTCGGCCGTGGCCTCGGGGCGGTGCGCGTAGCCCCGCATGACCTGGGGCCCGCGGATGCAGACCTCGCCGCGCTCGCCGGCCGGCAGCGGGTCGCCGCCGCCGATCGGCCGGATGCTGATCTCGGTGTCGAAGATCGGCACGCCGACGGTGCCCGGCTTGCGGGTGCCCGAGCGGAAGGACGGGTTGCCGGTGGCCATCATCGTGACCTCGGTCAGCCCGTAGCCCTCGCCGATCGTGGCGTTCGGCATGAGCGCCTGCATCCGCTCGATCAGCGTGACCGGCAGGGGTGCGGCGCCGCTGCTGATCCCGCGGACGTGGGAGAGGTCGGCCTCGGCGAACCCGGGCACCTGCAGCAGCGCCACGAAGACCGGCGGCGCCCCGCCGATGGAGGTGACCTCGTGCTTGATCATGTCCTCGACGTACTTCGCCGGGTCGAACCGCATGTGGATGACGGTCATCGTGCCGCCCATGACCATGCCGTTGAGGTAGCCGATCGCCCCCATGGCGTGGAACCAGGGCGTCAGGTTGATGATCCGGGCCTCGCCCAGGCGGGTGGGGCACTCGTCGGGGCCGAGCACCTGCTGCAGCGTCACGTCCCCCTCCTCGTCGAGGGCGGGGAGGCTCCCGGAGGTCCAGCAGCCCGACTGCAGGACGTTGGTGACGACCTGGCGGTGCGGCAGCTCCACGCCCTTGCTGACGCCGGTGGTGCCGCCCGTGTAGGCCAGGTGCGCGAGGTCGTGCTCGACGTCGACGCCGGCGTCGAGGTGCCGGTCGGTCGGGTCGCCGGCCAGCAGGTCGGCGAGGTCGACGTCGGTGGGCTCGAGGCCGCCGATGCGGGCGGCGAAGTCGAGGATGTGCGCCTCGCCGGTGACGACGACCGTCCGCACCCCGGTCTGCCCGATCGCGCCCCGGACGAAGGGCAGCACCTGGTCCCAGGTGACGACCACCGTCGCGCCGGCGTCGTCGAGCTGGGCGGCGAGGTCGGCGGCGGGCAGCAGCGGGTTGGTGGGGGAGAAGGTGGCTCCGGCCAGCAGGATCCCGTAGTAGAGCGGCGGGTACTGCCGGCAGTTGGGGATGTGGACGGCGACGACGTCGCCCCGCCCGATGCCGTGGTCGGCCAGCCAGCCCGCCACCGCGTGCGCGCGGGCCCCGAGCTCGGTGAACGTGAGCGGCACGTCGTGGTCGACGAACGCCGTCCGGTCGCCCCACCGTCGCACGGCGGCCCGGAGGACGGAGCCCACCGGGGCGCTCGGGTAGTCCAGGGACCGGGGCAGCCCGGGCGGCCAGCTGGCCGCGGTGGGTGCCGGGGCGGACTGCACGGTGGTCATTCGTTTCCTCTCGTCGGGTGACCTGAGCCACAGGGTGGCCCAGCTCACAGGCTGTGTCGAGGATTCTGTGAGGATGTCGCCCATGAGCGACCAGCGGACCGCCCTCGTGCTCGGCGGGGGCGGCATCACCGGCATCGCCTGGGAGATCGGCGTGCTCGCCGGCCTGGCCGAGGCGGGCGTCGACCTCACCGGGGCCCACCTCGTCGTCGGCACGTCGGCCGGCTCGGTCGTCGGCGCGCAGCTCACCGGCGGCGCCCCGCTCGAGGCGATGTACGCCCGGCAGCTCGAGCCGCCGACGCAGGAGAAGGTCGCGCGGATGACCCGCGGCAATCTGATCCGGTACGGCTGGGCGATGGTGGCCAGCCGCGGCCGCGACGTGGAGTTCCGCAGGCGGATCGGCACCCTGGCGATCGCCGCGGAGAAGGCGGGGCTCACCCCCAGCGAGGAAGAGCGGATCGACGTCATCGGCTCCCGGCTGGTCTCCCGCGACTGGCCGGAGCGGGCGCTCGTCATCACCGCGGTGGACGCCGCCACGGGCGAGTTCCGCACCTTCGACCGCGAGTCCGGCATCCCGCTGGTGCAGGCGGTGGCCGCGAGCTGCGCGGTGCCCGGGGTCTATCCGCCGGTCACCATCGACGGCCGCCGGTACGTCGACGGCGGGATGCGCTCGGCGGCCAACGCCGACCTCGCCCATGGCTACGACCGGCTCGTCGTGCTCGCCCCCATCCCGCGGGGGGTCGGCCCGCTGGCCAGCGTCGACGCCCAGGTCACCGGCATGGTGTCGCGCGTCGCGGTCGTCTCGCCGGACGAGGCGGCCCGGGCGGCGATCGGCCGCAACGTCCTCGACCCCGCCGCGCGGGAGCCCGCGGCCCGGGCGGGGCGGGCCCAGGCGGCCGCGGTCGCGGCGCGGGTCGGCGAGGTCTGGGCCGGCTGAGCGGCGGCATCTGCGTTCCACCAGTTCGTCACCGGGAGTTGCCGCTCACGACTGGCCCCGGGCACCTGGTGCCGCTGGGATGACCTCGCGGAGCCGACGGCGATGGTCGCCGTCCGAGCCCGCGGGAGCCCCCATGTCCCGAGCACGCCGCCTGCGCGCCGCGGTCGCCGCCGTCGCGGTCGCCGTCCCCCTGTCCCTCGCCGTCCCGGCGGCCGTCCCCGCGACCGCGGCGCCGCAGCCGCCGGCCCCCGAGCCGGCCACGGCGCTCGCCGACGACCTGCTCGTCGTCGGCCACCGCGGCGCCTCCGGCTACCGGCCGGAGCACACGCTGGCCTCCTACGAGCTCGCCGCCCGGATGGGGGCCGACTACATCGAGCCCGACGTGGTGAGCACCCAGGACGGCGTCCTCGTCGCCCGGCACGAGAACGAGATCTCCGGGACCACCGACGTCGCCGACCGGCCGGAGTTCGCCTCCCGCCGCACCACCAAGGTCATCGACGGCGCCCCGCTGACCGGCTGGTTCACCGAGGACTTCACCCTCGCCGAGCTGCGCACCCTCCGCGCCGTCGAGCGGCTGCCCGAGGTGCGCGAGGAGAACACCCTCTACGACGGCCTCTACCAGGTGCCGACCCTCGACGAGGTGCTCGAGCTGCGGGCCCGGCTCTCCAAGGAGCTCCGCCGAGAGATCGGCGTCTACGTCGAGACCAAGCACCCCACCTACTTCGACGGCATCGGGCTCTCCCTCGAGGAGCCGCTGATGACCGACCTGCGCGAGGCGCGCGTGCACAAGCACACCTCGCCGGTCTTCATCCAGTCCTTCGAGACGGCGAACCTGCGCGAGCTGGAGGAGCAGGGGGTGCGCGTGCCGCTGGTCCAGCTGCTGTCGGCCTCGGGGCAGCCCTACGACTTCACGGCCGCCGGTGACCCGCGCACCTACGCCGACCTCACCACCGCCGAGGGGCTGCAGGAGATCGCCACCTACGCCGAAGGCGTCGGGCCGGAGAAGAACCAGGTCATCCCGCGCGACGCCGACGGGACGCTCGGCACCCCGACCGCGCTCGTCGACGACGCGCACGAGGCCGGGCTGCTGGTGCACCCCTACACGTTCCGCAACGAGAACGTGTTCCTGCCGCCGGCGCTCCAGGACGGGGCCGCCCCCGACGACTACGGCCGCGCGCTGGCCGAGCACGTCGCCTTCTGGGAGGCCGGCATCGACGGGATGTTCACCGACAACCCGGACACCGGCGTGGTCTCCCGCGACCTGTTCGACACCGCCACCGGCTGACCGATGTCCCGTGATCATGGCGCCGTGACCACTCCCCGGGGTCCCGGGGCGGTCACGGCGCCATGATCGCCGGGAGAGGGGGGCGGGTTCAGACGACGGGCTCGGCGACCAGCGACCCGGCCGAGTGCTCCTGCCGCAGCGCCGTCTTGAGCACCTTCCCGCTCGGGTTGCGGGGGAGCGCGGCCACCACCGAGTACTCCCGCGGGTTCTTGTAGCGGGCGAGCCGATCCCGGCAGAACGCCGCGAGCTCCTCCGACGTCGGGGGGTCGGCGGCGTCGCGGGGGGCGACCACGGCCAGCGGCGCCTCGCCGTAGCGGGTGTCCGGCACGCCGATCAGCGCGACCTCGGCGACCTTCGGGTGGGCGGCCAGCACGTTCTCCACCTCGGCGCAGTAGATGTTCTCGCCGCCGGAGATGATCATGTCCTTCTTGCGGTCGACGACGTAGAAGTAGCCGTCCTCGTCCTGGCGCACGAGGTCACCGGAGTGGAACCACCCGCCGGCGAAGGCCTCCGCGGTCGCCTCCGGCTTGCCCCAGTACTCCTTCATCACCATCGGGCTGCGGTAGACGATCTCGCCGACCTCACCCCGCGGCACGTCCTCCATCGCCTCGTCGACCACCCGCACCTCGACGTTCAGGATCGGCGTGCCGACCGAGCCGATCTTGCGCACGGAGTCCTCGCCGCGGAGCAGGCAGGTGACCGGGCTGCACTCGGTCTGCCCGAAGGCGGTGACCACCTCGGCCTGCGGGAAGGCGTCGATCAGCGCGCGCAGCAGGGTGGTGGAGGCCGGCGCCGCGCCCCAGGAGACCCGGCGCAGGGACGAGAGGTCACGCGCGGCCAGGTCGGGCACCGCCAGGACGGCCGCCCACATGGCCGGCACCAGGAAGATGCTGGAGACCTTCTCCCGCTCCATGAGGTCGAGGGTCGCGGCCGGGTCGAACGCGCCGGACCGGAGGATCACGTGGACCCCGCCGAGCAGCAGCGGCGGCAGCCCGCCGGCCAGCCCGGCGATGTGGAACAGCGGCGCCCCGGGGACGGAGACGCGGTCGGCCGGGTCCCAGCCCAGCGTGGTGATCTGGCTGAACACGTGCATGGTCAGGTTCCGGTGGGTCAGCACCGCGCCCTTGGGCCGCCCGGTCGTGCCGGAGGTGTACATGATGAACGCGGCCTCGTCCTCGTCGACGACGACGTCGAGCCGCTCGCCGTCGGCCGCCGCGAGCGCGGCCGCGTAGTCCTCGCTGCCCGGCCCGGCGTCCCCGCCGCCGATCACCAGCGCCGTCGTGACCGCCCGTGCCTGCTCGCGCGCCTTGGCGGCGACCTCCGCCAGCGGGGCGTCCACGACCAGGGCGACGGCGCCGGAATCGGTGAGCACGTAGGCGACCTCGTCGGCCACCAGCCGGAAGTTGACCGGGACGACGACCGCGCCCAGCCGCACGCCGGCGAGGTAGGCCTCCCACGTTTCGGGGCCGTTGAGCGCGAGCACGGCCACCCGGTCGCCGGTGCGCACCCCGCGCGCGTGCAGCGCTCTGGCCAGCCGGTCGACCCGCTCGTCCAGCTCGGCGTAGGAGCGGCCCGACCCCTCGAAGCGCACCGCCGGCGCGTCCGGGGTGGTCCGGGCGTGCCGGGCCAGCATGTCGCTCATCGTCATGCCGCGGCCCTGCAGGACGGGGATCTGGACGCTCACGGGCTTCTCCTCAGCCAGGCGCAGTGTGACCTGCGTCATGCTGGTGGCCGGGGGAGGGGCGGTCAACCCTGACTGTCGAGCGCGAGCAGCCGCGCGGAGAGCCGCTTCCAGAGCGCCAGGTGCGGGTCGGTCGCGGCCGGCCGGTCCTCGAAGGCGTAGACCAGCGCCACCCCGCGCATGCTCGTGAAGAGCAGTTCGCAGAGGTCGGCGTACACCGGGGCGCCGGCGATCTCCGGGCCCCAGATCCCGTCGGCCACCGCGGCGATCGAGGCGCGCAACCGGCGCTCCTCGCCGCGCAGCGCCGCCCGGAGGTCGGGATCGGTGCGCGCCGCCGTCCAGAGCTCCATCGCCGCCCAGAACGGGGGCTCCTGGAACGTCGCCCACATCAGGTCGATGGCGCGGTCCACCCGCTCCCGCCCGGTCGGCTCGTCCTC
Organism: Blastococcus sp. SYSU DS0510; assembly: GCF_054050835.1. Lineage (NCBI taxonomy): Bacteria > Bacillati > Actinomycetota > Actinomycetes > Geodermatophilales > Geodermatophilaceae > Blastococcus > Blastococcus sp. SYSU DS0510. The sequence continues at coordinate 30,299 of NZ_JBJHAC010000032.1, read as the reverse complement.
CATCAGCGCGGCGGCCCGGCGCCGCACCTCGTCCAGCTGGGTCGTGGACAGGTGTGCGGCGGCGGCGACCAGCAGCTCGGCCCGGGAGGGGAAGTGGTGCAGCAGCCGGCCCCGGGACACCCCGGCCCGGGCCTGGACGGCGAGCGTCGAGGCGCCGGCGAAGCCCTCCTCGACCAGGCAGGCGACGGCGGCGTCGAGGATCAGCAGGCGGCTGCCGGCGGTCCGCTCCGAGCGGGAACGCGGCCCCGGGGCGGGGGCGTTTCCGACGGGCTCGGCGCTCATCCGCGGAACAGTAGGCCGGGCGGAGCGCCCGCAACAGTCACCGTTGACCGCTCCGGGTGACGCCTGTCACGCTGCGGCCGACCCGCCCACCCGACGAGAGGCGTGCCCGTGGACTTCGACGACAGCCCCGACGAGGCCGAGTACCGGGCGCGGGTGCGCGCCCTGCTCGAGGAGCACGCCGGCGAGCTGCTGCACCTCGAGCCGGGCCAGGAGGGCATCGACGCCCGCACCCACGAGGCCGAGATGCGCCGCACCCAGCGGGTGCTCGCCGAGGCCGGGCTGGTCGGCGTCACCTGGCCCCGCGAGTACGGGGGCCAGGGCGGCACGCTGGTGCAGCAGGCGATCGTCGGCCAGGAGCTCGCCCGCGCCCGGGTGCCCACGCTGATCAACCACATCGGCATCGGCATGTGCGGGCCGACGGTCATCGCCCACGGCAGCCCGGAGCAGCGCGAGCGCTACCTCGCCCGGCTGCTGCGCGCCGACGACGTGTGGTGCCAGCTGTTCAGCGAGCCGGCGTCGGGCTCGGACCTCGCGGCGCTGCGCACCACCGCCGTCCGCGACGGCGACGGCTGGGTGGTCAACGGGCAGAAGGTGTGGACGACGCTCGCGCACGTCTCCGACTTCGGGATCCTGCTGACCCGCACCGACCCGGAGAAGCCCAAGCACGCCGGTCTGACGATGTTCGTCGTCGACATGCACGCCCCCGGCGTGACGGTGCGCCCGCTGCGTCAGATGGGTGGGCAGGCCGACTTCAACGAGGTCTTCTTCGACGACGTCCGCATCCCCGACGAGGAGCGGCTCGGCGAGCCGGGCGAGGGCTGGCGGGTCGCGCTGACGACGCTGATGAACGAGCGGGTGGCGATCGGCGGGGCCGGGGGCGCGATCGGCGCGCCGGTCGAGGAGTTCGCGCGGCACGCGCGCGAGCGGCTGCCGCACCTGCCACCGGAGCGCCAGGTGCTGGCCCGTCAGGCGGTCGGGCGCGCGGTGGTCGCCGCGCTCGCCGCCCGCTACACCGGCTACCGGCGGCTCACCGTGCTCAGCCAGGGCGGCATCCCCGGGCCGGAGGCCAGTGCCGGCAAGCTCGCCGGCACCGAGGCCGGCCTCCTCATGGCCGACGCCGGGGTGCGGCTGCTGGGCGACGACGCCGTCTACGCCGCCACCACCGACGGCGACGACCGCTGGCAGCGGACCCAGTCCTGGCTGCCGGGCATCAGCATCGCCGGCGGCACCGACCAGGTGCTGCGCAACATCCTCGGCGAGCGGGTGCTGGGCCTGCCGCCGGAGCCCCGCAGCGACAAGACCGCTCCTTTCTCGGGAGGGACGCGATGAACTTCGACCTCGACGCCGACCAGCGCGACATCGCCGACGGCGCCCGCGACTTCTACCGCGGCAACGCCTCGCCGGCCGCGGCGCGGGCGGGCCTGGAGGGCGGCCGGCTCGAGCCCGGGCGCAAGGCGCTGGCCGACATCGGCTTCCTGGGCATCACCGTCCCCGAGTCCGCCGGCGGTTCGGGCCGCCCGCTGCTGGACCTCGCCGTGGTGGCCGAGCAGGGCGGTGCCGTGCTCGCGGCGCCCTCGCTCGTCACCGCCGCGCGCGCCGCCGTCCTGCTCGCCGACGCCCCGGACCTGGCCGCGCAGCTCGCCGACGGCTCGACGGCGTTCGCCGTGCTCGACGGCGGCGTCGACGGCTCCGCCCCCTCGGTGGACGCCGCCGATGCCGCCCTCTTCCTGGGCCTGGACGGCGGTGACCTGGTCGTGGGGGAGGGCGAGGTCGTGCCCGGCCGGCCGATGGACGCCACCCGCGGGCTGGCCTCGGTGCGGCTGACCTCCCGCCGGGTGCTGGCCCAGGACGCCGGGGAGCTGTGGGCCCGCGCCCGGCAGGTGGGCGCCGTCGTCATGGCCGCCGAGGACCTCGGCGGCGCCGAGCGGTGCGTGCAGCTGGGCGTGGCCTACGCCCAGGAGCGCGAGGCGTTCGGCCGCCGGATCGGCTCCTACCAGGCGATCAAGCACATGCTGGTCGACGCGTGGGTGGGCGTGGAGCAGCTGCGGTCGCTGGTCTGGTGGGCGGCGTGGGCGGCCGACTGCGACCCGGCCGAGCTGCCGCTGGCGGCGTCGGCGGCGAAGGCCTGCGCGGCGACGGCCTTCGAGCGGGCGGCGACCACGCTCATCCAGGTGCACGGCGGGATCGGCTTCACCTGGGAGCACGACGCCCACCTGTACTGGCGGCGGGCGAAGGTGGACCGGCTGTTGCTGGGCGACGAGGCCGAGCACCTCGACGCCGTCGCCCGCCTGGCCGTCACCGGAGCGCTGGGAGCAGGCCGGTGACCGGCGGGCTGACCGAGCTGCGGTACGAGGTGGCCGACGGCGTCGCCACGGTGACGCTGCACCGCCCCGACCGGCTCAACGCCTTCACCCTCACCATGGCCGACGAGCTCGCCCGGGTGGCGGCGGCCGCCGACGCCGACGACGACGTCCGCGTGGTGGTCGTGACCGGTGCCGGCCGCGCCTTCTGCGCCGGCGCCGACCTCGCGGGCGGGCCCGACACCTTCGGCGACCGGCGCACCCGCGTGCGCCCGCCCGGCCCGCTCAGCGAGGACATCGGCGGCTACCCGCGGGACGCCGGAGGGGTCGCCTCGCTGCCGTTCGCCGCACTGCGCAAGCCGGTCATCGCCGCGGTCAACGGCCCGGCGGTGGGCATCGGGGCGACCCTCACCCTGCCCATGGACATCCGGATCGCCGGGGCGTCGGCCCGCTTCGGCTTCGTGTTCGGCCGGGTCGGCATCGTGCCGGAGGCGGCGTCCTCGTGGTTCCTGCCCCGGGTGGTCGGCATCAGCCAGGCGATGGAGTGGGTGGCGACCGGGCGGGTGTTCGACGCGGCCGAGGCGCTGCGCGGCCGGCTGGTGTCCCGTGTGGTGCCCGACGACGAGCTGCTGCCCACCGCCCACGCGCTGGCGCGGGAGATCGTCGCCAACACCAGCGGTCTCGCCGTGGGCGCCGCCCGCCAGCTGCTCTGGTCGATGCTCGGCGCCGCCTCGCCGTGGGACGCGCACCGGGCCGAGTCGCGGGCGCTGGTCGAGCTGGGGGAGGGGCCGGACCCGGCCGAGGGGGTGGCCGCCTTCCTGGAGAAGCGTCCGCCGCGCTTCGCCGGCCGGCTGCCCGACGGCGCCGTCGCCGGGGTGCCGCGCTGGCCGCTGCCCCCGGACGACGTCGGCTCCGGCTGATGGGCAGCCGGGCGACCTCGCGCGTCCGCACGAGATGTGGGACATCGGGGCCGCCCGACCGGGGGCGACCCCGATGCCGCGCATCTCGCCCCGACCGGCTGGATCCGGCGGGCCGGGTCAGGGGATGCGGGAGGCGTCCAGGTGGCGCAGCAGCGTCTCGCCGAGGTCGCGCATGGCGACCACCTGGGCGGGGGAGAGCTGGTCGAACAGCTCGCGGCGCACCCCCTCGACGTGCACCGGCGCCGCGCCTTCCAGCGCGGCGAAGCCCTCCTCGGTGAGGACGGCGAGCTGGCCGCGCCCGTCCTCGGCGCACACCTGCCGGCGCACCCAGCCGCGCTCCTCCAGGCGGGAGACCGCGTGCGAGAGCCGGCTGCGGGACGAGAGGCACCGGTCGGCCAGCTCGCTCATCCGCATCATGCGCTCGGGCGTCTCGGAGAGAGCGACGAGGATCTCGTAGTACGCGTGCGAGATCCCGGTGCGGTGGTTCAGCTCGCGGTCGAGCCGGTCGAGCAGCAGCTGGGCGCTGTAGAGCCAGGCGCGCCAGGCCTTCTGCTCCTCCGGGTCGAGCCACCGCGGCTCACCCGCGGGGAGGGACTCCGGCGACACCGACGTGGTCATGCCCTCAGAATACTGGCGGAATAGTCAAGCGCTCAACTACGCTGTCGGCGGAGACCCACCCCGCAGGACCAAGGGAGACACCATGACCAGCAGCAGCAGCACCACCACCGTCCAGATCCCCGGCTACATCGCCGGCACCTGGGACATCGACGCGAGCCACTCCACCGTGGGCTTCTCGGTCCGCCACATGATGGTGAGCAAGGTCCGCGGCTACTTCCGCGAGTTCTCGGGCGAGATCGTGACCGCCGAGGACCCGACCCAGTCCCGCGTCACCGCCCAGGTGAACATGGACTCGATCGACACCCGCCAGGAGCAGCGTGACGCGCACATCCGCTCCGCCGACTTCTTCGACGTGGGCAACCACACCGAGATGACCTTCCGCTCCACTGCGGTGAAGACCGACGGCGCCGACTGGACCGTCGAGGGCGACCTGACGATCAAGGGCATCACCAAGCCCGTCGTCCTGGAGCTCGAGCTCAACGGCTTCGGCCCGGACGCCTACGGCGGCACCCGCGTCGGCTTCAGCGCCAAGACCGAGATCTCCCGCAAGGAGTACGGCGTGGACATCGACATGCCGATGGACGGCGGCGGCGTCGTCGTCGGCGACAAGATCAACGTCGAGCTCGAGATCGAGGCCGTGCTCCGCACCGCCTGAGAAAGGACCCCTCTGCCCCCCGCGCCTCGCAGGCTCGCCGCGGGACCCTGCAGAGGGGCCGTTCCAGCACGTCGCCGGGGCCCCGGACGGTTCGCCGTCCGGGGCCTCCTGCACGTCCCGGACGGCTACGGCGTCGCGGGGTCGAGCACCTGGAACAGGACGTGGTCCTGCCACCGGCCGGCGATGCTGAGGTAGCGCGGCGCCAGCCCGTAGCGGGTGAACCCGTTGCGCTCGAGCACCTTCTGCGAGGCGGCGTTGTGCAGCAGCGTGCCGGCCTCCACGCGGTGCAGGCCCAGGTCGCCGAACGCCCGCCGCAGCATCTCGCCGACCGCGCCGGTGGCCAGCCCCCGGCCGTTGGCGGCCGAGGCGACCCAGTAGCCCAGGCTGCAGGACTGGAAGGCGCCGCGGACGACGTTGTTCAGCGTGACCCGCCCGGCGACGGCATCGTCGTCGTCCAGGACGACGCAGGGGAGTGACAGCCCGGCCGCGTGCCGCTCCAGGGCGGCCCGCACGTCGGCCCGCTGGCCCGCCTCGGTGTACCACCGCTCGTCGCGGGCGGGCTCCCACGGCGCCTGGAACTCCCGGTCCTCGACGACGAGCCGGGTCAGCGCAGGGGCGTCGTCGAACGTCAGGAGGCGGGTCCGTGCGAGCACGCCCGCGACCCTGCCAGGTGGCGGCGCGGTCGACTCGTCGACAGGGACACTGGGGAACATGTCGACCTCCGCTCTCGCCCGCGTCCCCGCCTCGCTCCTGGTCGCCGTCGGGCTGGCCGCCGGCTTCGGGATCGCGCAGGGCACCGGCATCCGCGCGCTCGGCGGGGCGGTCTTCGCCGTCTGCGGCGTCGGGGCCGCCTGGATCGCCGCCCGCCGGCGCGGTCCCGCCGTCACCGCGGGGCTGGCCGCCCTCTACGTCGGCGCCTTCGTGCTCGCCCACGTGCTGGCCCTGGGCGCCGGGTTCCCGGCCTGGTTCGCCGTGAGTCTGGTCACTGTTGTCGCCGCAGGCCTCACCTTCGGGGTGGTCGACCGCTCGCGGGAGACGGCGCCCGCCCGCTGAGCACCTAGAGTGGAGGGAAGGTCGCGGCTCCGGTTGCTGTTGACCTGATGCCCGCGCGCGTCCGCGCGGCGCCCCCGACCTGCCTGAGGTGCCCTTCCGCATGCCCACCCGCAACGACCTGCGCAACGTGGCGATCGTCGCCCACGTCGACCACGGCAAGACGACCCTGGTCGACGCCCTCCTCCGTCAGGCCGGCGCGCTCGGCCGCGCCAAGGGCGAGGGGACGGACAACGACTCCACGCAGGACCGCGTGATGGACTCGATGGACCTCGAGCGCGAGCGCGGCATCACCATCCTGGCCAAGAACACCGCGATCCGCCTGGCGGACGAGGACGGCAACCCCGTCGTCGTCAACATCGTCGACACCCCCGGCCACGCCGACTTCGGTGGCGAGGTCGAGCGCGGCCTCTCCATGGTCGACGGCGTCGTGCTGCTCGTCGACGCCTCCGAGGGCCCGCTCCCGCAGACCCGCTTCGTGCTGCGCAAGGCGCTCGGCAAGGGGATGCCGGTCATCCTCGCGGTCAACAAGACCGACCGCGGCGACGCCCGCATCGAGGAGGTCGTCGACGAGAGCTACGAGCTGTTCATGGAGCTGCTCGAGGACACCGGCCTGGACGTCGACGCGCTCGAGTTCCCGATCGTCTACTGCAACGGCCGCACCGGGCAGGCGTCGCTCAACCGCCCGGAGAACGGCACCGTCCCCGACAGCCCGGACCTCGGCCCGCTGGTGAAGACGCTGCTCGAGACCATCCCGGCGCCGGAGTACGACGCCGAGGAGCCGCTGCGGGCGCAGGTCACCAACCTCGACGCCTCGCCGTTCCTGGGCCGGCTGGCCCTGCTGCGCATCCACTCCGGTGAGATGAAGCGTGGCCAGCAGGTCGCCTGGTGCAAGACCGACGGCACCATCAAGAACGTCAAGATCACCGAGCTGCTCGTCACCGAGGGCCTCACCCGGACCCCGGCCGAGAGCGCCGGCCCCGGCGACCTGGTCGCCATCGCCGGCATCGAGGACATCATGATCGGCGACACCCTCGCCGACCCGAACGACCCGCGCCCGCTGCCGCCGCTGACCGTCGACGAGCCGTCGATCTCGATCACGATCGGGATCAACACCTCGCCGCTGTCGGGCAAGTCGGGCAAGAAGCTCACCGCCCGGCTCATCAAGAACCGGCTGGACCAGGAGCTGGTCGGCAACGTGTCGGTGCGGATGCTGCCCACCGACCGCCCCGACACCTGGGAGATGCAGGGCCGCGGCGAGCTGGCGCTGGCCATCCTCGTCGAGCAGCTGCGCCGCGAGGAGTTCGAGCTCACCGTCGGCCGGCCGACCGTCGTCACCAAGGAGATCGACGGCAAGCTCCACGAGCCGGTCGAGCGGGTCACGATCGACGTCCCCGGCGAGTACGTCGGCACCCTGACCCAGGCACTCGCGGTCCGCCGCGCACGGCTGGAGAACCTGGTGCACCACGACACGGGGTGGGCGCGGATGGAGTACATCGTCCCCTCGCGCGGCCTCATCGGGTTCCGCACCGAGTTCCTCACCGAGACCCGCGGCACCGGCGTCCTGAACCACAACCTCGAGGGCTACGAGCCGTGGATGGGTGACATGCGCGCCCGGCCGACCGGCTCGCTGGTCGCCGACCGCCAGGGCGTGGCGACGACGTACTCGATGTTCTCGCTGCAGGAGCGGGGCTCGATGATGGTCGAGCCGGGCACCGAGGTCTACGAGGGCATGATCGTCGGTGAGAACTCCCGTCCGGACGACATGGACGTGAACATCACCAAGGAGAAGAAGCTCACCAACATGCGCAAGTCCACCTCCGAGGAGCTGGAGCGGCTGATCCCGCCGAAGATCCTGAACCTGGAGCAGGCGCTGGAGTTCTGCGCCGAGGACGAGTGCGTGGAGGTCACCCCGGCCGGCGTCCGCATCCGCAAGGTCGTGCTGGACCAGACCGAGCGCGGCAAGGCCAAGAACCGCAAGCCCAAGCCCAGCTGAGCCGCCCTCCCGCCCGGCGGGAGTGATCGCGCACGCTCTGCCCCCGGCTGCTCCGGCACTCGGGGGCAGAGCGCTGTCCGGGCCCGCGAGGCGCAGCGGCGTGGTCGTAAGGTCACGAATCGTGATGACCGGCCGGGGAAGCGCGGCGCGCCCGTCGTGTGGTCCCCGGGACGGGTGTGTCGACGCGCCTACGTTCTCCTCGGGGCCATGTGCCGTGGCCCGGGGACGAGTGGACGAGAGGCGGCCGACGCTCATGGCGACGATCACCCGTACGGTTCCGGCGAGCGATGGCTTCCGGGGTGGGATCGACGTCCGGGTGAGCCTGCGCGCGGACGCGGGGTCGGGTGGTTCGGCCTTCGACGGGGCGTGGTTCCCGCGCAGCCGTGACCTCGCCGTGGAGCTCCCCGAGCTGATCGCGGCGCTGGAGCGGCGCGGGGTGCGGGTGGAGCGCTTCACCTATCCCCTGGACGCGTGGGAGCCGGCGCCCCGCAAGCTGGAGGTGCTGGGCCGGACGGTGCGCGCCGGTGGCTTCCGCAGCATGGACCCGCAGGTGGTCTGCCTCACCTGGGCCGGCGGCAACCGCCGCGCCGACCTGCTGGTCGTCCCCCCGGAGACCGACGTCCTCACCGGCGCCCGGGCGCTGCGGCTGTGCACCCGGCGCGGCCTGCCGTCCTCCCCGCAGATGGTGCTCGCCGCGGCCCGCTCGACGCCGCTCCCGCAGGTGCCCACCATGCAGGGGTCCCGCGCGGTGTAGCGCGGTTCCGCCCTGGGCGGGGTCCGCGGGTACGCCTGTCCTCCTCGCGATGATCAGCTGACCTGATCATCGAGCGTCCTCCCTCACGGTGCGCGGTGAGGGAGGACACCGCACGATCAGGTCCCCTGATCCCAGCCCACCACCGGTGGGGGTGTTCAGTCGCGGGGGGCGCTGGGCCGGCCGGCGCCCACGGGCTCCTCGGCGGGCACGTCGGCGATGACGTCGTTGCGCTCGGCGACCTCGGCGACGGCGTCGGCCGACTCGACCGCGGTGTCCCGCCGGTACTGCCGGTAGGAGTGGACGACGGCCAGCACCCAGACCGCGGCGAGGACGATGTAGACCACGGCGCTGACGGTGGCCCCGGCGTCGATCCAGTCGCTGCGCAGCAGGGTGCGGGCGTTGGTGAGGACGATCATCCCGCCGACCAGGGAGCCCAGCAGCCGGGGCGGGATGTGCCGCACCAGCCACGCGGCGATGGGGGCCGCGACCAGGCCGCCGGCGAGCAGCCCGGCGACCCACATCAGGTCGATGCCCTGGGAGCCCAGCGCGAGCAGGAAGCCGGCGCTGGCGGCGAGCGCCACGAGGAACTCGGAGGTGTCGATCGAGCCGATGACCTTGCGCGGCTCCATCCGGCCGCTGGCCAGCAGTGCGGGGGTGCCCACCGGGCCCCAGCCGCCGCCACCGGTGGCGTCGACGAAGCCGGCGACCAGGCCCAGCGGGCCCAGGAAGCGCTTGCGGATCGGCTTGCCCACGTTGCGCCGGTCGATGCCGCGCAGCGTGAAGCGCACCAGGATGTACGCGCCCAGCGAGACCAGGATCAGCGACATCACCGGGGCGGCGATCTCGGTCGACAGGCCGGACAGGAAGTGCGCTCCGGCGAACGCGCCGACGGCGCCGGGCAGGCCCACCCGCGCGACGACCTTCCAGTCGACGTTGCCGAACTTCCAGTGCGAGAGCCCCGAGGCGAGCGTGGTGCCGATCTCGGCCAGGTGGATGGTCGCCGACGCCGCCGCCGGGTTGGTGCCGATGGCGAGCAGCAGCGTCGTCGAGGTGACGCCGTAGGCCATGCCCAGGCTGCCGTCGACGAGCTGGGCGCCCAGGCCGGCGAGGGCGAGCAGGATCAGGGTCTTCACGGGGCTCTGACTCCGGGTCTCACGGGCGCGGGCGCGCAGGGGCGACCGCGTGGAGGGGGACGATACGGGTCCCGCAGGGATGGCGGGGAGGAATCAGCAGCCCGGACAGGCGGCGGTGCAGACGCGCAGCAGGTCGACGTGCCGGCGGCTCACCAGGAGCAGCATCGTCGTCCGCGTCACGGCGCAATGTCTACCAGATCGATGCACTTAGACGCATGGCCGGTCCCGGTGGATGGGACGGGGGTGGCGGACGGGCCCACGCGGCCCGCGGTCAGCTGCGGGCGGTCTCGCTCCGGCCCGGGTCCGCGCTCACCCGGGCGAGGGAGTCCACGAGGTCGGCGCGCGCCCGCGCGACCCGCGAGCGGATGGTGCCGACGGGGCACCCGGCGACCTCGGCGGCCTCGGCGTAGGGGAGGCCGAGCAGCTGGGTGAGCACGAAGGCCTCGCGCCGGTCGGGGTCCAGGCGGGCCAGCAGGTCGGCGACCGCGGCGCTCTCGCCGACGGCGTCCGCGGCGCCCGACGGGGCCAGCTGCTCCAGGTCCGCGGGCTCCCGGACCAGGGTCAGCCGGCGTCGGCGGCGGGAGCGCAGCGCGTCGGCGCAGACCCGGCGCGCGATCGCCAGCAGCCAGGTGCGCACCGACGACCGGCCCTCGAAGCGGTGCAGCGCGCCGAACGCCCGCAGGTAGGTCTCCTGCGTGAGGTCGTCGGCCGAGGCGCGGTCGCCGAGCGCGGCGCAGAGCCGCCAGACGTCGGACTGGGTCTCCCGCACGAGGGTGGCCGCAGCCAGCGGATCGCCGTCGGCGGCGTCCGCGGCCACGCGTGCCAGGTCGTCCATGTCCTTCCCAGGGTGTCACGGGAAAGTCCGGGGGAGGCGGGAACCGGACGCCGCCCGGAGGAGACTAATGACCCATGTCCTGCTCCTCCTGCCGCGAGGCGCTCTCCGCGCGCCTCGACGGCGAGCCCTCCGGCGTGCCCGCCGCCGAGCTCGACGCGCACCTGGCCGCGTGCGCCGGCTGCGCGGGCTGGGCGGCCGCCGCCGAGCGCGTGACCCGGCGTGCGCGGCTGGCCCCGGCCCCCGAGGTGCCCGACCTCACCGCGGCGGTCCTCCGGGCCCTGCCCCGCGAGCTGCCCGGCGCCCGGACGGCCGCGCGCGCCCGGCTGGCCGGCACGGCGCTGCGCCTGGCACTGCTGGCCGTGGGCGTGGCGCAGGCCGCCCTGGCGTGGCCGCTGCTCGCCTCCGGCGCGGGCGCGATGAGCGCCCCGGTGCACATGGCCCGCGAGAGCGGCGCCTGGAACCTGGCACTGGCCGCGGCCTTCCTCGCCGTCGCGGCCGGTCCGCGGCTGGCCTCGGGCGCGCTGCCCTTCCTGGGGTCCTTCGTCGCCCTGCTGGTGCCGGTGACGCTCGCCGACCTGCAGGCCGGGCACGTGCACGCCGACCGGGCCGCGGCCCACCTCCTGCTCCTCGCCGGCACCCTCCTGGTCGCGGCGGTCGCGTGGCGCGGCCGCCGCCGTCGTCCCGCCGCCGTGGTCGCCGACCGACGGGTGACCGCGTGAGGCGCACCCTCCTCCTGCTCGCGCTGCTGGTCGCCGCGTGGTTCGGCGCCGGCATCGGCACGGCGGGCCCCGCCGCCGCGCACGCGACGCTGGTCTCCACGACGCCGGGAGAGGGCGCCTCGATCGAGGAGGCGCCCGGTGAGGTGACCCTCCGGTTCAGCGAGGGGGTGTCGCTGGGCGCCGGGTACGCGCGGGTGCTGGGCGCCGGCCAGGAGCGGGTCGACGCCGGGAACGCCTCGGTCGACGGCGACGTCGTCACCATCCCGCTGCGTGGCGGGCTGCCCGACGGCGGATACCTCGTCACCTACCGCGTCATCTCGGCCGACTCGCACCCGGTCTCGGGCGCCTTCTCCTTCGCCGTCGGCGACGGCGAGCTCCTGGCCACCGGCTCCGCCGACGCCGGTGCCGCCACCGACCCGGTCGTCGGGGCGCTGCTGCCCGTGACGCGCTGGGCCGGGTACGCCGGGCTGGCCCTGGCCATCGGCGTGCCGGTGCTGGTCGCCGTCTGCTGGCCCGCCGGGCGCGCGGCCGAGCGGCTGCGGCGGATGGCCCTCGGTGGCGCGGCGGCCGTCGCCGTCTCCGCCCTCGCCGGGTTCCTCCTGCAGGGCCCCTACGCCGCGGGCACCGGGCTGGGCGGGATCACCGACCCGGCGCTGATGGGCGCGACGGCGCAGTCGGGGGCGGGCTGGGCCGCGCTGGCGCGCGCCGCCCTGGCCGTCGCCCTGCTGCTGGCGCTGCGCCGGGCGTGGCGGGCGACCGGGCGCGGGACGACGGTCGCGGTGGTGGTGCTCGGCGGCGGGCTGGTGCTGGCGACCGCGGCGGTCGGCCACCCGGTCGCCGGCCCGTGGCCGGTCCTGGCCGTGCTCGTCGCGGCGGTGCACGCGGCGGCGATGGCGGTCTGGCTGGGCGGGCTCGCCGGTCTGCTCGCCGCCGCGGTCCGGCCGGGAGCCGGGCCCGGCGGGGCGGCGGCCGCGCTGCCGGCGTTCTCCCGGCTGGCGTTCGGCGCCGTCGTGGCGCTCGTCGTGTCGGGCGTCGTGCAATCGGTGCGCGAGGTCGCCTCGCCGGTCGCGCTCGTGGAGACGACGTACGGCCGGCTGCTCGCGGCCAAGCTGCTGCTGGTCGTGGTCATCCTGGCCGCGGCCGGGATCTCCCGCGTGTGGGTGCAGCAGCGGCTGGGCGTCCGCCGGCCCCCGCGCCGCCGCACGGCGACCGTGCACGCCTTCGCGTCGGGCGTCGCGCCGGAGCGGACCGAGCCCGCTCCGGAGGAGGTCGAGGCCGCCGCGGAGCGCGACCGGCTGCAGGCCGAGGCCGCGGCCGAGCACCTGCCGGCGCTGCGCCGCTCGCTGCTCGTGGAGGCGGTGCTCGCGGCGGTCGTCCTCGCGCTGTCGGCGGTGCTCGTCGCGACCCCGCCGGCCCGGACGGCGCTGGCCCAGCCGGTGGAGGTCGTGCTGCCCCTGCAGGGCAGCTCCGGGGCCGCGTCGGGCAGCCTGCAGGTGCAGGTCGACCCCGCGCGGCCGGGCGAGAACTCCCTGCACCTCTACCTCTTCGACGACGCCGGGCGGCTCACCCAGCCGGCGGAGATCCGGGTCACGCTGACCGAGCGCAGCCAGCAGATCGGCCCGCTCGACGTCGACCTGCAGCCCGGCGGCCCCGGCCACTTCATCGGCGACGGGATGACGATCCCAGGCGCGGGCACGTGGACGCTGACCGCCACCGTCCGGCTCGACGAGTTCACCGCGCTCACCGCGGCCACCGACTTCCCCGTGCGCTGACCGCCCTCGGCGGTCCGGCCGCCCCCCCCCCCGAGAAGGAGATCCATGTCCTCGACCCGTCTGCTCGGGCGGACGGCGGCCGTGCTGCTCGCCGTCCTCACCGCGGTGGTCCTCGCCACCCCGGCCGCCGCGCACGTCACGGTCTCCTCGAGCGACGCCGCCCCCGGCGGGTTCGGCAAGCTGACCTTCCGGGTGCCCAACGAGAGCGACACCGCCGGCACGGTCGCCTTGCGGATCCAGATCCCCGAGGAGGCCGCGATGGGGTCGCTGCGGGCCCAGCCGGTGCCGGGCTGGACGATCACCACGGAGACCGCCGAGCTGGCCGAGCCCGTCGAGGTGCACGGCCGGGAGATCAGCTCGTACGTCGCGGTCGTGGAGTACCGCGCGACCGACGGCGTCGGCATCGCCCCCGGCCAGTTCCAGGAGTTCGCGCTCTCCGGCGGGCCGTTCCCGGAGTCGGAGCAGGTCAGCTACCCGGCGGTGCAGAGTTACAGCGACGGTAGCGAATCGGCCTGGATCGAGCCCACGCTCGCCGGCCAGGCGGAGCCCGAGCGCCCCGCCCCGGTGCTGTCGCTGGCCGCCGGCGTCCCGGACGGCGGGCAGGACACCGCGGACGGCGAGGTCGCGGTGGCCGCCGACGAGCACGCCGGGCACACCGCCGACCCCAGCGCCCTCGCGCTCTTCTTCTCCATCCTCGCGCTGATGACCGCGCTCGCCGGTGTCGTCCTCGGCGTCCGCGCCTCCCGACGTACCGTGTCCTCGTGACTCCCGCTGTCCGACGTCCCCGCCGGGCCGCACCGGCGCTCCTGCTCACCGCGGGCCTGCTGCTCACCGGCTGCGGTAGCTCGGCGGATGACGCCGCCGAGGACCACGACCACTCGGGCTCCGGTCTCGCCGCGGCCGTGGTGGAGGGCGCCGAGGACCGGTACGCCGGGCTCGACCTGACCGAGCCCTACCGCCGCCCGTCGTTCACGCTGACCGACACCACCGGTGCGCAGTACGACTTCCGGGCCAACACCGCGGGTCGCCCGACGATGCTGTTCTTCGGCTACACCAACTGCCCCGACATCTGCCCCACCACGATGGCCGACGTCGCGGTGGCGCTGCGGGGTGTCGACCCGGCGCTGGCCGAGCAGGTGCAGGTCGTCTTCGTGACCACCGACCCGGCGACCGACACCCCGGAGGTGCTCGGGGAGTACCTCGACCGCTTCGACGCCGACCTGCCCACCTCGTTCGTCGGCCTCACGGGCGACCAGCGGGCGGTGGAGCAGGCGCAGCTCGCCGCCGGGGTGCCGCAGGCCGAGGACGACGGCCGGCTGCACTCCACGCTGCTGCTCCTGTACGGCGGCGACGACGAGGCGCACGTGGCGTTCGACGCCGGGAACACCCACCAGGACATCGCCGAGGACCTCCAGGTGGTGGCGGGCGCGTGAGCCGTGGCCCCGGCCGGCTGCTGGCGGTCCTGGCGGCCGTGGTGGCGCTCTTGGCCCTGGCCGGGCCGGCGTCGGCGCACGTCGGCGGCGGGGCGGCCGGGAGCGACTTCGACGCCCGCGTGGTGGCGGTGACCCCGCAGCTGCCGGGGGTGAGCGTGCGGTCGCTGCAGTTCGGTGACGAGCTCGAGCTGGTGAACACCACCGACGTCGAGGTGCTGGTCCCGGGCTACTCCGACGAGCCCTACCTGCGGATCGGCCCCGACGGCGTCTGGCGGAACGCCAACAGCCCGGCCACCTGGATCAACCTCGACCGCTACGGGCGGACGGCGCTGCCCGCCTCCGCCGACGCGGAGGCCGCGCCCGACTGGGAGCAGGTCTCCACCGAGCCCGCCTACGTCTGGCACGACCACCGCACCCACTGGATGAGCGAGGGCGTGCTGCCGCCGCAGGTCGCCGCCGACCCCACCCGCGAGCACCTCGTCTCGGAGTGGGTCGTGCCGCTGAGCCACGGGGGGACGGAGGCCCAGGTCGCCGGTGTGCTGACCTGGAGCCCGCCGCCGTCGCCGTGGCTGGTGTGGCCGCCGGTGGTCGCGCTGGTGCTGGCCGCGGCGGCGGCGGGGCTGCTCGCCCGCACGCCGCTGCCCCTGGGCGTCCTCCTCGGTGTGGGGGCGCTCGCGGCGCTCTGGCACGCGGTGGCCACGCCCGAGCCGCCGGTCACCGTGGGCTCCCACACCGGCGCCGTCGTCTCCGCGCTCCTGCCGGCGGGGGCCGCGCTGCTGTGCGCCGTCCTCGGGCTGCGGGCCGCCCGCCGGGGACAGGGCGCCATGACCGGGCTGCTGGCGGTCGTCACCGGGTGGCTCCTGCTGGTGCAGGGCCTGCCCGACGTCGACGTGCTGTGGTCGGCGAACGTGCTGTCGGCCGGCCCGGAGCCCCTGGCGCGGCTGGCCGTGGGCGTCTTGGCGTCCCTGGGCGTCGGCCTGGTCGCCGGTGGGATCGCGGCGGTGCGCCGGTTCCGGGACACCTCGCCGGCGCCCGCGGGAACCGCCGTCGACCGGCCGGTGCCGGCGGCCTGACGGCGGTTCCCGCGCGGTCAGGCGATCTCGGCGACGACGTTCGCCGGCCCGCCGCCGAACAGGGTGTTCGCCCGCTGGAGGTCGCCCTCGAAGTCCACCTCGACCGCGGCGTACTCCGAGATGTCGACGGGCTGCACGCGCAGGCCCGTACGGGCGATCGCCGTCTCGATGCCCCGCTCGAAGTAGTCCTCGTGCGAGCAGGCCTCGAGGTGCTCGATGAGCGTCGCCTTGTCGCCGGAGGAGATGTAGTTGATCCCCACCGCCTCGCCGAGCCCGCCGCGCACGATCTTGGACAGCTCGCGGATGCAGCCGTCGCCGTCGAGGGTGTACTTGACCTCCTCCTCGGCGACGGTGCTGGTGTCGACGCAGACGAAGCTCTGGTCGGCCGCCATGAACGGGAGCGCGACCTCCAGCACGGCCGGGTCGAACACCACATCGCCGTTCAGCCAGAGCACGCCCCCCTCGCGGGTGGTCCTGAGCCCGCGCAGCAGGCTCTTCGACGTGTTGGTCACGGAGAAGTCCGGGTTGTACGTGAACAGGAGGTCGGGCGCGGCCTTCATGATCCGCTTGCTGCGGTAGCCGACCACCGCGGTGATCGACACATCGGCGCCCAGGACGGCGCGCAGGCCCTCGAGCTGGCGCTGCAGGATGCTGCGCCCGTCGTCGAGCCGGGTCAGCGGCTTGGGGTCCTGCCGGCCCAGCCGGGTACCCATGCCGGCGGCGAGGATCACGACCTGCACCGACGGCGTCTGCGGCGGTCGGGGGGTCGTGCGGGCCGTCAGGGGGGATCCACCCAGACGGACGGGCTCGAGGACGTGGTCACCGGTCCGCACGGACATCATCTCCCTCGGAGTTCGAGCTGGTGGTCGGCCCTGCCGCGGCTGCGGTCGGGAGGATCAGGTCGAGGACGCGCCGGGTGGCGCCGCCGTCCTCGAGGTGGCAGAACGTCTCGCGGAACCGGGCGTAGCGCCCGGCGTGCTCCGCGGTGACGGTGTCGATGTCGGCGATCGCCGAGATCAACTCGTCGCTCGTGGCGACGAGGGGACCGGGCGCGACCTCGGCGAGGTCGAAGTAGAAGCCTCGCAGCTGATCCCGGTACCGGTCCAGGTCGTAGGTGTAGAAGATCTGCGGCTTCCCGGTGATGGCGAAGTCGAACATCGTCGACGAGTAGTCGGTGACCATCAGGTCGGCGGCCAGGTACAGGCCGGCGATGTCCGGGTGGTTGCACACGTCGCGGACGGCCGACCC
Organism: Blastococcus sp. SYSU DS0510; assembly: GCF_054050835.1. Classification (NCBI taxonomy): domain Bacteria; kingdom Bacillati; phylum Actinomycetota; class Actinomycetes; order Geodermatophilales; family Geodermatophilaceae; genus Blastococcus; species Blastococcus sp. SYSU DS0510. The sequence goes on along the minus strand of NZ_JBJHAC010000032.1, from coordinate 13,511 downwards.
GTCGACGACCTCCAGCCGGCTCATGACCATGTTGTGCAGCCGCAGCAGCAGCACGTGGTCCTCGCCCAGCCGCTCGGTGAAACGGTCGAGGTCGATCGGGAACTCGAAGTCGCGCTCCCCGCTGCCCTCGAACACCAGGTCGTCGCGCCAGGTGGGCGTGTAGAGCACCACGGTCTGGTCGTCGGCGATGCCCAGGTCGCGGCGGACCTCGGCCCGGATCTCGTCCCTGCGCGGGCTGCTCAGCAGATCGTTCCGGGGGAGGCCGGTCTCGTGGATGGCGCCGCCGTACCCGAACGCCTTCCGCAGCCGCTCGGTCGTGGCCGCGTTCGGCGAGAGCAGCAGGTCCCACCGGGCGATGTCCTGGTCGAGGTAGGCCAGCCGGCCCTCCGGTGCCCACAGCACGTCGTTGTGGATGCGCTTGAGCATCGTGCCGTGCCAGGTCTGCAGGTACGTGGCGCCCGGCCGCTTCTCCCAGTCCAGGGGGATGTGGTCGTTGCTGATGACCAGGTCGGCGGCCTCCAGCGCGGCGATCGACTCGGGGCTGCCGAAGGTCACCGTGCGCACGTCGGCCGGGAAGCCCGCCTGCGTGTGCGGCGCGGACAACCAGGTGTGCTCGGCCGGGGTCCCCTGCGCGCGCAGGGCCTCGTACAGCGCCCGCGGGCTGTCGGAGAAGTGGCCGCGGAAGGTGACGTAGACGATCTTCACTGGGTGGCCCCCCTCAGGGCGTCGTGGGAGCGGGGCGGGCAGGCGAGCACCAGGTCGGCCAGCTCCTGCCAGGAATCGACGACGGCGAGCGCACCGGCGGCGAGCAGGGCCTCGGCGCGGGCGGCCCGCTCCTCGGGGAGCACGAACAGCAGGTTGCCGACGGTGGGGCAGCCGGCGCCCACGGCCGAGCGCACCCCGGCGACGGCGTCCTCCACCGCGAGCCCCTGCTCCGGGGCGATGCCGAGCTCCGCGCAGGCGTGCGTGTAGACGGCGGGATCGGGCTTGCTGGTTGGCGTGGGCAGCGAGTCCTCCGCGCTGAACCGGCGCGCGGGCGGGATGAGCTCGTCGAGCCCCGTCGCGGTGAAGCACGCGGCGAGCCGGGACAGTGCGCTGGAGCTCACCGCGGCCAGCTCCAGCGGACCGGCGAGCGCGCCGAGCGCCTCGAGTGTGGGCGGGTGCGGCCGCAGCGTGGATCCGAGGTGCGCGGTGACGGCGCGGCGCTCCTCGGCGACCCACGGCTCGACGTCGGCGTCGGGGATTCCGGCCTCGGTGGCCAGCGCCAGGGCGGTGGACCGGAAGTTCATGCCGGTGGCCGCGTGGCGCAGCTCGTCCGCCGTGTAGCGGCGGTCGATGCCGAGGGACGCGAGGAAGGCGTTCGTGACCTCGGCGGAGGCCTCGAACGCCGGCTCCTCGGAGGGGAAGAGGTTGCCGTCGGCATCGCAGAGCAGGTACTGCACCTGTTCGACGAGCGCCGGCGGGAGGGTCGGCACCAGGTTGTCTCCCTTCGGGGACGGGGTGGGCGGGGAGGCGGTCACCGTGGCGGTGCGGCGGGGCCGGGCGTGCGGGCGGCCACGGTGGCCCGGACGCCGTCGCGGTCCAGGGCCGTCAGGGCCGCTCCGAGGTCGGCCACGAAGGCGGGCCGGGAGCCGAGGTCCCCGAACACCGCCGTCTCGCCGAGCAGGGGGCGCGGGTCGTTGCCGCCGGCGCGGGCGAGCTCCTGCAGCCGGTCGGCGAGGTCGTCCTCGACGGTCAGCGGGCGGCCGGCCTCGTCCGTGCCGCGCAGGTACCGGAACCACCCGGCGACGGCGAGGGTGAGCAGGCCGTGCGGCCGCCCCTCCTCGATCGCCTGGCGCAGCGAGGGCAGCAGGTGGTGCGGCATCTTGGTGGAGCCCCGCCGGCACAGCCGGGGCAGTCCGTCGGCGATCGCCGGGTTGGCGAACCGTTGCAGGAGGGTGCGCTTGTAGCCGGCGAGGTCGATGCCGTCGGGCGCCGGCAGCAGCGGCGTCACCTCGACGTCCATCAGGCGGGCCATGTAGCCCGCGAGCACCGGGTCGGCCATCACCTGGTCGAGGCTGGCGTACCCGGCCAGCGAGCCCAGGTAGCCGAGGGCGCAGTGGCTGGCGTTCAGGAGCCGGGTCTTCATCAGCTCGTAGGCGCCCACGTCCGGGACGAACCGCACGCCGACGGCGTCGAGCGGGGGGCGGCCCGCGGAGAAGGTGTCCTCGATGACCCACTGGGAGAACGGCTCGGTGATCACCGGCCACCGGTCGTCGACCCCGTAACGGCTGGCCACCGCGGCCCGCTCGTCGGCGCTCGTGTGCGGCGTGATCCGGTCGACCATGCTGCTGGGGAAGGCCACGCGGTCGGCGATCCACCGGGCGAGGACCTCGTCGCGCAGCCGCGCGAACCCGACGACGGCGGCGCGGGCGGCGTCCCCGTTGCGGTGCATGTTGTCGCAGGAGACGACGGAGAACGGGTCGAGCCCGGCCCGGCGGCGGCGGTCGAGCGCCTCCACGAGGTAGCCGAACACCGTGCGCGGGGAGGACGGTTCGGCCACGTCCTGGCGGATGTCGACGTCGTCGGCGTCGAACAGCCCGGTCCGCGGGTCCACCCGGTAGCCGCTGTCGGTGATGGTCAGCGACACCATGCGCGTGCGCTCGTCGGTGAGCAGGTCGAGCACCGCGGCCGGGTCGTCGGGCGCGAAGTGGTAACCGACCATGACGCCGACGACGCGTGCACGCTCGCCGTCGGGGCTGCGCTCGACGACGGTGTAGAGGTGGTCCTGCGGGGCCAGGGCGTCCTTCATCGTGCGGCTGTGCAGCCCGACGCCGACGACGCCCCAGTCGTCGCTGATCCGGCGCTCGGCGAGCTCGTCGAAGTAGAGGAGCTGGTGGGCGCGGTGGAAGCCGCCGACGCTGAAGTGGACCACGGCCGGGGTGAGCGCTGATCGGTCGTAGGTGGGCACGGCGAGCTGGGCCTCGTGCAGCGGCAGGGTGGCGTCGGTCAGCGGGTGCACCTCGGCGGCCGCCCCCACGGTGGCGGCCGGCGGGACGGAGGACCCCGGATGCCCGGCCGGAGCCGTCCCGGCGGGTCCCCGCAGGGACAGGAGCTCGGCCTGTGACATCGCGTCCCTCCTTCTCTGTCCTGAGCGCGGCGCACTGCCGACCGGTTCCGGGTCTCCGGGGGTCAGCAGTACACGGGTGATACCGGGTGCCGCGCAACGAGGTCCGGCGCCGCGTCGCAGATGCGGAGGCGCCGGAGCGGCGCGGATGTTTCACGCCGAGTGAGGGAAATGCCCGTTGCGGGGCACTCGAAACGCGTCCCGAACCCGTGCTGCGCGTCCATGATCGTCGATCGGTCCGGCGCCCCGACAGGCGGGTCGAAAACACACGGGTGTCATTCACCCCTGTGACTCGTGGGGTTCGCGGGACAGGTGGTGCGGCTCGCCTCGGCGTGTCCCGGAGGACGCGCCGGACGCTTGGTCACGGATGCGTCACGCAATGTTTCGATGGGTGTGCGCACGTGGTGGAACGCGAGACGGACAGGGTGCATGGACGCTGGTATCGGCCCGGAGGCCCGCACGGCGGTGCTGGCGGCGGTCGGCCCCCAGACCGGTCGGGCGGCCGAGCGGAGGGCGGGCCGGCGCGCGCCCCGGGCGCAGACCCGGCGCAGCCCGGCGCTGCTGCTGAGCTCGCTCCTGCTGGGCGGCGTCCTCGCGGCCGGCATGAGCCTGCAGGGCGCGCCCGCGGCCGAGGCCACCTCCGTGATGGCGGCCCAGGACGCACTGCTGACCGCCGAGGAGGGCGTCGAGGTGCTGCCGCAGGCCTCGATCACCGTCGCCGAGGCCCAGGCGCGCCTGCAGGAGGTCGCCGCCTCCCGGGCGGAGCGGCAGGCCGCCGAGGAGGCGGCGGCGGCCGCCGCCGCCGAGGCTGCGCGCCCCAAAGCCGTCCTGCCGGTCGCCGGCGCACGGCTCACCAGCGGCTACGGCAGCCGGTGGGGCACCTTCCACTACGGCATCGACCTCGCGGCGCCGATGCGCACGCCCGAGTACGCCGCCGTCGACGGCGTGGTCCTGCGGGCCGGCTCGGCCAGCGGCTTCGGCCTGGCCGTCTACATCCTCCACGAGAACGGTGATGTCACCGTCTACGGCCACATGGACAAGATCCTGGTCACCCCGGGGCAGTACGTGGAGGCGGGGGAGACCATCGCCCTGCTGGGCAACCGCGGCCAGTCCACCGGCCCGCACCTGCACTTCGAGGTGCACAAGGGCGGCCTGGACGGCAAGCGGATCGACCCGATCCCGTGGCTGGCCGCGCGCGGCGTCCACATCTGACGCGGGCGCCCGCGTGGTCTGATCGCCCCGTGGCCGGCGCCGTCGAGTAGAGCAACCGGCGGCTGCTGCGCGCGCGGGACGCCATCGACCGCCACTACGCCGAGCCGCTCGACGTCCCGACGCTGGCCCGCATCGCCCTCGCCTCGCCGGCCCACTTCATCCGCTCGTTCCGGACCGCGTTCGGCGAGACCCCGCACCGCTACCTGCAACGCCGCCGGGTGGAGCGGGCCATGTTCCTGCTGCGCACCGGCGACCGCAGCGTCACCGACGTCTGCATGGAGGTCGGCTTCTCCAGCCTCGGCACGTTCAGCCGCGTCTTCCGCGACGTCGTCGGGGAGCCGCCCAGCGCCTACCGGCGTCGCGGGCCGCTGCCGCCGGTGCCCACCTGCTTCGCGATGGCCTGGGCCCGGCCGGCCACTGATCGAGCAGTTTCGGAGAAGCGGTTCCCCGCCCCGGCTCCCTAGCGTCCGCCCCATGCTGACGACCATCTCCATCAACCAGATCTACGTCCCCGACCAGGACGCCGCCCTCGACTTCTACGTCGGTAAGCTCGGCTTCGAGGTGCAGACCGACATGCACTTCGGGCCGATGCGCTTCCTGACCGTCGCGCTGCCCACCGACCCCGGGCACGCGGTGCTGCTGGAGAAGCCCGGCGCCCCGGCGATGAGCGAGGAGACCGCTGCCCAGGTGCGCGAGCTGGTGAGCAAGGGGGCGGCCGGCGGCCACCTCTTCTTCACCTGCGACGACGCCTGGAAGACCCACGCCGAGCTCCGGGAGCGCGGCGTCGAGATCACCGAGGAGCCGGTCGACCAGCCCTACGGCATCGACTTCGGCCTCCGCGATCCGTTCGGCAACCACGTGCGCGTCGCCCAGATGAAGCAGGCCTGAGCACGGGCCCGCCACGCGATCCGCGGCACCGACCCCCTCCGTCGGTCGTGCCGACCCGCCCTGTACAGTTGCTCCCGGCTCGGAGGAAGGACGCCGGGCCGGGATCGGGGCTGTGGCGCAGCTGGTAGCGCACCACACTGGCAGTGTGGGGGTCAGGGGTTCGAGTCCCCTCAGCTCCACCCCGATGACCAGGCCGTTCTCCATCTGGAGGACGGCCTGAGTCGTCTCTGGTTGCAGTTGTGGTTGCAGTTCGCCCACCCCTACCTGGCAGCAGCCGGGCGCTCATCCGGTCGGCGGCCTCGCGGGCCAGCGCCGGCATGACGTGGCTGTAGATGTCCATCGTCGTGCGCATCTGGCTGTGGCCGAGCAGCTCCATGACCACCCTCGGATGCACGTTCTCGCTCAGCAGCAGGGTGGCCGCGGTGTGCCGGCCGTCGTGCAGGCGGACGTGGCGGACGCCGGCTTCGTGGAGCAGGCGGGTCCAGTCGTCGTGGTCGGTCTTCTTGTCGATCGGCCGACCGTTGCCCTGGGCGAAGATGAGGTCCTCGTCCTGCCACTCGGAGCCCGCCAGCATCCGCTCACCGAGCTGCGCGGCCTTGTGCCGGTGCAGCTCGGCGACGAGAAGCATCGGCAGGGCGAGCGCGCGCTGGCTGCGGCGGGTCTTGGGCTCCTCGTAGATGAGTCCGCCGCCCCGAACCCGGTGGATGCTGCGCCGGACCGTCAGCGTGCCGGTGAGCAGGTCGATGTCCTTCCACTGCAGCGCCAGGGCCTCGGACTGCCGTAGTCCGAGGGCGAGGGCGACGGTCCAGCGGGCGGAGTTGCGGACGCCGGTCGCGGCGTGCAGCACGGCGCGGGCCTCGCCGAGGTCGAGGGCGGTGGCGATGTCGCTCTGCTTCTGGGCGGGCGGATCGACCAGGCTGGCCACGTTGCGGGGAACGTGCCCGCGCTGGACGGCGACGGTGAGCGCCCGGGACAGGATGCGGTGGTGGCGCAGCACGGTGGCGGGGGAGTAGCCGGCATCGAGGAGCGCGGTGTAGAGCTGGTCGAGGTGCTCGGGGCGCAGCCGGTCGAGGCGGTGCCGTCCGAGTCCGGGGATCAGGTGCTTGCGGACGGCGGACTCGTAGCTCTCCAGCGTCCGCTGCCGCACCCGACGCGGAGCGATGGTGGTGAGCCAGTGCTCGAGCCAGTCGGCGACGGTCGGGGTGGAGACGGCGTTGATGGTGCCGGCGTCGCGCTTGCGTTCGAGGTCGCGGACTTTCGCGACGACCACGGCCCGGGACTTTCCGGTGACGTGCCGGCGGTCCGGCTTGCCGATGAGGGTGAAGCCGACGGAGACGTAGCCGTGCCAGCGCCCCTCGGCGTCCTGGTAGATCGTCGATTCGCCGTTCGAGGCGCGTCCCGCCATCCGCTACCCCTCGGCGCTGTTTCGAAGGCTCAGTGTCCTGGAGCGCTCGGGTAATGGGCAGGCGCGCTGTGGATTCACGCGGCGTCCGGCGAGGGATGTGGACGGGACGGGGAAGCCTCAAGCCGGCGGACGTAGCGGTCGAGCTCTGCCTGGGAGATCCGGCAGCTGCGGCCGATGTGGACGGGACGCAAATCCCCGCACTTCATGAGCGCGTACACAGTCGTGCGGCCGACCCGGAGGGCCTCCGCCGCCTCTTCTGGCGTGAGGAGCAGACGGTCGGCGGCCATGATGTCTCGGAACGGCTGCGGGTCACCCATGTCGACATCTCCCGGATCAGGCGCGCAAGGCTGCGTGACGGTTGCCGTCCAACCGTGGAGGAGCGGCCTTCAGAACATCTCCAGTGCCTGCCCAGCCGGACGCGCTGGGCGTTGGCCCTGCCTCATGCCGGAGCGGCTCCTTCGGGTTACTGCAGTTGTTCTGGACCCTCGGGATCAGTACAGGTGCGGAGCGCCGGTGAGGTGGGCGCGCCTCCGGTAGACCTCCAGTACCGGCTTCAGTGCCCGGGCCAGGGCCGGCAAGTCTCGGTCGTAGACTCGCCCGTCGTGAAGTTGCCCGGCGAGCTCGCCGAGCAGCCTGGGCCAGTCGCGGCGGGTGGGCACGAGAGGCACCCGTACTTCCACCCGCCGCTCGACAAGCTCCACCGCGGACAGACCGGAGGCAGCGGCCCTGGCCTGCTCCCAAGCGCGGTGCCGGCAGGTCGCTGAGCACCACTTCGGGATCGGGCCTCGGCTTCCCGGAGTGATCGGCGCACCGCACCATCCGCAGACCGTCGCGGCGGTCCTTCGCTCAGCACCGTCCACGTCCGCTGCTGCCGAGTCCGAGCGGGCCTTCGTCAGCGGCGTGCGCTCAGCCTGCTGGCGCCGTCGCCGCTCTCGCTCCCGCCGTCGCGCGTGGTATCCGGGGTTGCCGCTGGTACCCATACCGTCAAGCCTCCGGACGAGTCTCCAGAAACCTGTCACCACCAGTCGGGAGACCGGAGGTGCACAAGGTGTGATGCCTCGTGATCTTGGAGTCGGCAAGGCTGGATCGGCTCCGATTGCTGCGCGTGCGCGGGTCGCGAGCGACGCGTCGCAGGAGGACCGTCTCTAGCTTCTCGGTGTTCCTGAAGGCGGCGTCAGGGACACCCGACCCGGACGTGCTTGGCGACGCGACACGAGCCTGAGCTGCGGTCGGCGGCAGGCACCCGCCGCTGTCGGACTACTTGGCTACCCTCACGGAGTGATCGAGCGACTACGACTTCATCGCTACAAAGGGTTTCATGCATTTACGCTTCACCTGAGCAAAACGACGATCATCGTCGGACCAAACAATGCAGGCAAGTCAACGCTCGCTCAATGCGTCAGGCTCGCAAGCGGGCTTCTGCGCCATGCTCGCAAAAGAAGCCCGAGTGCCACCTTTACCGACAGTGTATTTGAGTCCACCCCACGGCAAGTTCTCGGCTATGCACTGAACACCGTGGCGAACCGTGAGCTCGCATGGTTCAACGGCGAGAACGTCCATCACGAGTTCAGGGAGGAGGGGGCGGGCTTCGAACTGACCTTCAAATCTGGGTCCCGCCTTCGTGTGGTCTGGCCGCAGGATGAGGATGATTTGGCCTTCTTTTACATCGATCGAGCGCCTGGCTTGCTCGCCCGCATGGCGAAGCAGGTCCGTGAAGGAACGCCTGTCATCGGTGTGATACCGACGTTGTCCGGTGTCGAGCATCGCGAAGAGGTGCTGACTAAGACCCATGTAGACATCCACATGGGCACGAGACTAACGAGTCGCCACTTCCGCAATCTCCTACACTACGCGCTCGCGGAAGCTGAGGAAGATGAGGAAGATGAGGCCGGTGAGTTGCTCGATTTTCTGTATGCTGGGACTCCCGAGATAACCGACATTGAGGTCGAGAAGACCTACGCCCCCGGCCAGGCCGTCTTGGATGTGTACGTCACCGAAGCGATCAGTGCCGGTAAGCGCGAACTGTACTGGATGGGCGACGGCCTTCAAGTCTGGCTTCAACTGCTATTCCATTTGTGGCGCCATCGGCAAGATGACGTCTTGGTGCTCGATGAGCCGGACGTATTCCTACACCCGGACCTACAGCGTCGACTCGTCACCTTGCTCGAGGAACGAAGCTGCCAGGTGGTCCTAGCCACCCATGCCCCCGAGATTCTTGCGGAGGCGTCTCGCAACGCAGTCACGTGGATCGATCGATCCCGACGCAGTTCCAAGAAGGTGCGAGAGACAGCAGACTTCGCTCAACTCAATAGCAGTCTTGGTAGTAGCTTCAACCTAGCGCTCGCCCGCGCACTTCGATCAAAGGTTGCTCTCTTTGTGGAGGGCGAGGACATGAAACTCATCCGAGGCGTTGCGCAGAGGCTTGGCTTGGCTCGCATCGCTAGCGAGGTGGGACTGGCGGTGATCCCTCTGGGGGGATATCAAAACTGGCACCAAGTCGAGCCGTTTGCGTGGCTGACCAAGGATCTCCTTGGCGATGCAGTCAAGCCGATGGTCCTGCTGGACCGAGATCACCGCAGTGCCATAGTCGTGAAAGAGCTCGTTGATGGCCTCGCGAATCAAGGGATAAGCGCGCACGTGTGGCAACGCAAGGAGTTGGAGAGCTACTTCTTAAATGTCGCCTTGATAGGTCGGGCGGCACACCTCGACCTAGACGTTGCGAAGGGACTCCTTGATGGCGCCATAGAGGACCAGCGCACCGCGGCGCAGGCGGCATACGTTTGGCGACGACAACAGGAAGCGCGCCGGGACATCGACCCCAAGACCGTAATGCTGCAGGCGCTGCCGGAATTCGACGCAATCTGGGCTGATCCGGAACGACGCTTCGAGGTGGTGCCGCCGAAAGATGTGATCGCCCAGGTTTCCCGAGAGAGTCAGGCATTGGGAGGCAAGAGTTTCTCGGTGCGGACTCTGATCAACCGCATGTATGCGTCAGAGGTTCCAGTCGAGATGGCCAACTACCTTCGAGACGTCGAAATAGCTCTGTCGGGCGCCTGAGGCCGGGCACGTCGCGTCCAGCGACCACGACGCCCAACGCACATCCGTTGGTGTGTCCCTGAATGGGCCGCTATGGGCGATGCGCAGGGCAGCCTCAGATCTCGGCCGTGCGGCTCCAAGCGGCGCGCCACGCCGCCGGTCACCGCGTCCAGTCGGACACTGGCCGGCGTGCCTTTAGCCGCCGCCCTCGGACCCGCGTGTGCCGTCATCGGATTGATCGTTGGAGGAGCTGGTCCACGGCTGGTCCTCCGCGACCAGCAGGACGCCCGCCGGTCTCTGGCACGGCTAGCCAACCCGGTCGACGAGGACCCAATCGAGGCTGTGTTCCGTCGGCGCGACGTCGGCCTTGCGCACCACCGGCTCGAGGTCGATGGGCAAGAGCTGCGCCGGTTGCTTGCCGCTCGGGCGGACCAGCGCCAGTCAGTGTCGTTGGTGGCCGCCGGGCTGGTCCTCAGCTTCGCCGGGACCTTTGGTGACCCTCCCCGTGGTGACCTCGGACGGTTGGCCTGCTGCACTGGCAGCCTGATGCACCAGTCCGAGAGTGGGCCGCTCTCTATGAAGACGGGGGCCGGTGTCAACAGCCTTAACTTCGGCCCCCCGCGGCAATTGACTGGGTGCCGGCGGTGCCTGAAGCGGGTCCAGGTGGAGCGCCCGCAGCCGCGTAGCGGCGAGGACGAACGACCTGGACGTGCGAGGGCCCGGCGGCAGGATGGCCGGCCGCGAGGACGTGAGTGTTCCCGGGTTACTCCTGATGCGGTGGGGACCGGCCGGGTGGGTGGGGAGCCGGGCTCATCTCTCTATCGCCTCCTCGCGGGAGGATCAGGTCGGGTTGGAGGGGCTTCGCTCCGGTGGCGCATCTCAGGGACGGGCCGTCTACGCGGCCAGAGCGGTATTTGTGGCGCCGACGTGGAACCCACCCGTCGCTAGGGGGTCAACTTTCGACCGTCGTTGACAACTACGCCAGCGGGAAGGCGGGAGAGCGCCTACCGTAGGGCGGTGGCTCCAGGGAAGGTGAGCGTGTCCGCTTCTGGAAGTTCCTCGGCGGGTTCTCACAGGGCCTCATGCGGTCGCCCTCAACGTCCGGCACCGACAAGCCGGTCACCTCGGCCAGCGGCCCGACCTACACCACTCCAAGAGGACTCACCCGGTCGTCAAGACGAGCGGCTGGCCGCCCGGCTCAGGGCCCGGCTGATTCCTCGGTGTCGCGCGGTTGCGCTGGTGGTCACCGTCGGGACGGCAATCGTCACCACCTGCGGGCCTACGGCCGACCCGTCGACCCTTTCCTTACTGGGATGACCACGCGAGCCGACACCCTCTCGCCGCCGCCGCCGCGGGGCGGGTCTGCGCGTGGACGCGGCGGCCTTCGGTCTTGCGCTGACGAGAGGTGAGTCTGGACGATATGTCGAGGTGCGAGGGGAGGGGATCTTCTGATGCTACGGCCATGGCCAGCGCGCGCCGAAAATCCAACACGGTGGTGGGCTCAGACCCTCGGCGCCTTGGCTGTAGGGCTGTGGCTGGTTCTTTATCTCGCTACGGCCGTCCTTGATCGTAGAGCCGGGTCCTTCGGGCACGCGCTTAGTATCACGTTGGGAACTGAGGATCCATTCTCTGCCGTGGGAGCCGACGTGCCGTCCACGCTGCTGGCCGTTTTTGGTTATCTGCTGCTACCAGCCTCCATTGGCGCGGTGGCCGCGCTCCTCGTTGAAGAACAACTCCGACACGCTCGGCCACTTCAGTTGGAGGACATCAAGAGGGAGTTGACGCAGGAGATGCAAGGAAGGCGTAAGACGGCATTGGCGGCGGAACCCGCGGCCCAAGATGAGAAGGCTCCGTGACCGAGTTCAGGTCTGGCGGTACTGGCCCACGGAAAGAGAGCCTCGTCGCTTCCCTCACGGAGAGCCTGCTAGCCGCTGGGTTCGAACCTCACTTGCCTCCCGATGTGCGGCGAGAGGCGGCGAGAGAAGCCGCCGCATCCATAACCGCAACCGGCAACTTCTCGCCCCGAACGCCAGAGTTGGATGCAGCGCGAGCGGAGGGTTTGACCGGGATGGTAGACTACATTATTTCGCGGCTAGGGGGTGAGTCAGTGGCAGAAGCTGCAGTACTACGCTGGAAGGACAAGATTCTCCAGGCTGGGGATTTCGCGCCAGAGCTTCCCTCTGCCGCGCGCGCCAAAGCTGCTCGCAAGACGGCCCTCACGCTCATGACCGGAGCTCTCGACGGGACGAAGGGAACATCGTGACTGCGCCCGAGCTAAGCCTTGAACAGGCGTTGGCAAGTCTTATCGCCGAAGCGATCCCCAGTGCTAAGGGCCAGCAGGTTCGAGATGTGGCCGCTGCGCTAACTGAAAGCGCTCATCGTATCGCCGGCGACCTTGAAAGCAGCCCCGAAGAACTGTGGGCTGAGTCGGAAAAAGTCGCTAGTAGCGTGGCGAAGCTGGTACCGAATGCGCGGTTCGAACCACCCTATATGGATCCAGCTTACACAACGAGGCCCACAGTCGAGTCCGAGATCACAGGAAAGGCTGCGGTCAGGGCTGCGCAAGAAATCCGCCATAGCTCTAAGGGACATGGCGGCATTGACTTCTTCTAGTTGATCGGGCGCAGCGGTCACCGCATGCCTTGTTGTGGGCGATCTGCAGGCTGCTTCTGCTGGACGTCAGGCTGGCCTCTGTGTTCCTCAGCGCGGCCTCTTCGCTCGCCGACAGTAGAGCTTTGGTGCCCGGGCCGACAGGTGTCTCTCGCGGTGCCCGGCGCTCTGGTCGCAGACTGCGGTGCGCGGGTGTCGTCGATGACCTCGTAGGCACGTCGGTAGGCGACGGTAACGTCTGCCGGCGAATGGCCGTGCTCACCGACGTTGTGTCCGGGTCGCCCGCGCCCATGCGCGTACAGCGCTGCCGACGCGGACACAGGTGCGTCCGGCAGGGCCCGCGTGCCCGAGCTGCTGAGTGAGATGACGGGTGGCGACGGTCGGGCCGCGCTGGTGTGGGGCCGTGGGGCTGAAGCCGCAGCCTTGTGAACCGCCGGCTGCAGATGGCGGAGGATTGTGAGGTCACCCGGGGTGCACAAGCGGATGCGTACTTGGCGGCGTCGTTAGCTTGCCGCCGGAGAAGCTGCCGTCCGTGACGATCACAACGGTGCGGGAAGAGACGTTGCCCATGACGCGTATGCCCAGCGACTTCGGCCTCCGGTCCGGGCTGACGACGTATCTCCCGCAAACGGACCTCAGCGGCCCAAGGATATGTGCGCGCCCCGCTGCTCGTGAGGGCTGCGGCTCCATGCGTCCCGGTTGATGTGCGCCGCCGAGCCTCCGATGTGAGACGGCACCCTGACGGGTGTCTCCGAAGCCGCCTTGAAAGACACCGGATGTTTGCGGCTTCGCCGGCGAGAGAGGCTCCGACTGACGTGCCTCGGCCCGAACTGGTTGCAGTTGGCGGCGTTCGTGTCCGTGCGCGGATGTCCCCCGTGGTCGAACCGGCACGTCAACGCGCTTGCGGAACGTTGGCAGACCACCGCGAACGCGGTCATGGCGGCCTGGCGTTGTCGGGACAGGTGCCCCGATTGGTCGCAGGAGACGTCACCTGCAGTGTCCGGCGATGTCTCGGTTGAGGCTCGGCTTGCGAGACGCCGGTAGGACGCCAGCGGCGGGGCACTGGACGGTCGCCCTGGTGACTGAACGTTTCAACCTCTCCCGTCCCATCGCCACGCTTCGCTAGGTGTACTGACCGGAGACGTTGGTCAAGGACGTGTGACGACGAGATCTGAGTAGGTCTTGTCCGGGGAGGACCTCCGGGCGTGGAGTGGAGCTGTCGAAGGCACCCATTCCACGAGCACCGGAGGTCCT
>NZ_JBJHAC010000031.1:0-47850 GCF_054050835.1 Blastococcus sp. SYSU DS0510 | reverse complement strand
CTCGCACCAAGAGGGTGCTCCTGATTCCTGCGACGATCTTGGCCTGGTAACCGTGATCGTCCAGCTCAGAAGCACCCTCTTCCCGTTGCCACACCGATCACCGACTCAACGTCGGTGGATTCAGGCTGAGCTGAGACAGGAACGGGCCGGTCCCCTCAGGGGACCGGCCCGCGGGCGTCGTCGCGGTGGGACGGGCGCTCAGGCGGCGGAGCGGTTGCCGTCCCGCGCGATGTCGGCGGCGAAGCGGTCGAGCACGGCACGCCGGTCGGCGCCCGTGTGCGCCGAGGTCATCCCTCGGGTGGCCTCGATGGCGTCGACCACGATGGCGCCGACGGAGACGAGCGAGCGGACGAAGCGCTCCCCCGCGCGCGCCGCGGCAGGGGCGTCGGCGGTGCGGTCGCCGTGCCGGGCGATGGACGTCGTCATGCTGTGTCGATCCTCTTTCCTGCTCCGGCGCCCCTCGGCGCCGCTCTCCTCGAGTATCGGCGCGCCATCGCATTCCGTTCACCGATTCCGAAGTGATCCGCCGCACGCTCGAATCGGAGGAATGGTGAGATGGCACACCATTCCTCGTCGATGTGACGCGGGATACGCCCTGCTGGGACGCTCGCTGCGCTGTCGCCGATCCCCTCGGTCAGCGCCTTTCCGGCGGGGCGGAATGGGCCCCCGGATCGACGCGTCACGCCATTCGGTCGATCCCTCACTCGGCGAGGGTTCGCAGGATCCGGGCCAGCGCGGCGCGGTCCTCGGGGCCGAGCCGGGCGAACAGCTCCGCGGAGTCGGCGGCGCGCGCCCGCCCCACCTCCCCACGCACCCGCCGGCCCTCGTCGGTGGCGCGCAGCAGCACCGCCCGCCGGTCGCCCGGGTCGGCCGTCCGCTCGACCAGCCCGCGCTCCTGGAGCCCGTCGGCCACCTCGGTCGCCGAGCGGGGCGCGATGTGCAGCGCCTCCGCGAGGTCGGAGAGCCGCACGCCGTCGCGTTCGCAGACCACCCGCAGCGCCCGCGCCTGGTGGGGAGAGAGTTCCCAGGGGGCGAGCGCGTCCCGCCAGCGGCGGCGCTGGGTGCGGGCGACGCGCATCAGCAGGTCGCCGAGCTCACCGGTCCCGTCGTCCGCCACGGGGGAATCGTAGCGGCGGTGCGGCGGTTGCCGGACAGTGAGGTAACCTCAGCAACGGAGGTGGCGACATCAGCGAGATGATGACCGGCGGCGGTGGCCGCGGCGGCGGCGGTGGTGGCGGTGGTGGCGGCTCCGGACGGAGGCCCGATCCGGCCGACCTCGCGCAGCTCGAGCGGTCGCCGGTGCGCTGGACCCGGGTGGCCGCGCTGTTCCGCCCGTACCGCTGGCAGCTCGCCGTCGTCGTCGTGCTGATCGTGGCGTCCTCGGCCGTGGCGCTGGCCACCCCGTTCCTCATCCGCCTGGTCATCGACGAGGCGATCCCCGGCCAGGACGTGCCCCTGCTGCTGTGGGCCGTCGGCGGGATGCTCGCCGTCACCGTGGTGACCGCGGTCTTGGGGGTCGTCCAGACCTGGATGAGCACGACCGTCGGCCAGCGGGTCATGCACGGTCTGCGGACGGCGGTCTTCACCCATCTGCAGCGCCAGTCGCTGGGCTTCTTCACCCGCACCAAGGGCGGCGAGGTGCAGTCGCGGCTGATGAACGACGTCGGCAGCATGCAGTCGGTGGTCACCTCGACCGCCACCTCCTTCGCCTCCAGCGCGACCACCGTCATCGGCACCGTCGCGGCCATGGTGGTGCTCAGCTGGCGGCTGTCGCTGCTCTCGCTGATCGTGCTGCCGCCGGCCGTCTGGCTGACCCGCCGGGTCGCCCGCATGCGCCGCACCCTCACCGCCCAGCGGCAGCGGCACCTGGCCGACCTGCACTCCCAGGTGGAGGAGGGGCTGAGCGTCAGCGGCGTCCTGCTCGGCAAGACCCTCGGCGCCGGGCCGGCGCAGTCGCAGCGCTTCGCGGGCACCTCGGAGTTCCTGGTCGACCTCGAGGTGCGCTCGCAGCTCGCCGGCCGCTGGCGGATGGCCACGATGAGCGTCGTCTTCGCCGGCATCCCGGCGCTGATCTACCTGGCCGCGGGCCTGCCGGCGACGTCGGGCGGCATGACCATCGGCACCCTGGTCGCCTTCACCACCCTGCAGGGCGCGCTGTTCCGCCCGCTCATGCAGCTGCTCGACATCGGCGTCTCGCTGACCGCCTCGATGGCCCTGTTCAGCCGGGTGTTCGAGTACCTCGACCTGCCCGTCGACATCGACGACCCCGCCTCCCCCGTGCCGGTCGACCCGGCGGCGGTGCGCGGCGAGGTGCGTGTCGACCACGTCGGCTTCCGCTACCCCGACGGCGTCCGCCCCGCGCTCGACGACGTCGACGTCACCGTGCCCGCGGGCTCCACCCTGGCACTGGTGGGCGAGACCGGTTCGGGCAAGAGCACGCTCGCCTCGCTGGTGGCCCGCCTCAACGACCCCACCACCGGGCGGGTGCTGATCGACGGCGTCGACATCCGCGACCAGCGGCTGGCCGACCTCGCCCAGGTCGTCGGCGTCGTCTCCCAGGAGACCTACCTCCTGCACGGCACCGTGCGCGAGAACCTGCTGCACGCCCGTCCCGACGCCACCGATGCCGAGATCGTCGACGCCGCCCTCCGCGCGCAGGTGCACCACGTCATCGCCGCGCTGCCCGACGGCTACGACACCGTGGTCGGGGCGCGCGGGCACCGCTTCTCCGGCGGGGAGAAGCAGCGCCTGGCGATCGCCCGCACGCTGCTCCGCGACCCGCGGGTGCTGGTGCTCGACGAGGCGACCAGCGCGCTGGACAACGAGACCGAGCGCGCCGTGCAGGCCGCCCTCGACGAGGCGGCGCGCGGCCGGACGACGATCACGATCGCGCACCGGCTCTCGACCGTGCGCGACGCCGACCGCATCGTGGTGCTCGACGCCGGCCGGGTCGTCGAGCAGGGCACCCACGAGGAGCTCCTGGCGCTCGGTGGCCGGTACGCACGGCTGGCCGGGATCGCGCAGCGGGACGCCGTCCTCGCCGGCTGACGGGGTAGGCGGTCCTCGCCGCGCGACCGCCGTCCTCGCCGCACAGCGCGAGGATGGCGGCCGTACCGCGCGGTCGAGGCCGTCACCCGGCCACCGGCTGCATCGCCACCAGCGCGTCGGCCTCGCTCGCCAGCCGGCGGCGGTACCCCGGCGCCAGGACCGGGTTCAGCAGGGCGAGCACGCCGGTCAACCGGACGTCGACCTCCAGGACGACGGTGCAGCCCCCGTCCGGCTCGGGGACGACGGTGCGCCGCCCCTCCACCGCGACCTGGGCGTTGCCGCCGGCGAAGGACGCCGACCACTCCTCCACGGCGGTGATCGTGGTCGGGGTGATGAAGGTGCGGCCGCCGAACCGCAGCCACTCCGTGATCCGCTGACCGACGCGGGCCCGGCCCGGCGGCTCGACCTCCATCCGGGTCACCGCCGCGCGCCACTCGCCGTCCCGCGACCAGTCCAGCACCAGCGCGGCGGCCTCGCCGGCCGGCCAGGTCAGCCGGCGGCGCTCCGCGGTGCGGCTCACGACGCCACCTCCTGCGCCACCGGGTCGCCCCAGAACTCGTCGACGGCGTACTGGTCGCGGCTGTGCAGCCAGGACTCCGCGATCCGCCCGTCGCGCAGCCGGGCGACGTGGGCCAGGTTGTTCTCCAGCGGTCGGTCGCGGTCGGGTCGGGTGGCGGTGTAGGTGGCCAGGGCCACGCCCCACTCGCCGTCGTCGAGGACGCGGTGGACGGTGAGCCGCAGCGTCCCGCCGGTCACCTCCGCCGCGTGGCCGACGAACGCCAGGACGGCGTCGCGGCCGGTGTAGGTGCCGGTGTTGGTGCTGCGGCCGGGCACGTGCAGCACGGTGTCCTCGGTCAGGTTCTCGGCGGCGCGGGCCAGGTCGCCCGCGGCCAGGGCGTCGTACCACCGCGTCAGGGGTGATGCCATCTCGTCCTCCAGGGAGTCGTCCCCCGTGCCGGTCGGTGTCGGAAACGACGGATCGTTTCGACGTCGAAAGCATGCTCGCTCATCATTTCGATGTCAAACTCTTTGTGTGCGGGATGGAGCAGGCGACGCGGTGGACCAGATGGTGGCGCAGTGGCGGGCGGAGCGGCCCGACGTCGACCCCTCGTCGATGGCGGTCTTCGCCCGTCTGACGCGGGCGCACGTGGCGGCGTCGCGGGCGATCGAGGCGACGCTGGGCGGCCACGGCCTCAACCGGGGTGAGTTCGACGTGCTCGCCTCCCTGCGGCGGTCGTCGGCGCCCTACCGCCTGTCGCCGGGGGACCTCGCCCGCGCCCTCGTGCTCTCTCCCGCGGCCATGACCAACCGGCTGCAGCGGCTCGAGGAGCGCGGCCTCGTCGTCCGCCGGCCCGACCCCGAGGACGGCCGCTACGGGGTCGTCGAGCTGACCGCGGCGGGGAAGGCGCTGGTCGACGAGGCGGTCACCGACCACGTGGCGACCCTCGACCGGCTGCTCGCGGACCTGCCGGGGGCCGACCGGCCGGCGTTCACCGCCGCCCTGGCGTCGGTGGAGCGTAACGCCGCCGGCTGACCCGCGCGCGTCCGGCAGGGGGTGACGAACGACGCACCGCGGAATCACGTGCGCGCGCCCGCCGGTTGCGCGGCACATGGACCTGTTCTCCCCCGTGCGGCTGGGCGAGCTCGAGCTCGCCAACCGCGTCGTCATGGCCCCGCTCACCCGCATGCGCTCCGGCCGCGCCGCGATCCCCCGCGACGTCGTCGTCGAGCACTACGAGCAGCGCGCCGGGGTCGGCCTGATCATCACGGAGGGGACCTTCCCGAACGACGAGTCCCGCGCCTTCGCCGGGCAGCCCGGCATCGTCACCGACGAACAGGCCGCCGGCTGGCGACGGGTGGCCGACGCCGTCCACGCCCGCGGCGGCCTGATCGTCATGCAGGTCATGCACGGCGGGCGTGTCTCGCACCCCGAGCTGACCGGTACGCGCGTCGTCGCCCCCAGCGCGATCGCGATCGACGGCCAGGTGCACGTCGGCGGCGGGGTCAAGAAGCCCTTCCCCGTCCCGCATGCGCTGACCACCCAGGAGGCGCGCGCGACGATCGCCGACTTCGTCGCCGCCTCCCGCCGCGCCGTGGACGCCGGCCTGGACGGCGTGGAGCTGCACGGCGCCAACGGCTACCTGCTGCACGAGTTCCTGTCGCCGGCGTCCAACCGGCGGGACGACGTCTACGGCGGCAGCCCGGAGAACCGGGCCAGGTTCGTGCTGGAGCTCGCGACCGCCGTCGCCGAGGAGGTGGGCGCCGGGCGCGTGAGCCTGCGCATCTCCCCGGAGCACAACATCCAGGGGGCCCTGGAGACCGACCGCGCCGACGTGCTGGCCACCTACGGCGCCCTGGTGGACGGGCTGCGGCCGCTGGGCCTGGCCTACCTCAGCGTGCTGCACGCCGAGCCCGCCGGTGACCTGGTGCAGGAGCTGCGCCGCCGCTTCGGTGGGCCGTTGATCGCCAACAGCGGCTTCGGCACGGTCACCACCCGCCAGGAGGCCGTGCGGCTGATCGACGCCGCGCACGCCGAGGCCGTCGCCGTGGGCCGGCCGGTGCTCGCGAACCCCGATCTGGTCGAGCGGTGGGCCGGGGAACACCCGGAGAACGACCCCGACCCGCGGACCTTCTACACCTCGGGCCCGGAGGGCTACACCGACTACCCGACGCTGGCTGCGGCGGGGCGCTGAGCAGGGGGGGCCGGGCGGAGCGCCGCCCGGCCCCCGTCGCGCTCAGCTCAGCTCAGTCCAGGTCGGCCTGCCACAGGTCGGGGCCGAAGACCTCGTACTGGATGTCCTTGGCCGGGACGCCGCGGTCGATGAGCGTGCTGCGCACCGCCTGCATGAACGGCAGCGGGCCGCAGAGGTAGTAGACGGCGCCCGACGGCAGGTCGACCTGCGAGAGGTCCATCTGACCGGCGTGCACGCCCGCGACCGGCAGCGAGCAGTCGGCACCCTGCTCGAACCAGACGTGCACCGAGGCGTTGGGCAGCTTCTGCACGTCGTCGACGACCTGCTGCCGCAGCGCCCACGACGACTCGTCCACATCGGCGTGCCACAGCCGGACGTCCAGACCCGAGCCGGCGTGCGCCAGGTGGGAGAGCATCCCGGCCATCGGGGTGATGCCGATGCCGGCGCTGACGAAGATCACCGGGCGCCCGGAGTCGTCGAGGACGACGTCGCCGAAGGGCACCGAGAGCTCCAGCCGGTCGCCCACGCCCACCGCGTCGTGCAGGAGGTTCGACACCTCGCCGTCGGGCTTGCCGTTCCCCTGGACCCGCTTGACCGAGAACTGGCGGTGCTCGCCGTCGTCGGCGCGGGTGAGGCTGTACTGCCGCGGCTGCCGGACGCCGTCGGGCATGACCGGGCGCACCGTCACGTACTGGCCGGGCAGCGAGGTCTTCACCAGCCGGTCGTCGACCCGCTTGACCTTGAAGGTGACGACGTCGTCGGTCTCGGGGGTCTTCTCGGTGACCTCCCACTCCCGCCAGACCGTCTCGGGCCGGACGCCGCGGGCGCTGTAGAGGCCGCGCTCCTGGTTGATCAGCGCGTTGGCCATCAGCCAGTAGACCTCGTCCCAGGCGGCGGCCACCTCGGGCGTGACCGCGTCGCCGAGGACGTCGACGATCGCCCAGAACAGGTTGTCGTGCACCACCTGGTACTGCGCCGGCGTGATGCCCAGCGAGGCGTGCTTGTGCGCGATGCGGTTCATCAGGTGCTCGGGCAGCCGGTCCGGGTGGTTGACCAGCGCGCTGGCGAACACCGCGACCGAGCCGGCGAGCGCCACCTGCTGGGTCCCCTCGGCCTGGTTGCCGCGGTTGAACGTGCCGTCGAGCAGCTCGGGGTGCTCCCCGAACAGGTGCTCGTAGAACCGCCGCGCGATCTCCTGGATGTTCTCCGCGACGACCGGCAGCGTGGCCTGGATCACTGGTGCGGACCTGTCGGACAGCATGCGGACTCCTTCGCCCTCGGTCTCCCCGTACCCCGGCCACGTTAGGCAACGCGGGGTGGCGGGGCAGATCCGGAACGGTTTCCGAGGGGGACCCCGCGCCGTATGGTCACGCCCCGGGCGCGGTACCGAGCCGTCCGACGAGTGCCAGGAGCGTGCCCCCATGTCCGCGCAGGAAGGCCCGGCCCCCCCGTGCGGCCCGAGCCCCGCTGCTCCGGACATCCGGCTCGCGCACGCCTTCGTGGAGGCGGTGGACGCGCTGCTGTGCATCGTCGACGCGGACGGCCGGGTCGTGCTCGCCAACCCCGCCATGCAGCGCTTCACCGGGCTGGACCGCGACGCGCTGCTCGGCCGGCGGTTCGTCGACGTGTGGGTGCTCCCCGCCGACGTCCCCCACGCCGAGGAGGCCCTGCGGTCGGCGATGCAGAGCGGCGAGGCCTACCCGCTGGAGGCCGACTGGGTCGCCGCCCACGGCGAGCTGCGGCGGATCACCATGCGCAACACCGTCCTGCTGGAGGACGACGGGCGGCCCTACGCGGTCGCCTGCGTGGGCCTCGACGTCACCGAGGAGCGGGCCCGGGAGGCCCGGCTGCACGAGCAGACCCGCACCGACCCGCTCACCGGCGTCGCCAACCGCGGGGCGCTGTTCGACGAGCTCACCCGGCGGCTGCAGACCAGCGGGTGCGGGCTGCTCTTCTGCGACCTCGACGAGTTCAAGGCGGTCAACGACGAGTACGGGCACGGGGTGGGCGACCGCCTGCTCGCCGAGGCGGCCACGCGGCTGGTCGAGGTGGCCGGGCCGGACCACGTGGTGGCGCGCTTCGGGGGCGACGAGTTCGTGATCCTCAGCAGCGAGGCGAACGAGGCGGCGCTGGCCGACCTCGCGCGGCGCGTGGTCGCCCGGCTGGGCACGCCCTTCCCGGGGCCGGAGGAGCCGCTGGTGATCGGGGTGAGCGTCGGGGCGACCATCGGGCGCTCGGGCGAGCCCGCCGACGACGTCATCGCCCGGGCGGACCGCGCGATGTACGGGGCCAAGAGCACCCAGCGGCGGCGGGCGCGGCGGCTGCCCTGAGCCGGCGGCGATGAGTTCGGGGAAGCGCGGCCGTCTACCCCGCGACACCAGTCCCCGCGCGAAGGAGAGCCCCGTGCGCCCGCTCGTCGTCACCACGTTCCTGACCCTCGACGGGGTCATGCAGGCACCCGGCGGACCGGAGGAGGACACCTCCGGCGGGTTCGGCCACGGCGGGTGGCTCGTCCCGTTTTTCGACGAGGCCATGGGCGCCCGGATGGAGTCGTGGTTCGCCCCCGCGGAGGACTTCCTGCTGGGCCGCGGGACGTACGAGATCTTCGCCGCGCACTGGCCGAAGGCGCCGACGGAGGGGGACCCGGTCGGCACCGCGCTCAACACCAAGACCAAGCACGTGGCGTCCCGCACCCTCACCGGGCCGCTGGAGTGGGACACCGCGCGGCTGCTCGAGGGCGACGTGCCCACGGCGGTGCGGGCGCTGAAGGAGCAGGACGGCGGCGAGCTGCAGGTCCACGGCTCGGCGGGGCTGGTGCAGACGCTGCTGCGCGAGGACCTCGTCGACGAGCTCCGGGTGATCACCTTCCCGGTCGTCGTGGGCCGCGGGAAGCGTCTCTTCACCGAGGGCGCCGCGGCACGCACCTGGCGGCTGGCGTCGTCGGAGGTGACCTCCACGGGCGCGGTCATGGCGGCCTACCAGCGGGTGGGAGAGCTGCAGACCGGGGACTTCAGCCTGCCCGAGTGAGCCGGCGGGTTCCACGTGGAACCCGCCGCCCGGCCCAGGTCCGGCGGCCGGCAGGGCACGCGCGGTGTCGTGCGGGAGCGGGGACGGCCCGGGGACCGGCGGCGGCTGTGAGCGGGCACCTGGTGGGCCGGCCGCGCGCGGTCGTGGACCCCGGACGGGTGGCGCGGCAGGCCCGGGCCGGGGAGTGTGGCCCATGATCGGTTCGGGGCGCGACGACGGGGTCGCGGGTGAGCGAGGAGGGTCCATGGCGGAGGTCCACGGCAGGTGCGACGAGCGGTTCGCGGGGGTGCGCGAGGCGCTGGCGCAGCAGCTGGACGGCGAGGAGCTCGGCGCATCGGTCGCCGTGGACCTCGACGGCGAGACCGTCGTCGACCTCTGGGGTGGTCACCGCGACGAGGCCCGCACCCTCCCGTGGTCCGAGCACACGATCGTCAACGTCTGGTCGACGACGAAGTGCGTGGTGGCGCTGGCCGCGCTGATGCTCGTCGACCGCGGCGAGCTGGACCTCGACGCCCCGGTGGGGGACTACTGGCCGGAGTTCTGCGCGAAGGGCAAGAAGGACGTGCGGGTGCGGCAGTTGCTGTCGCACACCTCCGGCGTCTCCGGCTGGGAGCAGCCCTTCTCCATCCGCGACATGTACGACTGGACCTCGGCCGTCGAGCGGCTGGCCCAGCAGCCGCCCTGGTGGGAGCCGGGGACGGCGTCGGGCTACCACGCCAACAACCAGGGGCACCTGGTCGGCGAGGTCATCCGGCGGATCACCAACACGACGTTCAAGAAGTTCGTCGCCGACCGCATCGCCGACCCGCTGGGCGCGGACTTCCAGATCGGGGCGCGCGAGTCGGAGGTGTCCCGCATCGCGCCGGTGGTGGCGCCGCCGCCCCCGGACGTCGACCCGCGCACGCTGGACCCCGAGTCGGTGGCCGTGAAGACCTTCACGGGCCCCACCGCGTCGGCGAAGGCGGCGAACACCCCGCAGTGGCGGGCCGCGGACCTGGGGGCGCTGAACGGCCACTCGAACGCCCGCGGCGTGATGCGGGTGCTGCGGACGCTCTCGCTCGGCGGTGAGGCCGGCGGGGTGCGGCTGCTCTCGCCGGAGACCGTCGAGAAGGTCTTCGAGGTGCAGGCCGACGGCGTCGACCTGGTGCTCGGCGCACCGTTCCGCTGGGGGACGGGCTTCTGCCTGGGCTCGCCGACGGTGCCCTACGTGCCCGAGGGCCGGACCTTCTTCTGGGGCGGCTGGGGCGGTTCGCTGGCGGTGATGGACCTGGACCGGCGGCTGACGATCACCTACATGATGAACCGGATGGGCGGCGGGCTGATCGGCTCGCCCCGCAGCGAGGCCTACGTCCGGGCCGTGTACGACGCGCTCGGCTGATGGAGCTCGACGACGTCCTGCCGCGGCCGGAGCACGTCACCCGGCAAGCGCGCTGGATCGCGGCGGAGCCGGCGGTCGTCTGGGACGCGCTGCACGCCGTCCGGCTCTCCCGGCTGCCGGTGACGCTCGTGCTCGGTGCCGCCCGCTTCCTGCCGGTGGTGCTCTCCGGCCGGGGGCTCGGGCAGCTCCACGACCGGCCGTTCCTCGACGCCCTCCCGGTGCCGCTGCTGGACGCCGAGGCGCCGTCGTCCGTGGTGTTCGGCGGCCCCCTGCAGGCCTGGCGGCTCGACGGCGGCGACGACGGGCCGGTGCTCGACGCCGACGGGTTCCGCCGGTTCACCCAGCGCGGCTGGGTCAAGGCGGCGATCGACTTCCGGCTCACCCCCCGCGGCAGCGGGACGGAGCTGAGCTCGGAGACCCGCGTCATGGCCACCGACGCGGCCACCCGGCGCCGGTTCGACCGCTACTGGCGGCTGATCCGGCCGGGCAGCTCCGCGGTCCGCTGGGAGGTGCTGACGGCGGTCGAGCTCAAGGCCACCGGCCGCCTGCCCTGAGACTGAGCCGCCCGCGGAACCCATCGCCCGGGCCCGTCGTGGAGGATCCGCCCATGGCGTGGACCGAGGCCGACATCCCCGACCTGGGCGGGCGCACCGCGGTGGTGACCGGCGCGAACGGCGGCCTGGGCCTGCAGACGTCGCTGGCGCTCGCCGGCGCCGGCGCGCACGTGGTCCTCGCCGCGCGCGAGCCGCGGAAGACCGACGCCGCGGTCGCGCGGATCGCCGAGCGGTACCCGGCCGCGTCGCTCGAGGTCGTGCCCCTGGACCTGGGGGACCTCTCCGCGGTGCGGACGGCGGCGCAGCGGGTGGTCTCGGCCCACCCGCGCGTCGACCTCCTCGTGAACAACGCCGGCGTGATGGCGATGCCGCAGCGCACCACCACCGACGGGTTCGAGCTGCAGTTCGGGGTGAACCACCTCGGGCACTGGGCGCTCACCGCGCACCTGCTCCCGGCGCTGCTGGCGGCACCGGCGGCACGCGTGGTGACGGTGACGAGCACGGCGCGCCACCGGGCCCGGCGGCTGGACCCGGCCGACCCGCACCTGCGGCAGGGCTACGGGGCGTGGGCCTCCTACGCCCGGTCCAAGATGGCCAACCTGCACTTCGGGCTGGGCCTGCACCAGCGGTTCTCCCGGGCGGGGGTGGCGGCGCAGAGCCTCGTGGCGCACCCGGGCCTGTCGAACACCGATCTGCAGGCGCGCTCGGTGCGGGAGGGCGGCGCCGGGTGGGTGGGCGCGCTCTTCGAGGCGCTGACGGCCCGGTCGGGGATGACGCCGTTCGAGGGCGCCCGGCCGCAGTTGCGCGCGGCGACCGATCCGCAGGCCCGGGGCGGGGAGCTGTACGCGCCCCGGTTCGGCTCCCACGGCCCGGCGGTGCGGCGGCCGGTCCTGCGCCGGCGCGGCCTGCAGGAGCAGATCGACGTCCTGTGGGAGGTGTCGGCGCGGGAGACCGGCATCTCGCTGGAGGTGCCGCCGGCCTGACCCGCTGGGGGGCCGCGGGTTCCGCGAGATGGGGGCCCGGGGAGGCCGCCGGATCCGGTCTCCCGGACGTCGGGGTCAGCGGGGGAGCGGGCCGCGCCCCGGCTCCGCCGCGTCGGCGACCCGCCGCTCGGTGCCGCGGCCCACCCGCTCCCCGCAGACGTCGCACACCCACGAGGCGGCGATGCGGTGCCCGTGGTGGTGCAGCTCGACCGGAGGGGTGTCCGCGACGTAGCGGTCGCCCCACTGCATGAGCGCCTGGAGCACGGGCAGCAGGTCGCGGCCGGACTTCGTCAGGTGGTAGTCGGCCCGCGGCGGGCTCTGGCTGTACTCCCGGCGCTCCAGGACCCCGGCGTCCACGAGCGCGCCGAGGCGGACCGCCAGCCGCTCCCGCGGCGCACCGGTGCCGCGCAGGATCTCGCTGAACCGGTGCGCGCCCAGCGACACCTCGCGGACGATCAGCAGCGCCCACCGGTCGCCGACGACGTCCAGCGCGCCCGCGATGGAGCACCGCCGGCCCGGGAGCCCGTCGAGTCGCGTCGTCATGCCACCAGGTTCGCATGTCGAACCGACTCGTGTAACGTCCCGGCGCAGTTGGTTCGGAAGTCGAACCACCTCGGTGCGGGGGCGCGCATGAGCACGACGGCGGAACCACAGGCAGGGCGGGCCACCCGGCCGGGGCTGGTCCTGCTCGTCGTGTCGGCGGCGGTCTTCCTGGCCAGCCTCGACCTGTTCATCGTCAACGTGGCGTTCCCGGCGTTGAGCCGGTCGCTGGACGCCTCCACCACGGCGCTGTCCTGGGTGCTCAACGGCTACACGATCGGCTTCGCCGCTCTGCTCGCCCCGGCGGGCCGGGTCGCCGACCGCATCGGCCGGCGACGGGTCTTCCTCACCGGGCTCGCGACCTTCGGCGCCGGGTCGCTGGGCTGCGCCCTGGCCTGGGACGTCGGCAGCCTGGTCGCCTTCCGCGTCGTCCAGTCCACCGGTGCCGCCCTGGTGACGGCGACGTCGCTCGCCCTGCTGCTGCACACCTTCCCGCCGGCCCGGCGGGCGCAGGCGATCGCGGTCTGGTCCGCCGTCGGCGGGGTCGCCGCCGCGCTGGGGCCGCCGATCGGCGGGCTGCTGGTCGAGGCCTCCTGGCGGTGTGTGTTCCTGGTGAACCTGCCCGTCGTCGTCGCGGCGCTGGTCGTGGGCCTGCGGGTGCTGCCCGAGTCGCGGGACGGGTCCGAGACCCGCCGCCCGGACGTCGTCGGCACCACCCTGCTGGTGCTCGCCGTCGGCCTGCTGGCCTACGCCCTGGTCGACGCCCCCGAGCGGGGCTGGGACGACGCCGTCGTGATCGGGTCGTTCGCCGCGGGCGTGGTCGGGGCCGTGCTGGTCGTCGTCCGGGCGGCCCGGGCCCCGGCGGGAACGGTGCCGGTGCTGCCGCTGCCGCTGTTCCGGGCGCGGGCGTTCTCGCTGGCCTGCCTGTCGATCGCCGCCTTCATGGCCGCCTTCGCCGCGATGCTGCTGGGGAACGTCCTCTGGCTGACCGGCGGCTGGGGCTACACCGCGGTCGAGGCCGGCTTCGCGCTGGTGCCGCTGCTGGCCGCGCTGGCGGCGGTGCCGGCCGGGCGGCTGGGGGCTCGGGTGGGCTGCGGAGTGGTGGCGGCGGCCGGAACGGCGCTGTTCGCGCTCGGGTCGCTGTGGTGGCTCGCCGAGGTGGGCACCGAGGCCGAGTACCTGGCCGCCTTCCTGCCCGGGCAGCTGCTCGCCGGGCTGGGCGTCGGGCTCACGCTGACCAACCTGTCGGCGGCGGCGTCGTCCGCCCTGCCCCCGGGCGCCCTGGCCACCGGGACCGCCACCTTCGGCGCCGCCCGGCAGCTCGGCGCGACCCTCGGCGTCGCCCTGCTGCTGGCCGCGGTCGCCCGCAGCGGTGGCGAGCTCCCCGGCGCCGACCGCGGCTGGCTGCTCGTCGTCGTCCTCGCCGCCGGGGCCAGCGCGCTGGCGCTGGCCATCGGCCGTGCCCAGCACCCCGATCTCCGTCCCGCTGCCCGAGAGGAAGCCCCATGACCGCCGTGACCACCGCCGGACGCCGGCTCTCGTTCGACCCCACCTGGCGGTCGTTCACCAGCACGCAGGGTGGACTGGTCGTCGGCCACCTGCTGGCCGCGGCCGGCGAGCTCGCGGGAGCCGCGCCGCGCGCGGTGACCGCCCACCTGACCGGCGGGGTCGCCGCCGATCTCGAGGCCGAGGTGGTCGCCGTCGCCGATCGGGCCGGCCGCACGGGCAGCGTGCGCGCCGAGCTGCGGCAGGGCGGTGAGCTGAGAGCGGTCGCGCAGGTCCTCACGCTGGCCCGGCCGGCGTCGCCGGGCATCGAGCACGGAGCGCCGGCGGAGCAGCCCCGGGTGGTCGACGGCGTCCCGTTCGAGCTGCCGCGCGAGTACGTGCCGGTGGCCGAGCACACCGAGATCCGGGCGCTGGGGGCCCCGCGCCCGCTGGCGGGTGGCGTCGAGCCGCGGCTGCACGCGTGGGTGCGCATCCGGGGCGCGGAGCTGGCGCCCCTGGTCCAACTGGGGGTGCTGCTCGACGCGCTCCCGCCGTCGCTGTTCGCCGTCCGCACCCTGCCCGCGGCCATGCCGACCGTGGAGCTGACCGCGCACCTGGCCGGGCCGGTGCCGGCGACGGGGGCGTGGGCGCGGGTGGACCAGCGGACCGTGTGGTGCGACGACGACGTGGCGGTCGACGACGTGGTGCTGCGCGCGGAGGACGGCGCGCTGGTCGCCCTGGGCCGGCAGACCCGGCGGCTGCTCGGCGGCTGAGCCACCGGTGTGCGTTCGCCCGGGTCAGGGCTCAGCCGCCGTCCAGCAGCCCGGCCTCGTGGGCGAGGATCGCCGCCTGCGTCCGGTTGGTCAGGTCCAGCTTGGTGAGCAGCCGCGAGACGTAGGTCTTCACCGTCGCCTCGCTGACGGACATCCGCCTCGCCAGCTCGGCGTTCGGCTCGCCGGTGCCCAGCAGCGCCAGCACCTCGCGCTCCCGCTCGGAGAGCCCGGCGATCCGCTGCAACGCCCGGGCCCTGCGCGGGGCGGCCCGCTTGTCCACGTAGGACTCGATGAGCGCGGCGGTGACCGCTGGGGACAGGGTCGCGGTCCCGTCGGCCACCGCCCGCACCGCGGCGGCGATCTCGCGCGGCGGGGTGTCCTTGAGCAGGAAGCCGCCGGCGCCGGCGGCCAGCGCCGCGTGCACGTACTCGTCGACGTGGAAGGTGGTGAGGACGGCGACCTTCGGCGGCTCCGGCAGCGCCAGGATCTGGCGGGTCGCGGTCAGCCCGTCCATGTCCGGCATCCGGATGTCGATCAGCACGACGTCGGGCCGCAGCTCGCGGGCCGCGCGCACCCCTGTGGCGCCGTCGCCCGCCTCGCCGACCACGGCGAACCCGCCGACGGACTCCAGCACCGTGCGCAGCCCGAACCGCACGAGCTCCTCGTCGTCGACCAGCAGCACCGTCAGCACGGCAGCACCGCCTCCACGCAGAAGCCGCCGTCCATCCGTGGCTCGGCCGTCAGCCGGCCGCCGAGGGTGCGCACCCGCTCACCCAACCCCACCAGGCCGTAGCCCTCGCCCGACGTTCCCGCGGGAACGTGCTCCGGGGGGCCGTTGACCACCCGCACGGCGAGCGCGTCGGCCGTCCGATCGACGCTGACGGTGACCGGGGCCCCGGGGGCGTGCTTGCCGGCGTTGGTGAGCGCCTCCTGGGCGATCCGGTAGGCCGCGCGCCCGACGGCGGGCTCCACGGTGGCGTGCCCGTCCAGCGCGAGCTGGACGTGCATCCCCGCCTCGCGGGCGGAGTCGACCAGCCGCGGCAGGTCCTCCAGCCCCGGTTGCGGGCCCAGTGGCGCCGCCTCGTCGAGGTCCCCGGCGCGGAGCACGCCGACCATCTGGCGAAGCTCCTCCAGGGCCCGCCGCCCGGCGGCCTGCACATGCCCGGCGAGCTGGGCGACGCGGTCGGCGTCCCGCGCGGCCATCTCGATCGCGCCGGCCTGCAGCACCATGAGGCTCACCCGGTGGCCGACGGCGTCGTGCATCTCGCGGGCGATGCGGGTGCGCTCGCCGACCACCGCCTCCCGCGCGAGCAGCTCCCGCTCGGCCTCGGCCCTCTCGGCGCGGTCGCGGAGCGCGGCCAGCAGCTCGGCGCGGGTCCGCTGCCAGACGCCGAGGGCGCCGGGGAGCACGACGAGCAGCGCGGCCGTGCCGATGCCGCCGATCCACTCGCTGCGGGTGGCGTGCTCCCAGGGCTGCAGTGCCAGGACCACGCCGACAGCCCCCGCGACGGCCCGGGTGCGCCAGGAGGCGACGTACCGCGCGACGGCGTAGGCGGAGACCAGCAGGCCGGTGGAGATGTCGATCGCGCTCAGCGCCGCGCCGAGCGCGAAGGGGACCACCGGGGCCCGCCGGCGCAGGAAGAGCAGGAGCAGGCCCAGGACGACGCCGACGAGCACGAGCAGCGTCGAGCCCAGGGGGCCGGGGTTCAGGGCGGCCACCTCGAAGGCGACGACCGCGGAGCACGTCACCGCCACGTGCAGCTCGAGCCCGATCCCGCGCGGGGTCAGCCCCGGCCACAGGCGGTCGCGGAGGCTCATGCGCCGGAGCGTATTTCCGCGAGCGCCGTGCGCGGGTCGCCCGCGAGGTGGTCTCCCGGGTCACCTTTCGGATGACGCGCCACGGCCGTCCGGCGACCGGGATCCGCGCCCGGTGGCCGACGCGCCGGCACGGGCTCTCCCGGCAGATTCGTCGCCACCACCCGGCGAGCTGCGGAGGCCCCCATGATCACGGTCAGCGGACTGACCAAGCGCTACGGCGACCGGACCGTCGTCGACGACGTCTCGTTCACCCTCGAGCCGGGCACGGTCACCGGCTTCCTCGGCCCGAACGGAGCGGGCAAGACCACCACGATGCGGATGATGACCGGCCTGGTCCCGCCGTCGTCGGGCACCGCCACCGTGGACGGGCGGCCCTACGCCGACCTGCCCAACCCCGGCGCCGTCGTCGGCACCCTGCTCGACGCCGGCGCCGTGCACCCCGGCCGGAGCGGGCGGACGCACCTGCGGCTGCTGGCCTCGGTCATCGGCGTCCCGGCCGCCCGCGTCGAGGAGGTGCTGTCGCTCGTCGGGCTGGTCGACGCCGCCGGACGGCGGATCGGCGGCTACTCGCTCGGCATGCGGCAGCGGCTGGGGATCGCCGGGGCGCTGCTGGCCGACCCGCCGGTGCTGGTGTTCGACGAGCCGGTCAACGGCCTGGACCCCGAGGGCATCCGCTGGATGCGCGACCTGCTGCGTGGCCACGCCGCCCGCGGTGGGACGGTGCTGCTCTCCTCGCACCTGCTGGGCGAGGTGGAGCACACGGTGGACCGGCTGCTGGTGATCGGCGACGGCCGGGTCGTCGCGGACGGCCCGGTGGCGGCGCTGCTGGGTGCCGACGCCGTCGCCGTGCGGGCGGTGGACCCGGCCGCGCTCGCCGTGGCGCTGGAGCAGGCCGGGTTCCACGTGGAACGGGCGGACGACGGCGCGCTCGTCATCCCCGGTGCCGCACCGGCCGACGTCGGGGCGGTGGCCGCCGAGGGCGGTCACGTCCTCGTCGGCCTGCGCCCGCTCGAACGCGGCCTCGAGGACCTCTTCTTCCAGCTCACCACGACCTCCTGAGGAGTCATGCCATGACCGAGACACTGACCCTCACCCCACCGCGATCCGACGTCCCGGTGCGACGGACCGGTCCCTCCCTCCCGGCGCTGATCGGCCTCGAGATGCACAAGTCGACGTCCCACCGCTCGGGCACGGCGTTCGCCGGAGCGGCCGGGCTGTTCGGCCCCGTGGGGATCGCCGTCGCCGCGCTGGAGGCCGAGATCGGCTGGGCCGCGGGACCGATCGGGGTCGCCGGGATGCTGACCGGGATGGTGCTGCTCTCGCTGGGCGTGGTGTCCACCGCGTCGGAGTGGACGAACGGGAGCGTGCAGACGACCTACCTCCTGGTGCCCTCCCGCGGGCGGGTGCTGGCGGCGAAGGCGGCGGCGGTTGCGCTGCTCGGGGCGGCGTTCGCGGCGGCGTCGGCGGCGCTGTCGGTGGCGGTGATCGCCGTCGTCGGGACCGAGGGCATCGACTGGGACGGGACCGGGCGGGCGCTGCTGGCCGTGGTCGGTGCCGGGGCGGCGTTCGCGGTCACAGGGGCCGGCGTGGGCGCGGCGCTGGCCAACACGCCGGCGGCGCTGACCGTGCTCTACCTGCTGATCCTCGGCGTGCTGCCGCTGGTGCGCATCGGCAAGCCCGAGCTGGGGGAGAAGCTCGACCCGGCCCAGGCAACGCTGGAGCTCGCCCAGGGAGGACTGGTGGCGCAGTCGGTGCTCGTGCTCGCCGGCTGGGTCATCGTCTCCGCGGTGGCGGGCTGGGTCCTCACCTCGCGGCGCGCGGTGCAGTGACCGGCCGCGAACGGCCCCCGCGCCCGGTCGGGCGGGGGGCGTTCGCGTGCCCGGGCGCGCTGCACCTACCGGCCGGCGGCGCGCTGCTCCATGCGCTGCCGGCGGTCGGCAGGCATGCCAGGCCCGGGCAGCGCCCGCACCTCGGCCGGCTCGTCGACCGGGCCGCAGGTCGCGCAGACCACCTCGTGGGTGACGGCCGATCCGCAGGTCGCGTGGCGGTAGAGGACCGGCGGGCCGTCGGGGGCCGCCCAGCGGTCGCCCCACTCGGTGAGCGCGATGAGCGCCGGGGCGAGGTCGCGGCCCTTGGCCGTGAGGAGGTACTCGTGGGCCTCGGGCTGCTCCGAGTAGCGGCGCCGCTCCATGATGCCGGCGGCCACGAAGCCGTCCAGCCGCGACGCCAGGACGTTGGTCGCGATGCCCAGGCTCCGCTGGAAGTCGCCGAACCGCGTCGACCCGGCGAACAGCGCGTTCCGGACGATCAGCACGCTCCAGCGCTCACCGACCACCTCGAGCGCCCGCGCGATGGAGCACACCTCGGCGTCGTACGTCCTGCCCAGCATGCCGACCAGGGTACCCAGCTACTTGCGTGATGAAAGCGAAGCTCTCTAGAGTGACTTGCGTCATGCAAGCCCCTCCCTGAACGGAGCGCCATGGACGAGACGAGCTACCGCACGAGCTTCACGGTCGACCGCACGCCGGAGGAGGTGACCGAGGCCGTCGCCGACGTCCGCAGCTGGTGGATGGCCCAGGTCCAGGGCAGCGCCGGGGCGGTCGGGGACGAGTTCGGGTACGAGGTGGAGGGCGTGCACCGCGTGCGCATGAGGGTGGAGGAGCTCGTGCCCGGCCGGACGGTCGTCTGGCGGGTGGTCCACAACTGGTTCGGGTTCGTCCAGGACCAGCGGGAGTGGAAGGACACCGCGATCCGGTTCGACGTCTCCGCCGTGGACGGGGGGACGGAGCTCCGGTTCACCCACGCCGGGCTGACCCCGGCCGACGAGTGCTTCGACGTCTGCTCGGCGTCCTGGGACCGCTACGCCGCGGAGAGCCTGCGGCGCCGCATCACCACGGGCACCGGCACGCCGGGATCGGACGACGAGGCGACCCGGTCGCGCGCGCCCCAGCACGCGGGATAGGAACCGAGCGAGCAGGGCCCCTCCCGCGCGGGAGGGGCCCTGCCACGTCAGCGCTTCGTGCCGTGCGCAGCCTTGGACAGCGGCTCCCAGGCGCGCCACTCGGCCAGCCGGGACTCGTAGTCTCGGGTGGCGATCGACAGCGGGCCGTCGCCGAAGAAGACGCGCAGCGGCGGGTTCTCCATGTCGACCAGCTGGAGCACGGCCTCGCGGGTGGCCAGCGGGTCACCGGGGTTGCCGGCGCGGGCCTCGCGCGCCTCCGCCGCCTGCACCCGGAAGTCGTCGTAGGCGGGGTCCGGGGCGGCGTGCCGTGCCGAGGATCCGGCCCAGTCGGTGGCGTAGGCGCCGGGCTCGATGATCGTGACCTTGATGCCGAAGCCGGCGACCTCCGCGGCCAGTGACTGGCTGAAACCCTCCAGCGCCCACTTGGAGGCGTTGTAGATGCCGATGTTCGGGAAGGCGCTGATCCCGCCGATGCTGCTCACCTGCAGGATGTGGCCCGACCCCTGGGCGCGCAGGTGGGGCAGCGCCGCCTGGGTGACGAACAGGGCCCCGAAGACGTTGGTGTCGAACTGGGCGCGTGCCTCGGCCTCGCTGACCTCCTCCACCATGCCGAACTGGCCGTAGCCGGCGTTGTTGACGACGACGTCGAGCCCGCCGAAGTGCTCACGCGCCTGCTGCACGGCCGCGAAGACGGCGTCCCGGTCGTCGACGTCGAGCCGGATCGGCAGCACCCGGTCGCCGAACTGCTGCACCAGCCCTTCGAGGCTCGCCGTGTCGCGGGCGGTGGCGGCCACGTTGTCACCGCGCTCGAGGGCGGCGATCGACCACTCGCGGCCGAAGCCGCGGGATGCGCCGGTGACGAACCAGGTCTTGGCCATGCGGGTGTCTCCTTCGTCGGGGGTCCGCCGTCGTCAGCGCGTGCGTCCCCCGTCCTGTTCCGGCGCGGGCACCTCGGAAACCTGGGCTGCGTCGGGAGGCGGGCCGGGGGCCGCCCTCCCTAGGCTCGGGCGATGGAACCCGCCGACCTGCTCGCCCTGCGCTCCGACGAGCGCGCCGCCCTGCTCCTGATCGGCCTGCGGGGCGACTGGTAGCCGTACTGCTGCGCCCAGGCGGTCCGCCTGGCCCGGTCGACCTCCCGCCTCGCCGACGCCGGCACCGAGGTGGTGCTCGCCTCCACCGACCCGCCCGAGGTGCAGGCGGCGATGAACCGCACCTGGCACCTGCCGTTCCGCTGGGTGAGCGATCCGGACGGCTCGCGGCTGGCGAAGCCGCTGGACGCGTGGAACCCGGATCGCGAGATCTTCAAGCCGCTCGTCGTCGCGGTGGCGCCGGACGGTCGGGAGGTGTTCCGCGAGCTGTCGCGCGACTTCACCGACCGCCCGGACGACGAGCCGGTCCTCTCCGCCCTCGAGTCGCTGGGCCTCGACCCGGTGTCGGTCCCGCCCTGGGAGCCGGACGTCGAGCCGCAGCCCACGGAACGGGCCTTCAAGCCGCAGTCGTTCATCCCGTACTTCCGTGCGATCAAGATGAACACGGGCGCGCTGGCGGAGCGGATGGTCGACGAGCGCGACCGCGAGCAACTGCTCACCGAGCACCGGATGGCCGACTCGTTCCTCGCCGCCTTCGACGAGTGGCGGGCCGAGCACCCGCCGCACCGCCAGTAGCGGGGCCCGGGTCCCCCACCGCCGCCCGTCGGCTCGGACGGTCGCCCTCTGCCCACTCCTGGTGGGCAGAGGGCGACTGGTCCGGGCAGTGCTGCGACGGCGCCGCGACCAGGAGGGCCCGGCCGGGGCACCCGCGCCCCGGGCTCAGCGGCGACCGAGGCGGTAGCCGACCAGGATGCCGATCAGCGTCAGCACCGCGCCACCCACGGCGCCGAGCGCCAGGGTCTGCACGTCGCCGCCCACACCGGCCGGAGCGGCAGCGCGGCCGGCGAACACCGCCGGCGCGGCCTCGGCCGCCGGGGCGGGGTGCTTGCCTGCCGTGTCCGCCTCCGCCGTCGAGCTCACCGCGGCCGCGGACGGCACCGCCACCGCCGGCACCGCGGCACCGGTCAGCTCCGCGTCGATCGCCTTGAAGAACTGCCCGGCCATCCGCTTGGCGACGCCGGTGATCATCCGCTGCCCCACGCCCGCCACGGGGCCGCCGATGACGGCGTCCGCGGAGTAGGTCAGGTTCGTCGCGCCGTCCTCGGCGGGGGACAGGTCGATCCGCACCGTCGCCCGCGCGTTCCCCGGGGCGCCCGCGCCGGATGCGTGCATCACGTAGGAGGACGGCCGCTGCTGGTCCGACAGGCGCACCTCGCCCGCGTACGTCCCCTTGATCGCCCCCACGCCGACGGAGACGTTCATCTTGTACTCGTCGTCCCCGACCTGCTCCAGGGTCTCGCAGCCGGGGATCGTGCGCGCCAGCACCGCCGGGTCGGTGATGACGGCCCACACCTTCTCGGGGTCGCCGTGCAGCACCGCAGAGCCGTCGAGCTTCACGCCATCACTCCAGTCCCCGCCCGGCGCCCGGCCGTGGCGGTCATCTCCGAATCAGGGGAACGCACCAGGTCGTACAGCTCGGTCGGGGAGATCGGCATCGAGGCGATCCGCCGGCCCACCGCGTCCTCGATCGCCGAGGCGAGCGCTGCCGTCCCCGGGATCACACCGGCCTCGCCGGCGCCCTTGATCCCCAGCGGGTTCAGCGGCGAGGGCGTCTGCTGGTGGTCGATGTCGATGTCGGGCACCTCGGAGGCGTACGGCATCAGGAAGTCCATGAACGAGGCGTTCTGCAGCTGCCCGTCGGCGTCGTAGGCCATCCGCTCGTACAGCGCGCCGCCGATGCCCTGGGCGACGCCACCGTGCACCTGCCCCTCGACGATCATCGGGTTCACCACGTTGCCGCAGTCGTGCACGACGGCGTACTTCACGACGTCGATCTCCCACGTCGCCGGGTCGATCTCCACGATCGCCGCGTGCGCGCCGGAGGCGAACGTCGACCGGATCGGCGAGTAGTAGTCGCGGTGCTCCAGCCCCGGCGCGTCGCCCACGGCCACCGGCGGCTTCGAGTCGTCGCCCGCCCCGGCGAACTGCGTCGCCTGCTTGGCCGCATCGTCGAACGCGTACCGCAGCGGGTTCGACAGCACCGCCACCGTGCGCAGCGGGATGGAGGTGCCGGGCACGCCCTTCACCTGCACCACGCCCTCCTCGATCTCGAGGTCCTCCGGCGCGGCCTCCAGCGCCTCGGCCGCGATCCGCAGCGCCTTCTCCTTCACACCGCGGGCGGCCAGCGCGATCGCGTTGCCGCTCATCACCGCGGCCCGCGAGGCGAACGTGCCGACGGCGTAGCCGAAGCGCCGGGTGTCGCCGGTGGTCACCTCGACGTCCTCGATCGGCACCCCGAGCTCGCTGGCCACGATCTGCGCGAACGCCGTCTCGTGGCCTTGGCCCTGCGACGTCAGCCCGGTCGAGACCAGCACCTTGCCGCTGCCGAGGACCTGCACGTGCCCGCCCTCGTACGGCCCGGGCCCGGTGCCCTCGACGTACAGCGCCATGCCGACGCCGAGCAGCTTGCCCCGCTCGGCGGCCTCGTCCCGGAGCCGGTCGGCCGCCGACCAGCCGACCAGCGTCCGGAGCTTGTCCAGCAGGCCCGGGAAGTCGCCCGAGTCGTAGATGACCGGCCGGCCGTCCTGGAACGTCAGGTGGTGGTCGTAGGGGAACTGGTCGGGCTGGATCAGGTTCCGCTCCCGGACCAGCGCGCGGTCGAGCCCCAGCTCGTCGGCGATGCGGTCCATCGTCCGCTCCATCGCGTAGCAGCCCTGCGGCCGCCCGGCGCCGCGGTACGGCGTCACGATGACGGTGTTGGTGAACACCGACTCCACGATCACCCGGTACACCGGGATCGCGTACGGCCCGACCAGCTGGGTCGCCGTCACGATCGGCACGATGATCCCGTAGGGCGTGTAGGCGCCGTTGTCGTGCCAGATGTGCACGTCGAGCGCGGTGATCCGGCCGTCGTCGTCGTAGCCGACCGTGATCTCCTGCCGCTGCTGGCGCTCGTGCGCCGAGCCGATGAAGTGCTCGCGGCGGTCCTCCGCCCACTTCACCTCCTGGCCGAGCGCGATCGCCGCCATCGGGATCAGCAGCTCTTCCGGCCACGGGTGCATGATCTTGACGCCGAAGCCGCCGCCGACGTCGGGGGCGATCACCTCGACCTTGTCCAGCGAGAGCTGCAGCTTCGCCGCGATCGCCGCGCGCACCGACGTCGACGCCTGGGTGCTCGTGTACACCCGCAGCGAGTCGTCGTCGGCGTCCCACTTCGCGTGCACGCCCTTGCCCTCCATGGGCATGCAGGCGCTGCGCTCGATGTACTGGGTGAAGGAGAGCG
This sequence comes from Blastococcus sp. SYSU DS0510, assembly GCF_054050835.1. NCBI lineage: Bacteria > Bacillati > Actinomycetota > Actinomycetes > Geodermatophilales > Geodermatophilaceae > Blastococcus > Blastococcus sp. SYSU DS0510. Next base: position 24,218 of record NZ_JBJHAC010000031.1, on the reverse strand, counting down.
TCCGCGGCGAGGAGGCCAGCACCGGCTCGACGTCGCCGGTCTCCTGGTGGTGCCGGGCCGCGACGTTGTCGGGGATCTCCTCGTGCACCACGTGCTCCGCGGCGCGCGCGGCGTCCACCCCGACGACGACGGGCAGCTCCTCGTAGGTGACGACGATGCGGTCGCAGGCGTCCTCGGCGACGTACCGGTCGGTGGCCACCACCATGACCACCGGCTCGCCGACGTGGTTGACCTCGCCGTTCGCCAGCGGGAACCCCGTGCGGGGTGAGTGCAGCTGGGGGTGCGGGATGAGGACCGGCAGCGGCTCGGCCATCGGGCCGGTGAGGTCCTCGTAGGTGTAGATCGCCACCAGGCCCTCCACGTCCAGCGCCTCGTCCACGTCGATCGAGACGATCCGGGCGTGCGCGTGCGGTGAGCGCACGAAGGCGGCGGCCAGGGCGTTGTGCCCGATGTCGTCCAGGTAGCGGCCCTTGCCGGTGATCAGCCGCTGGTCCTCGCGCCGGCGGACCGGCTCGCCGAAGAGCTTGGTGGTCATGCGTCGCCGTCCCGCATCGCGGCGGCCGCGTGGTGCACGGCCTTCTTGATGTTGGCGTAGCCGGTGCACCGGCAGAGGTTGCCGCCGACCATGTCGTCGACCTCCTCCTCGGTGAGCTCCTCGGAGTTGTCGCGCCCCTCGAGCCCGGCTGCGATCGTCATGAGGAAGCCCGGCGTGCAGAAGCCGCACTGCAGCGCGTGGCACTCGCGGAAGGCCTCCTGCACCGGGTGCAGCACCTGCCCGCCCTGGTCGTCCTCGCGCGCCAGCCCCTCGACCGTGCGCACCTCCGCGCCGTCCACCTGCACGGCGAGCATCAGGCACGAGCGCACCGGGGCCCCGTCCACGACCACCGTGCAGGCCCCGCAGACGCCGTGCTCGCAGCCGACGTGCGTGCCGGTCAGCCCGAGGTCGTGGCGCAGCGCGTCGGAGAGCAGCCGGCGCACCGGCACGGTCGCCTCGCGTGGAACACCGTTCACGGTGACGGTGATGGTCCGCTCGGTGTCGATGCTGGTCATGCCACCTTCTCCCCGGCCTCGGCAGCCGCCGAGGTCAGCGTTCGCTCGGTGAGCACCCCCACCAGCAGGCGCCGGTAGTCGGCGCTGGCGTGGATGTCGGTGTCCGGGTCGACCAGGGTCCGCGCGAGCGCCCCGGCGGCGGCCCAGTCGGCCTTCTCCACCGGAACCCCGGCGACGGCCTCGGTCAGGTCGTGCACCTCGGGGGTCAGCCCCACCGAGACGTAGGAGGCCAGCACGCGCTCCACCCGCCGGTCCTCGGAGAGGGTGACGACGACGCCGGCGCCGCAGACCGCGTAGTCGCCCTTGCGCCGCGCGACCTCCGCGAAGGCGGTGCCCGAGCGCGGCGGCAGCGCGGGGAAGGTGGCCGCGGTGACGACGGCGCCGGGGGCGATCGAGGTCTCCAGCGGCCCGACGAAGAAGTCGCGCCAGCCGACCTGCTCGGTGCCGGCCGTCGTCGCCACGGTGACCGAGCCGTCGGTCAGCGCCAGCACCGAGGTCATCTCCCCCGAGGGGTCGGCGTGGGCGATCGAGCCCACGGTGGTGCCCCGGTTGCGGATCGCCGGGTGGGCGACGTTGGCGGTGGCCCGGCCCAGCAGCGGCTGCACCCCGGCGGCGCCCTCGTGCCGGAGCAGTGCGCCGTGGCGGACGAGCGCCCCCACCGTCACGCCGTCGTCGGTCACCTCGACGGCGTCCAGACCGGGGATCCGGTTGATGTCGACCAGCGTGGCCGGCGCCGCCAGGCGCATGGAGAGCAGCGGCAGCAGGGACTGGCCACCGGCGAGCACCTTGGCGCCCTCGTCGGACAGGACCGCCAGGGCCTCTCCCAGAGTGCTGGGATCGGCGTAGCGGAAGGGGGCGGGCTTCACCGGCTCCGGTCACCTCCGTGCTCGCTGCGAGACGTCACTCTGTCACCGGCGGGAGGGTGGGCGAAAGTACCTCAGCGCTAAAACTTCGTTGCGAGTTTCCGTCGCGGACGGTTCCGGGCGGTGGCGCCGGTGGCCGACGCCCGTCCGCAGACGCACGCCGCCCCCGGCACCCGGACGGCGAGGTCCGGGCGCCGGGGGCGGCGAGGAGAGCGGATCAGCGGTTGCGGGTGTCCGTCCCGGGGGTGTTGCCACCCAGCACGCCGGGGCGGCCCACCTCGTCGACCGACGACGGGTCGGAGCTGACCTCGTCGCCGGCGTCGTGGCCGAAGGTGCTGCCCGCGGCCGGGTGCGCGCCCTCGCGGAGCAGGGCGGCCTTCATGTCCGCCGGCGCCAGCGCCCGCGCGACGTGCCAGGCGACGACCGCGACGATCGACCCGAGGGCGATGCCGGTCAGCGAGAACTCGTCGGAGAAGACCAGGGTCACGTTGCCGATGCCGATGATGATCCCGGCGGCCAGCGGCACCAGGTTGATCGGGTTGGCGAAGTCGACCCGGTTCTCCTTCCAGATCTTGGCGCCGAGCAGGCCGATCATCCCGTAGAGGACGACGGTGATCCCGCCGAGCACCCCACCGGGGACGATGCTGATGAGCGCGCCGAACTTGGGGATCAGGCCCAGCAGGATCGCCACCAGCGCCGCGACGTAGTAGGCCGCCGTCGAGTAGACCCGGGTGGCCGCCATGACGCCGATGTTCTCGGCGTAGGTGGTGGTGGGGGAACCGCCGACCGAGGTGGCGACGACGGTCGCGATGCCGTCGGCCGCGACCGCGCGGCCCATGTACGGGTCGAGGTCGCGCTTGGTCATCTCCGCGACCGCCTTGACGTGGCCGGCGTTCTCCGCCACCAGGGCGATCACCGCGGGGATGACCAGCAGGCTGAAGTTCAGCGAGAAGGTCGGCCCGGTGAAGTCGGGGAGGCCGAACCAGTCGGCGTCGGCGACCGAGTCGAAGTTGATCCGGTCGCGGGTGGACTCGGCGCCGGTGCCGTCGGGCGAGGTGATCGGGCCGGCCGTGACGTCCAGCAGCACCGAGAGCAGGTAGCCGAAGATCAGGCCCAGCAGGATCGAGATGCGGGCGAGGAAGCCGCGCAGCGCCAGCGAGGCGACGATCACGAACGTCATCGTGGCCAGGGCGACCCACTGGTCCTGCGGCCAGTAGATGCCCGCGGCGACCGGGGCGAGGTTGAAGCCGATCAGCATGACGACGGCGCCGGTGACGGCCGGGGGCAGCACCTTGTTGATCAGCCCGAGCCCGGCGAAGTGGATGAGCACACCGACGAGGGCCAGGACGATGCCGGCGATCAGCAGCGCGCCGACGACGTCGCTGGAGTCACCGCCGTTGGCCCGGATCGCCGCCACACCGCCGACGAAGGCGGCGCTGGTGCCCAGGTAGCTCGGTACCCGGTTCTTCACGATCAGCAGGAAGATGATCGTGGCGACGCCGCTCATCATGATGGCGAGGTTGGGGTCCAGGCCCATGATGATCGGGAAGACGAAGGTCGCCCCGAACATCGCGACGACGTGCTGCGCGCCGATCCCGGCGGTGCGCGGCCAGGAAAGGCGTTCGTCGGGGGCGACGGCCTCTCCCAGTGGGGGCGTCTTACCGTCCCCGTAGAGCTTCCACCCGAACGACATGAGTGCCTCCTCGACGTGCACTTGCGATGTGGTCCGGTGCTGGTCGACGGGGGTGTGCCCGCACCGGGAGGCGCCAATGTGGCACGGCTCCCAGGTGTCGCGGAAGTACCTCAGTGCTAAATCGTTGTTGCACTGAGATGCCGATACTTCACCGCTGAGAGATCCATCGGTACGGTTCCGAGGATGAGCCCCTCAACCCCCTCCGGTGGAGACGCCGCGGTCTCGGTGCAGTTGCGATCCGGCGTCTACGCCGACTCGGTGAAGCTCATGCAGGTGAGCCGCCGGATCGGCGCGCGCGAGGGCGTCTCCGCCGTCCTCGTCGCCATGGCCACCCCGCTCAACCTCGAGCTCGCCGCCGGCATGGGCCTGGCGCCCGAGGAGCCGACGAGCCCCGAGCAGCTGCTGGTCGCCGTCCGTGCCGCCGACGACGAGACGCTCGCCGCCGCGCTCGCCGACGTCGACGCCGCGCTGGCCGAGCGCGAGCGCTCCACCGGCAGCGCCGCCGCGGTCCCGCACCGCACCATCGGCGCGGGGCTCGACGAGCTCTCCCCCGAGTCGCCCGCCCTGGCGATCGTCAGCGTGCCCGGGCAGTACGCCGTCGCCGAGGCCGCCGACGCGATCGCCGCGGGGCGCAGCGTGCTCGTCTTCTCCGACGGCGTCCCGGTCGAGCACGAGGTCGCGCTCAAGCGCGCCGCGCACCAGGCCGGCGTGCTGGTCATGGGGCCCGACTGCGGGACGGCGATCGTCTCCGGCGTCGCCCTGGGGTTCGCCAACGTCGTCCGCCCCGGCCCGGTGGGCCTGGTCGCGGCGAGCGGGACCGGTGCGCAGCAGGTGTCCTGCCTGCTGGACATGGCCGGGGTCGGCGTCTCGCACGTGCTCGGCGTGGGCGGGCGCGACCTCAAGGAGGAGGTCGGCGGGCTGGCCACCCTCGACGCGCTCGCCGCCCTCGACGCCGACCCCGCCACCGAGCGGGTGCTGCTGGTCTCCAAGCCGCCCGCGCCCTCGGTCGCCGCCGCGGTGACCGACGCCGCCGGGCAGCTCTCCGTGCCGGTGCGCTCCGCCGTCCTCTCGCCCGAGACCCCCGACCTGACCGCCGCCGTCGAGGCGCTCCTCGCCGACATGGGGCTCGACGTGCCGGTGTGGCCGTCGCGCCCGGGCCCCGCCGAGGCCGCCGTCCCGGGCGCGGCGCTCAAGGGGCTCTACTCCGGCGGCACGCTCGCCGACGAGGCGATGCTGCTGGCCTCCCCGGCGCTGGGCGGCATCCGCTCCAACATCCCGCTGCGGCCCGATCTCGACCTGGGTACGGACCTGTCCGCCACCGGCCACCTGGTCGTCGACTTCGGCGACGACGCCCTCACGGTGGGCCGCGCGCACCCGATGATCGACCCGACGCTGCGGCTGGAGGCGATCGAGGCGCTGGCCGCCTCCGACGAGCCCGCCGTCCTGCTGCTCGACGTCGTCCTCGGGTACGGCGCCGACCCCGACCCCGCCGGCGCGCTCGTGCCCGCGCTCACCGCCGCCCGCGAGCGGCGCGCGCTGCCGGTCGTCGTCGCGCTGATCGGCACCGAGGGCGACCCGCAGGGCTGGTCCCGGCAGGCCGACGCGCTCGCCACCGCGGGAGCCGCGGTCTTCTCGTCCAACGCCGCGGCCACGCGGTACGCCCTCGACCTGCTGGGAGCCACCGCATGAGCCTCGGAAACCTGCTCTCCGGCCCGCCGGCGATCGTCGCCGCCGGCGTCGACGTCTTCTCCGATGCGCTGCGCGCGCAGGGCGCCGACGTCCAGGACGTCGACTGGCGCCCGCCGGGCTTCGGCGACGCGGCCGACCTCGCCGCGCTCGCGCTCGACGCCCGCCGCGCCACCGCGAACCGCACCGCCGTCGAGCGGCTGATGGCCGCGGGCTCGCTGCTGGTGGACGTCCGCCCCGCGCGCGAGGTCATCGGCCTCACCGACCGCACGCTCCTGCACTCCGGCCCGCCACTGGAGTGGGAGAACGCCTCGGGCCCCATGCGCGGCGCGCTGGTCGGGGCCTGCCTGTTCGAGGGCTGGGCCGACGACGTCGAGGAGGCCGAGATCCTCCTCTCCACCGGTGCGGTGACCCTGGAACCCTGCCACCACCACCGCACCGTCGGGCCGATGGCCGGCGTGACCAGCCCGTCGATGTGGATGTGGTGCCTGGAGGACCCGGTCACCGGCGGCCAGGCGTTCTGCAACCTCAACGAGGGCCTCGGCAAGGTGCTGCGCATGGGTGCCTTCAACGAGGAGGTCCAGATCCGGCTGCGGTGGATGCGCGACGTCCTCGGCCCGGTGCTGTCCAAGGCCGTGCGCGGCTCGATCGACGCCGGCAACGACCCGCTGGACGTCAAGGGCGTGCTCGCCCAGATGCTGCAGATGGGCGACGAGGGGCACAACCGCAACCGCGCCGGCTCACTGATGGCGCTGCGCGAGCTCTCGCCGTCGATCGTGGCCAGCGGCGCCCCCTCGTCCGACATCGCCGACGTGCTGCGCTTCATCGGCGGCAACGAGCACTTCTTCCTCAACCTCGGCATGCCGACGGCGAAGCTCGCGCTGGACGCGGCCAGGAACATCCCGGGCTCCACGATGCTCACCGTCATGTCGCGCAACGGCACCGAGTTCGGCATCCAGACCTCGGGCACCGGCGACCGCTGGTTCACCGGCCCGGCGAACACCCCGGTCGGCCTGTTCCTCGGCGACTACGGCCCGGACGACGCCAACCCCGACATCGGCGACTCCGCGATCATGGAGACCTACGGCATCGGCGGCTTTGCCATGGCCGCGGCGCCGGCGATCGTCCGGTTCGTCGGTGGCACGGTGCCGGACGCGCTGGCGACGACCGAGCGCATGTACCAGCTGACGCTCGCGGAGAACCCGGCGATGCAGATCCCGATCATGGGCTTCCGCGGCTCGCCCACCGGGATCGACGTGCTGAAGGTCGCCCGCACCGGCTGGCTGCCGCAGATCAACACCGGGATGGCGGGGCGGGTCGCAGGGACCGGCCAGGTGGGCGCCGGGCTGGTGCAGCCTCCGCAGCAGTGCTTCGAGCAGGCGCTGGCGGCGCTGGCCGAGGAGGCCCGCACCGCCTGAGCCCCCCCATGCGACGAATCCGTGGCCATGGGCAGGGCTGATGACCACGGGTTCGTCGCACTCGGGGGAGCGTCGGGTCAGGGGCGGCCGGTGCCGCCGGACGGGGGCCGGATCAGAGCAGGCCGCGGGCCCGCAGCGACCGCAGCCCGGCGAAGACGTGCCGGCGGACCAGGTCCTGGGTCTTCTCCGGCATGCCGACGAACCGCAGGCTCAGCTCGATGCCGCGATCCTGCCGCGGGATCCGCCGGATCACCTCACCGCGGCAGGGCAGCTGCTCGCCGTCCTCGAGGCAGACGACCAGCGGGAGCACCGCCCCGAGGCGCAGCGGGCTCTCCGTCTCCGCGGGGGGTGCGTCGTCGGCCACCGGCTGCTCGGCCGCGGGCTGCTCGGCCGGGGGCTGCTCGGCCGCGGGCTGCGACGCGGACGCGCGCGCCGGGTCGGGCGGCGAGAAGAGCGCCCGGATGCCGCCCTCGCTGATGTCCACGGTGAGGCCGTTCAGGACATCCGGTCCGACCGTCATCTGCACCTGCAGGCTCAGCGGCGCGCGGACCGCGGACCGCCGCTGACCCCGGGTGGACGGGCCGACGGGGCGCAGCCGCCACTGCGCCGGGTGGAGCTCCGCGGCGACCAGTTCGGTGGGGAGGGACCGGAGCTCCTCGGGTCCGCGCCAGAGCACCTCGACGTGCTCGCCGACGTCCAGGCGGACCCGCCGTCGCGTGCGGTCCTCGCCGATGGACACGACGATCTCGGTGGGGTCCGAGGACTCGACGAGGCTGATCAGCACGTCGCCCCTGCTCGTGGCGAGCAGGTCGACGACGGTGCGCGCCTCGGGGTAGTCCACCCCCGGGTTCTCCAGCATCCCTGGCCCCTCCTTCTTCTAGAACGGACGCGTCTTGGATCGCGCGCAGGCTAGTGGGGCGAGCAGGGCATCGGGCTGCATTGACGGCGAACGCCCGTCTCGGCGTGTCGTCGCGATCAGCGACCGGGAAGGCTGAGCGCGGTCAGGCGGGGCCGCAGGTGAGCAGGTGGTCGACGGCGGCGGCGAACCCGTCGACGTCGTCCAGAGCCCCGGTGAAGGGGACCCGCAGGTCGTAGCAGCCGCTGCGGCCCTGCACCCGGAACCGGACGCCGAACCGGTCCAGCCCGAGCAGCCGCACGTCGTCGTGCCGCCCGGCCCAGGCCTGCACGCGCGCGCAGAGCCGGCCCAGCGGCTCCCGGTGGGCAGGCATCAGCTCGGTCTCCGCGCCGCTGACCGCGTCGGGCCGGGCGGCGCGGAAGTCGTCGGGGTCCACCGCGGCGCGGGTGCCGGACTCCTCGAGCGCCACCTCGGCCAGGTCCAGCCGCACCAGCGCCGCACCGAGACCCACCTCGAACAGCGCGTCCGCCGGCCTGGACTCGGCGAAGTCGAGCAGCAGCCGCGGAACCTCCGGCTCGGCCACCGGCGTGAGCCAGCCCGTCAGCTGCACCAGCCCCCGGACGGGGGAGCGCAGCGGGAAGGGGGCGCGGTCGGCGACGGTGAGCCGGGCGGGGGCGTCGCCCAGCGGCGAGTGGCGCAGCGCCGCCATCGCGCCGCCGTCGGTGGGGACGACGAGCAGGACGTCGCCGCCGGCGGTCGTGGTCGCCGCGCGCACCTGGCAGGAGCCGACCCCCGCCACGTGGAGCGTGGCGGCCGGGCGGATCGCGACGGTTCGGGCGCGCTCGGCGGCGGGCGGCTGCCGGTCGACGGCCGTGGGCGAGTGGGTCGGGCCGGCCGTCATGGACCACCTCGGGGAGCTCGTGGACGAGTAGTAAGGTGAGCCTAACCAAACCGGAGGTCCCCAGTGAACACCCCCCGTCCCAAGGTCCGGCTCAGCCGCGCGCTGGGCATCCCGCTCACCCCGAAGTGCATCCCGTACTTCGAGCGCCGCCCCTACCCGCCGGGCGAGCACGGGCGGAAGCGTCGCAAGGACAGCGACTACTCCACCCGCCTCAAGGAGAAGCAGCGGCTCCGGGCGCAGTACGACATCAGCGAGACCCAGCTGCGAGCCGCCTTCGACCGCGCCAAGCGCGCCGGCGGCAAGACCGGCGAGGCGCTGATCCAGGACCTCGAGTCGCGCCTGGACGCGACCGTGCTGCGCGCCGGCTTCGCCCGCACCATCTACCAGGCCCGCCAGTTCGTCACCCACCAGCACGTGCTGGTCAACGGCAAGCGCGTCGACCGCCCCTCCTACCGGCTCGAGCCGGGCGACTTCGTGCAGATCGCCGAGAAGTCGCGTGCCAAGGACCCGTTCGTCGTCGCCGCCTCCGGGGCGCACGCCGAGGCGCCGACGTACCTCGCGGTGCGCCTCGCCGACCTGGTCTGCCGCTACGAGCGGACCCCCACCCGCGAGGAGGTGCCCGTCGTCTGCGAGGAGCAGCTCGTGGTGGAGTACTACTCCCGCTGACCGATGCGAGACCTGCGCACCGGCCTCGGTCGCCCGTTCGGCGGGGCCGGTGCGGCGACCCCGCCCGGGCCGAGGCGGCAACCCGGCGGGGTGGCTTCTGATCGCACCCAATACGCCGGCTGCGGTCGCAAGTGCGAAGATGCCCGGCAGCACGAGCGAACGGCCGCCGGCACGGCGGCGCGAGGCGTGCCCGGGCGGGCGGGGAGCGGAGCGCTGAACAGGCATCTGGCGGAGTTGATCCCCGGCGGTCCGCGGTCGGAGCTCCAGCGCATGGTCCTCGAGCACGACTGGTCGACCACCCCCCTGGGGCCGCAGGCAGAGTGGTCCTCGACGCTCCGGACCGCACTGAGCAGCGCGCTGAACTCGCGCTTCCCGTTCCTGCTCATGTGGGGCCCGGAGCTCGTCATGATCTACAACGACGCCTACGCCCCGATGCTGGGGGCCCGCCACCCCGCCGCCCTGGGTCGCTCGGCGCGGGAGGTCTGGTCGGACATCTGGAGCGCCCTCGACCCCATGGTCGAGGAGGTGATGGCCGGACGGGCCACCTACTCCGAGGACCTGCCCCTCGTCATGACGCGCAACGGGTTCGAGGAGGAGACCTACTTCTCCTTCTCGTTCAGCCCGGTGGTGGAGCCGGGCGGCACGGTGGTCGGCCTGCTCGACACCGTCGTGGAGACCACCCACCGCGTGCTCGCCGCCCGCCGGCTCGAGGTCCTCCAGCGGCTCGGCAGCCTCCCCCGGGCCGCGCACGGGGACATGACCGAGGCGGTGTCCACGGCCCTCGGGGTGCTGGCCGACGCCCGGGCCGACTGCCCGTTCGGGCTGGTCTACCTGTCGGACGGGGGCGACGGTGCCCCGCGGTTCGTCGCCGGCCAGGGCCTCGCCGTGGACGGCGAGCTCGCCGCCAGCGCGATTCCCGAGCGGGTGCGCCGGGCCGTGGCGACCGGGGAAGCGCAGACGGTGACCGGGCTCGCCGCGCGGCTGCCCGGACTGTCCAGCGCCGGTGCGAGCCCCGCCGGCCAGGCCGACGTCGACACCGCCGTCGTCCTGCCGCTCACCGCGGCCGGCGCCGAGCGGCCGATCGGCGCGCTGGTCCTGGGTGCCAGCCCTCACCTCCCCCTCGACGACGACTACCGCATCTTCATGACTCTGGCCGCTGGCCAGGTCGCCGCGGCGGTCGGCGATGCCGAGGCGGTCGCGGCCGAGCGCCGGCGGGCCGAGGAACGGGCGCGCTCCGAGCGGGTGCGGGCGCAGTTCTTCACCGACGTCGCCGTCACCCTGCAGCGGGCGGTCCTCGGCCCCACCGTGCTGCCCGAGGGGTTCGCCGTCCACTACGAGCCGGCCACCGGGACCCTCGAGGTGGGCGGCGACTGGTACGACGTGGTGGACCTGCCCGACGGCGGCTACGGCGTGGTGGTGGGCGACGTGGTCGGTCGCGGGTTGCCCGCCGCCGCGGTGATGGGTCAGCTGCGCAGCGCCGGGCGGGCGCTGCTGCTCGAGAGCCGGTCGCCCTCTCACGTGCTCGAGGCGCTGGACCGGTTCGCCGCCATGGTGCCCGGCGCCGCCGTCAGCACCATGTTCTGCGCCGTCATCGACGTCCACGCCGGCACCCTCTGCTACAGCAGCGCGGGGCACCTGCCGGCGGTGCTGGTCCAGGAGGACGGCACCAGCCTGCTGCTGGAGGACGCGCGCGGCCTCCCGCTCGCCGTGGTGGACGGCGCCCGCCCGGAGGCGGAGCGGCCGCTGCCCGCCGGCTCGACGCTCCTGCTCTACACCGACGGCCTGGTGGAGCGGCGGGACGAGGTGCTCGACGAGGGGATCGACCGGGCCACGGCGGCGCTCGTGGAGGGCCGCCACCTGGGCCCCGCGGAGCTGAAGACCCTGCTCACCGAGCGGCTGCTGGGCGACGCCCCGGACGACGACGTCGCCTTCGTCATCCTCCGCCGGGGCTGAGGCGGGCGGAGCGGGGGTGGACGTCGTGCGGACGAGCAAGCGGCTGTCGTTCCTGCTGCGCCACCGCCCCGACGCGGCGGGCCTCACCCTGGACGCGGCCGGCTGGGCCGACGTCGACCGGCTGCTCGCGGCGCTGGGCATCTCGCGGGAGGAGCTCGAGCACGTCGTGGCCGCGAACGACAAGCGCAGGTTCGCCTTCGACGACACGGGCACCCGGATCCGGGCGAGCCAGGGGCACAGCGTCCCGGTCGAGCTCGGCTACCTGCCCGAGCCGCCGCCGGAGGAGCTGTTCCACGGCACGGTCGAGCGGTTCCTCCCGGCCATCCTGGCCGAGGGGCTGCGGCCGGGCCGCCGGCACGCGGTGCACCTCTCGGCCGACGTCGCCACCGCCCGGGCCGTCGGGGGACGACGGGGCCGCGCGGTGGTGCTCCGGGTGGACGCGGCCGGCATGGCCGCGGACGGGTTCGCCTTCCGCCGTTCCGCCAACGGCGTGTGGCTGGTGGACGACGTCCCCCAGCGGTACCTGACCGTGGTGGGCGGTGGCCCCGACGGAGGAGGGTGACCGGCTCAGTCGTCCAGGACGCCGCGGAACGTCTCCTCGGTCTCGGCGAACAGCTCCTCCAGCCCGGCGCTGCCGATGAACTCCTCGGGGACGTAGCGCTCGTCGAGCGTCTCCACCACGGCCGGCTCCTCCCCGGCGCTGCGCAGCGTGTCCTCCAGGGTCTGCCGCACGTCGTCGGGGAGGCCGGCGGGGGCGATGACCCCGAAGGTGGTCGTGCTCTGGACCAGCTCGGGGTACCCCTCCTCGACGAAGGTGGGGGCGTCCACGTACGGCAGCGGCTCCTCGCTGCCGACGGCGAGGACGCGGAGGTCGCCGGACTCGATCGCCGGCAGCACGTCCTGCGAGAGGTTGAGGAAGCCGGCGGTCACGTTCTCGCCCAGCAGCGCCGTCTGCACCTCGGAGTTGCCGTCGAACGGGACGACCGTCAGCGGCACGTCGTAGAGCTGGGTGATCCGCCGCGTCTCGGCGGCGTGCGTGTTGGTGGCGCCGGGGGTGCCGACGGTGACCGAGTCGGGATCCGACTGCGCGGCCCCGAACAGCGAGGCCAGGTCCTGGTGCGGCGAGTCGGCCGGCACCACGATGCCCGACGGCACGCGCGTGACGACGCCGATCGGGGTGAAGTCCTCACGGGTGTAGCCGACGTCGTTGGTCAGGTAGTTGAGGACCGCCGTCGGCAGCGCCGTCATGGACAGGGTGTGGCCGTCGGCCTCGGACTGGATCAGCTGCTGGTACGCGGTGGCGCCCGAGGCCCCCGGGAGGTTCTCCACGACGACGGTCTCGCCGAGCTCCTCCTCCATGTGCGCCGCCAGGGCCCGCGCCGCGATGTCGGTCGGCCCGCCTGCGGTGTAGGGGACCAGCAGGCGGATGCTCTCCGTGGGGAAGCCGGCCGCGTCCCCTCCTCCAGGTCCGGGGTCGTCGCCGCCGCACGCGGTCAGCAGGGCGGCGGTGAGCAGGGCGGCGGGCACGCGGGCTGATCGCATGAGGGCTCCTGACGTGGGGATGCCGGCATCGCCGTCCCGGGCGGGTGACCGTCCGTGTCCGGCGGTGGCACCCATCGTGCGGCATGGTGGCCGCCGCGGCACCCGCGCCCGCCGGTCAGGCGGGGAGGCGGACCGCCAGCAGCGCGATGTCGTCGTCGCCGCGGCTGCCCAGGGCGCTGAGCAGCCCGTCGCACATGCGGTCCAGCGGCTCCCGGCCGAGCTCCCGCAGCGTCCGCACCAGCCAGGTCGTGCCGTCGTCGAGGGTCATGCCGCGGCGCTCGACCAGCCCGTCGGTGTAGAGCAGCAGCGTGTCTCCCCGGTGCAGCACCAGGTCGTGGTCGGTGCGCGCCGGGCCGTCGCCCGGGCCGGCGCCGAGCAGCCGGTCGGGCATCCGCTCCAGCACCTCGACGCGGCCGTCGGCCCGCACGACCACCGGCGGGGGGTGACCCGCGTTGGACCACTGCAGCGGCACCGAGCCCGCGGGGACGCCCTCCGGGTCGATCGTGGCGACGGCGACGGTCACCAGCGTCTCCAGGCCCAGGCCCGCCAGGACGTCGTCCAGCACGGTCAGGGCGGCGGCGGGGGAGCCGTGCCCGACGCGGGCCAGAGCCCGGAGCATGCCGCGCGTCTGCGCCATGGTCGCCGCGGCGGGGGCATCGTGGCCGGCGACGTCGCCTATGACCAGCATCGTCCGCCCGTCCGCCAGCGGGAAGGCGTCGTACCAGTCCCCGCCCACCTGCGCGTCGCGGGCACCGGGGAGGTAGCGCGCGGCCGTCTCCAGCCCCGGCACGGTGGGGATCTCGCCCAGCAGCGCCCGCTGCAGCGTCTCCCCGGTCCGGACGGCGGCCCGCGTCGCGGCGGCCTCCGCGCCGAGCCGGGCGACGTGGGCCTCCCGGCGCAGCCGCAGCTCGCAGGTGACCACGGCGAGAGCGCCGCCGAGGGCGACGGCGACCAGGCGGATCGTCTGGGCCACCGCCGTCTCGGCGGTGTACTGCTGGCTGTAGAGGCCCAGCAGGGTGGCGACGACGAACGCGGCCGCCGCGTAGAGCACCGTGGTCCGGCGGCCGAGGAAGGTGGCCGAGGCGAGCGGGGCGATGACGCTGAGCCCCAGGACCACCTGCCCGCGGCCGCTGACGACCTCGGCGATCACGACGAGCAGCAGCACCAGGGCCGGGAGCGCGGCGTTCACGCGACGTGACCGCTTCACCGCATCCCCCTCGTGCTCGCCCAGCGACGCGGCGCGTCCGGTGGACAACCTAGACGGAGGACGTCGTCACGGGGCGGTGCCGGGCATCGCGTCCATCGGCAGCCCGACGTAGAGCATGCCGATCAGGGCGCCGTCCTGGGCTCGCAGTCCGGTGTATGCGGTGAAGTAGGGCCGGTCGGCCACCGTCGCGGCTCCGGTGTAGGTCTCGCCGGCGAGGACCGCCGCGAGCACCGGGTTCGGGCGGCCGTCGGGGCCGGTGCGCCCGATGGCGGTGCCCACGTTGCGCCGCCCGGCCGGGGTGAGGACGGTCGTCGCGACCCGGACCATGCCGCCGTCGCCGTCCAGGCGCTGGAACAGCGTGCAGCTGCCCCCGACCTGGCGCACCACGTCGTCGACGAGCGGGGCCGGCCGGCGGGGGTCGTCGCTGCGCTCCAGCGGCCGCCCGCCGATCAGGAGGTCGGGGAGCGCGGCGGTGTGCGTCGCGCCGGTGGTCTGGTCGCGCACGGTCAGGGAGGTGCGGCCCTCGCCGAGGCCCGCGCCGCCCAGGTCGGCCAGGTGCTGCTCGGCGACCGCGAGCGCCCGGCGGACGTAGACCACCCGCTGGCTCTCGGCCAGCTGCCCGACGGCGTCGCTGATCCGCGCGGAGCCACCGGCGGCGCGTTCGACGTTCTCGACGACGCGGTCGGTGGCCGCCCGCTGCTGCTCGACGGCGGCGGCGATCGTGTCCTGCGCCTCGGCGATGGAGGCGAGCGTCCCGGTGATCCGCTGCACCGCTTCGACGGCCTGCTGCGTCTCCCGCTGCACCGCCGTGATCTGGGCGGCGATGTCGTGGGCGGCCTGGGCGGTGCGGTCGGCGAGCTCCTTGACCTCGTCGGCCACGACGGCGAAGCCGCGGCCGAGGTCGCCGGCCCGGGCGGCCTCGACCGAGGCGTTGAGCGCGAGGAAGCGGCTCTGCTGGCTGATCGCGCCGATCAGGCGGACGAACTGGGTGATCGACTCGCTGGCGGTCTGCAGGGCGGCGATCCGCTCGTCGACGGCGCGCGCGTCCCGCACCGCCTCCTCGGCGATGGCGGAGGCCCGGCCGGTGCTCGTGGAGATGTCGCCGATCGCGGCGCGCAGCTCGGCGAGCGTCGCGGCGGCCTCCGCGGACGTGTCGGAGACCTCGCGCGAGGCCTGGGCGAGGACGCCTGCCTGCCGCGCCGCGTCCTCCATGCTGGTGTCGCGCTCGGGCGCGCGCCGCGGCGTCGGGGGTGCCGGGGCGACCGCCGGGGGGAGCGGCGCGGAGCCTGACGACGTGGACGAGCGCACGACCCGTTCCTCCCTGCGGTCGACCGGCGGACCGGCCCGCGGACGGGCCGTCCCGGAACCGTAGGTCGCTGGTCGCCGGGCCCGGGAAGGCGCGCCGGGTGGGGAGGACCGCCCCCGGGGACGACTTCGGGGGAGCAGGGCCCCGGACCGCCGTCCGGACCCCCGCTCCCCCGAAGTCGTGCTGTGGGCTCTCTTACGCCCTGCTCGTGGCGCGACGCCGCGCCCCGGTCCGCTCCTCGCTCGTTCCTCGCTGCGAGGCTCCCGGGGCTGTCGTCACGCCTTGCTCGTGGGGTGACTCCGCGCCCCGGTCCGCTCCTCGCTCGTTCCTCGCTGCGAGGCTCCCGGGGCTGTCGTCACGCCTTGACGATCGCGGCGACCGGACCGCCGCCGGACGGGCCCTGGTGCACCGCGGCCACCGAGACGAAGACCGCCGGGTCGCCGGTCACCGACGCCGTCACGCCACCGACGCACGCCTTGATCTGGCGGTGCCACGAGACGTCGGAGTCGTCGAGCATCGCGTTGCGCCGCCCGCGCACCTTGCCGTCGGGCGAGGCCTCGCACTTGAGGAAGACGTTGACCAGCCGGTCGCCCAGATCGGTGTGGTGCGGCCGCTCGGGCAGCTCCAGACCGGCGTCGCGGATCGCGGCCCAGATGCCGTCCTGGTCCAGCGCGTCCTCCATCACCGAGTGGCCCACGCGGTAGCTGCCGCCGTGGCCGCGGGCGTTGCCGACGACGACGATCTGCGCCCGGTCCAGCTCCACGCCCGACGAGCACGAGGCGACGGAGGAGTAGAGGGAGAGGTCGCGCATGATCTGCTCCTGCGTCGGCATCTCGATCTCGCCGAGCGCCACCGCGATCCCCAGTGCCGTCGTGCCGTTGGAGATGTCCATCGAGCCGTGCGGCTCCTCCAGGATCGTCGTCTCCCCGCGCTGGTGGGCGTCGCGGATCGTGTCGATCGTCAGCAGCGGCGTCTTCGTCTGCACGTAGTGGACGTCGGACGGGTCGGTGATGCCGGCGGCCGCCATCGCCTTCTTCACGCCCTCGGCGACCTTCTCCACCATCGCGACGCGGCCGATGTCCTCGGGCAGCAGGACGTCGCTCATCGCGTAGCCGACGGTCAGCCGCGGCTCGTCGGTCTTCTCGACGGTGTCCTCGGGCAGCGTGGCGAAGATCGTGGCGTGCGGGCTGATGACGCCGTCGGTGCCGCCGGACCACACGATGGGGATGTCACCGACCTCCTCCTTGCTCCGCGAGCCCTTCTCCAGCAGCACCTCGCGGAAGGCGCGGTCGGCGATGATCCGCGTGTAGTCGTTGATCCCGCCGTTGCCCTCGGTCTTGCCGATGACGGCGACGACGCGGTCGGCGTCCATCACGCCGTCGTCGATGAGCTTGGCGAGCTCGGAGGCGTCGCTGACGTTGTGCAGCGGGACCTTGCGGACCTCGATCGGTGCGGGCATGCGCATTCCCTTCAGGAGGAGGTGAGGACGGTGCCGGCGTCGTCGCCACGGACGGCGTCGGCGATGTGGTCGAGCGAGGTGATGACGGCGCGCGTTCCGCCTGCCTCCACGAAACGTAGGGCCGCCTCGACCTTGGGGCCCATCGAGCCGCGGGCGAACTGCCCGGCCTCGGCGAGCTCCCGCAGCTCGGCGGCGGTCACCCGGCCCAGGGGGCGCTGGCCGGGCATCCCGAAGTCGACCATCACGTTCGGGACGTCGGTGGCGATCACCAGGGTGTCGGCGTCGACGTCACGGGCGAGGATCGCGGCGGTCAGGTCCTTGTCGATGACCGCCTCCACGCCGCGCAGCGCGTGTCCGTCCACGTGGTCGTCGACCACCGGGATGCCGCCACCGCCGGCGCAGACGACGACGAACCCCGCCGCGGCCAGGGCGTGGATGGCGGGGGAGTCGACGACCGCCAGCGGTTCGGGGGAGGCGACGACGCGCCGCCAGCCCTTCTCCCCGCGGTCCTCCCACCGCTGCCCGAGCGAGACGAACCGTTCCGCCCGCTCGCGGGGCAGGAAGCGGCCGACCGGCTTGGAGGGCTCGGCGAAGTGCGGGTCGTCGGCGTCGACGAGGGTGCGGGTGACCAGTGCCGCGGTGCGCTGGGCGAGGCCGCGTGCGGCGAGGGCGGCGTCGAGCTCGTCGGCGACGGTGAAGCCGATCGTGGCCTGGGTCTGTGCGACGTTCCAGTCCAGCGGGACGGGCGGCACCTCGTGCGCGGCCAGCTCGTTCTTCACGAGCAGGTTGCCGACCTGGGGCCCGTTGCCGTGCGTGAGCACCACCTGGACACCGGCGGCGACCACCTCGGCGACGTGCCCGGCGGCCTCCCGGATCGCGTCGCGCTGGGCATCCGGGGTCGCGGAGCCGTCGGCGCCGGTCATGGCGTTGCCGCCGAGGGCGATCACCACGCGCGTCGACGTCACCCCGGGGACCTTAGCCGCATTTCCCTTAGCGGTGAAGTAGTTGTGGGGGAGGTGTTCAAGGACCTGTCCCCGGACACCGATGCCCTGAGCCGGCAGATGGGGGAGCGCATGGGCGGGCGGATCGACGTCGTCAGCCGGCCCGGCGCCGGCTCGCTGTCCACCCTGGTCGTCGACCTGCCCGCCGCGGTCGCGCGGCCGGACGCCCCGGCGCCCGCTCCGGAGCTCCCCGCCCCACCCGCCGGCACCACCCCGGCCGTCCCGCTCCGCGGGATCCGGGTGCTGGTCGCCGACGACAACGACATCGACCTGCGCGTCGCCGAGGCGCTGCTGCGTGCCGAGGGCGCCGACGTCGTCACCGTCGAGGACGGCGAGGAGGCCGTGCGGGCCGTGGAGCTCGGGGACTTCGACCTCGTCCTGCTGGACATGCAGATGCCCCGCATGTCGGGCCCGGAGGCGGCGCGCGCCATCCGCGGCCTGCCCGGCCCCGCGGCCGGGACGACGCTGCTCGCGCTCACCGCCGCCACCGCCGAGGAGGAGCGGGCCACCTGCCTGCAGGCCGGGATGCAGGGCGTGCTCACCAAGCCGGTTCGCCGGGCGCAGCTGCGGACCCTGCTCGACGGCCTCCCCGCCCGGGTCTGAGCACGGTCAGGTGGGCTCGGCCGGGTCCTCGTCGTAGGGGCCCAGCGGCCGCTGCGCCCACAGCACGTCCCGCCACCGGCCGTGCTTCCACCCGATCCGCCGGTAGGTGCCGATCGGCTCGAAGCCCATCGCCGCGTGCAGCCCCTCGCTGGGCTCGTTCGGCAGGGTCATGCCGGCGATCGCGGTGCGGTAGCCGCGCCGGGCGAGCCGCTCGAAGAGCGCGGCGTAGAGCGCGCGCCCGCCCCCGCGCCGTCCTCGGCCCTCGGCCAGGTAGACGCTGACCTCGCACGACCACCGGTAGGCCGCGCGCTCCTTGTACGGCCCGGCGTAGGCGTACCCGACGACGGCGCCGTCGCCCTCGAGCACCAGCCAGGCGTGCGTGCGCAGGGCCGCGGCGATCCGGCCGGCCATCTGCTCGGCCGTCGGCGGCTCCGTCTCGAAGGTGATCGCCGTGCCGGTGACGTAGGGCGCGTAGATCGCCGCGCAGGCCGCGGCGTCGGCCACGGTGGCGTCCCGGACGGTCGGAGCGAGGCCCATGATCGGCAAACGTAAGGCCGGTGCGTCCTCGCGCGGGCGTGAGGTCGGCCACCTCGGCCCGCCGTGGGCGGGGCGCCCGGGGCCGCTGGGCTAGCGTCCCGCGCCGTGCCCGCCGCCCCCTCGTCGACGACCGTCGCGGGGCTGGTGACGGCGCTCGTCGGGTTCCTCAGCTCCTTCGCGGTCGTGCTCACCGGCCTCCGGGCGGTCGGCGCCACCCCGGGGCAGGCGGCCTCGGGCCTGGTCGTCCTCTCGCTCGCGATGGGGCTGGCCACCGTGCTGCTGGCCCAGCGGACCCGCATGCCGATCACCGTGGCCTGGTCCACGCCCGGCGCCGCACTGCTGGCGACGGCCTCCGCGCCCTCCTGGGAGGTGGCCGTCGCCGCCTTCGTGGTCGTCGGCGCGCTCGTCCTGCTCACCGCGGCGTGGCCCCGGCTGGGCGGCGCGATCGCGGCCATCCCGCCGGTGCTGGCCCAGGCGATGCTGGCGGGCGTCCTCGTCCCGCTGTGCCTGGAGCCGGTCCGGTCCGCGCTGGAGATGCCGTGGCTGGTGGTGCCCGTCGTCCTCGTCTGGGCGCTGCTGCTGCGGTTCTCCGCGCGCTGGGCGGTGCCGGCCGCGTTCGCCGTCACCCTCGGCATCATCGGGGTGCTCGCCCACCGCGAGGGCGGGGTCGAGGTCTCCGCGCTCGTCCCGGCCCTGGAGTGGACGACGCCGGACTTCACCTCCACGGCCGTGATCGGGCTGGCGCTGCCCCTGTTCCTGGTCACCATGGCCTCGCAGAACGTGCCGGGCATGGCGGTGCTGGCCGCCTACGGCTACCGGGCGCCCTGGCGGTCGGCCATGGCGGTGACCGGCGCCGGGACGGTGCTCGGCGCCCCGTTCGGCGGCCACGCGGTGAACCTGGCCGCCATCAGCGCCGCCCTCGCCGCCGGCCCCGAGGCGGACGCCGACCCGGCGCGCCGCTACCTGGCCGCGCGGACCGCGGGCCTCGCCTACGTCGGCTTCGCGCTGGTCTCGGCCGCCGTCGCCGCGCTCGTGGTCACGGCTCCCGCCGGCTTCGTCGCGGCGGCCGCGGGGCTGGCCCTGTGGCCGGTGCTGGCGGCGTCGCTGAGCGGGGCGCTCGCGCGGGCGGAGGACCGGATCCCCGTCGTCGCCACCTTCCTCGTGGCGATCAGCGGCGTCACCGTGGGCGGCATCGGATCGGCGTTCTGGTCGCTCGTCGTCGGCCTGGCCTTCTGGGCCTGGTACCGGCCGGCGCCGGCCGTCGCCTGACCCCTCAGCGGCGCCAGAAGTCGAAGCGGTCGCGCCCGGGCCGGAAGCCGGCGGCCTCCGCGACGGCGACGGCGAGGTCGAACTTCTGCCCGACGGGGGCGGGCGCGTGCGCGTCGCTGCCGAAGCTGACCGCCTCGCCGCCGGCCTCGTGGAACCAGCGCACCTGGTCGGCCGACGCCAGCGGGCTGCTGGTGTTGATCTCCAGCGCGCGGCCGCTGCCGGCCAGGGCCCGGAAGACCGCGCGGTACTCCTCCTCGTAGTCCTTCTCGACGTACCGGTGGCTGCCGCCGGGCCAGTAGCGCCGCGGGAAGTCCACGTGGGCGAGCACCTGGAAGACGTCGCTGCTCTCGATCATCCCGACCATCTCGCCGAGGTAGCGGCGCATGGTCGCGTCGGCGTCGACGTGCAGCAGCCGCCCCACCCCGACCAGCCGCCCTTCGTCGGAGAGCGAGTGCAGCGAGCCCAGGATCCGGTCGACGGGGGAGTCCTCGAGGTGGCGGGCGATGCTGGCGGCGAAGAGGTGCGGCTCACCGGTCTCGACGCCCGACCAGATCCGCAGCTCCGGGAACCGGTCGCGCACCTCGGCCAGCTCGGCGACGTAGCCCTCGACGTCGATCGGCAGCTGGTGGGCCGGGTGGCGGTCGACCAGCCCCTCGGCGGTCGCCCGGTCCTCGTCGTGCCAGACGGTGAAGTCCAGGTGCTCGGTGAACGCGACCGCCGGCAACCCCTGGGCGATCGCCCGCTCGCAGGCCCTGCGCATGGTCGACGAGTCGGGGGTGTCCCACGACCAGTGGGTGTGCACGTGGTTGTCCGGCGGCAGCTGCCCCTGGTGCGTCCCGCGCTGTGCCCTGTCCTGTGCCATCGCCTGTGGATTCTCCCCCGCCGTCCCCAGGTGGCGCGCGGCCACCCGTTCCGTCCCTGCTCGTGCCTACTGTCGTCGGCATGAGCACCGCCGCACCGCCGTCCTCGATCGCCGACGAGGCCCTGGAGATCCTCCGGGAGCTCACCGGGCGCCCCGACGCCGTCTTCCGCGAGGGCCAGGACGCCGCGGTCGCCGCGCTGGTGGAGCGCTCCCAGCGGGCGCTGGTCGTCCAGCGCACCGGCTGGGGCAAGTCCGCGGTGTACTTCGTGTCCACCGCGCTCCTGCGCCGCCGCGGTGCCGGGCCGACGCTGCTGGTGTCGCCGCTGCTGGCGCTCATGCGCGACCAGGTGGCGGCGGCGGCCCGCGCCGGCATCCGGGCGGTCGAGATCTCCAGCGCCAACATGACCGAGTGGGACGACATCGCCGCCCGCCTGGCCGCCGACGACGTCGACGTCCTGCTCGTCTCCCCCGAGCGGCTGACCAACCCGCGCTTCCGCGAGGAGCAGCTGCCGGGCCTGGTCGCCCGGTGCGGCCTGGTCGTGGTCGACGAGGCGCACTGCGTCTCCGACTGGGGGCACGACTTCCGGCCCGACTACCGCCGCATCCGCGACCTGCTGGGCACCCTGCCCACGGGGACGCCGGTGCTGGCGACCACCGCGACCGCCAACGAGCGGGTGGTGGAGGACGTCGCCGAGCAGCTGGGCGCCGGCGGGGTCGAGGTGACCACGGTCCGCGGCCCGCTCTCCCGGGACTCCCTGCGGCTCGGGGTGCTGCGCCTGCCGTCGGACCGCGCGCGCCTGGCCTGGCTCGCCGCGCACCTCGGCGACCTCCCGGGCAGCGGCATCGTCTACACGCTCACGGTGGCGGCGGCGGAGGAGACGGCGAACCTGCTGCGCGACGCCGGCCACGAGGTGCGCGCCTACACCGGCCGCCTCGACGACGCCGACCGCAAGGACGCCGAGGAGGCGCTGCGGGAGAACCGGGTGAAGGCGCTGGTCGCCACCTCCGCGCTCGGCATGGGCTTCGACAAGCCCGATCTCGGCTTCGTCGTCCACCTGGGTGCGCCGTCGTCGCCGGTCAGCTACTACCAGCAGGTCGGCCGCGCGGGCCGCGCCGTCGAGCACGCCGACGTCCTGCTGCTGCCCGGGCCCGAGGACATCGCCATCTGGCAGTGGTTCGCCACTTCTTCCATGCCGCGGGAGGACCACGCGGCCGCGGTGCTCACCGCCATGGCGGACGGCAAGGCCTGGTCGGTGGCGCGGCTGGAGACGGTCGCCGACGTCCGCCGCTCGCGGCTCGAGCTGCTGCTCAAGGTGCTCGCCGTCGACGGCGCGGTCGAGCGCGTGCAGGGCGGGTGGCGGTCCACCGGGCGGCCGTGGGTCTACGACGCCGACCGCTACGCCCGGGTCACCCGCACCCGGGAGGCCGAGCAGCGGGCGATGCTCGCCTACGCCAAGCCCGTCGACGAGGCCGAGTGCCGCATGGCCTTCCTGCAGTCCGCGCTCGACGACCCGACGGCGTCCCCCTGTGGCCGCTGCGACGTCTGCGCGGGCCCCTGGTACGCGACCGACGTGCCCGAGGCCGCGTCCGAGGCGGCGTCGGCCGCGCTCGACCGGCCCGGTGTGGAGCTGGCGCCCCGCGCGATGTGGCCGACCGGCGCCGACCGGCTCGGTGTCGACGTCAAGGGCAAGATCGCGCCCGGGGAGCAGCTGCAGACCGGCCGCGCCGTCGCCCGGCTCACCGACCTCGGCTGGGGTCAACGGCTGCGCTCCCTCCTCGGTGACGACGGCGTCGGCGGGGTCGTCGAGCTCGACCTCGAGGCGCCGAGCATCGAGGAGGACCCGGACGCCGCCTTCGACGTCCCGGTGCGCCGGTCGGTCTCCGACGTGCCGCCGGACGAGGAGCTCCTGCGGGCCTGCGGCCGGGTGCTCGCCGCCTGGGACTGGGCGGAGCGCCCGGCGGCCGTGGTGGCGATGCCGTCGCGACGCCGCCCGCAACTGGTGGACGGCGTCGCGCAGGGCCTGGCCCGAATGGGGCGGCTGCCCTACCTCGGGGAGCTCTCGCTCGCCCACGGCGGGCCGACGGGACAGCCTGGTGGCAACAGCGCGTTCCGGCTGGCCGCGGTCTGGGACCGCATCGCCGTGGGCCCGGAGCTGCGCGCCCGGCTGGCGGAGGTGACCGGGCCGGTCCTGCTCGTCGACGACCTGGCCGACTCGCGCTGGACCATGACGGTCGCCGGCCGGGAGCTGCGCCGGGCGGGTGCGGTCGCCGTGCTCCCGTTCGCCCTGGCTCTCACCGCCTGAGTTCTCCACAGGTTTTCGCACACATGTGCGAAAAGTCGGGGTAGCGTGCCGGCATGCACGTGGCGCATCAGCCCTCGATGTGGGACCTCGCCGAAGAGGCCGCGGTCGCGCCCCTCGCCGGGCACGTCGTCCGGCACCGGCTGTCTGCCGGCGCCTGGGTCGACCATCTCCCGGGTTGGGTGACCGGCTCGGACGAGGTGCTCGAGGTGCTGCTGGGGGACATCGGCTGGCGGGCGGACCGCCGCCAGATGTACGAGCGAGAGGTCGCCGTTCCGCGGCTCCTCCGGTGGTACTCCGGGCACGAGCCGCTGCCGCACCCGCTGCTCACCGACGCCCGCGACCTGCTGAACCGCCACTACCTGCCGGAACTGGGCGAGCCCTTCGTCACCGCCGGCATGTGCCTCTACCGGGACGGGCGGGACAGCGTGGCCTGGCACGGCGACCGCATCGGCCGCGGCCGGTCGGCGGACACGATGGTCGCCATCGTCTCCTTCGGCTCACCGCGCCCGTTGCTGCTGCGCCCGGTCGGTGGCGGGGAGTCGCTGCGCTTCCCCTTGGGCCACGGCGACCTGGTCGTCATGGGCGGCTCGTGCCAGCGCACGTGGGAGCACTGCATCCCGAAGACGACGAAGCCGGTCGGTCCCCGGGTCAGCGTCCAGTTCCGCCCCCGCGGCGTCGCCTGAACCCCGGAAGGCCCGGAACGACGGGGCTCCGGGAGCCCCGGAGGCGACCGAGGGACCCCCCCTGCAGACCCCCCTCCAGAGCGTGTATCGTTCTCCATGCACCGAGCGAGAACGGACCGGGCCGCGAGGCCTGGGAAACCGCCGGCGGAGCCCCTGAGGGCGAGCTGCTGCGGAACTCGGTGTACAGTGGAGAAACCGCCTAGGACGAGGGCCAAGAAATTGGCCGGACTCCTTGCGCGTCCGCTCCTTGAGAACTCAACAGCGTGCCGAAAGTCAGTGCCAAGTAATACCCCGTGCCGCGATTCTTGTGGTCGTGGCTGGGATTCCTTTGGTTGATTGATATCGCGAGTGTCAGCTCGC
>NZ_JBJHAC010000030.1:0-48288 GCF_054050835.1 Blastococcus sp. SYSU DS0510 | reverse complement strand
GCCTGGGACGCGCGGCTGGAGGCTCTCGTCGTCGACGCGCTGGTGCGGGGCGAGCGTTCGGAGGAGCTCTCCGGGCGGGCCGCGGCGCTCGGCTGGGCCGGGGGGGCCCCCCCCCCCCCCCCCGCCGGGGGGGCGCCCCCCCCCCCCCCCCCCCCCCGTGGGTCGCGCCCTGAGTAGCTTGCGCGCCTGACTAGTCGTCCGTACCGTCCACCGCGTGACGGAGGAGCGCTGGCCCGGGGAGTGGCTGCGCGGCGTGCTCTCGCTGTGCGTGCTGCGCGTCGTCGCCGACGGGCCGACGTACGGCTACGCCATCGCCGCGCGCCTCGCCGAGGCCGGGCTGGGATCGGTGAAGGGCGGCACGCTGTACCCGATCCTGACCCGGCTGGAGGCCGAGGGGCTGGTCTCCTCCTCCTGGGCGGCCGGCGACGGCGGCCCCGGGCGCAAGTTCTTCACGCTGACCGCCGCCGGTGGGCAGGCCCTGCAGGAGCGCGCCGGCCAGTGGCGCGTGTTCACCGAGCGGGCCACCGGCCTGCTCTCGTCCCCGTCCGTCCCCGTCTGAGGAGCCCGCCATGGGGAAGCTGCTGAACGGCACCGAGCAGGCCTGGTGCGACGACCTGCTGCTGCGCCTGCGCCTGCGCGACGTGCCGGGCACGCGGATCGGTGAGGTGCTCGCCGAGGTGCAGAGCCACGTCGCCGAGACCGGGGAGCACCGCGCGAGGCCTTCGGCAGCCCGAAGCAGTACGCCGACGAGGTGGCAGCAGCCCTGGGCATCCGCCCCGCCGGCCCGCTCGCCACGCTGCGGGGGACGCTGACCGGCTGGGACGTGCTCGTGGCGCTGCTCACCGGGCTGGGCGGGTTCGCCCTCGCCGACGGGCTGTGGTCACTGGCCGCGGGTGACGCGTCGCTGCTGGGGCTCCCCGCCTGGGCGGTCGCCGCGGCCGGTGCCCTGGTCCTGGCCGCCTGCACCGCGCGCTTCGTCCTCGCCGCACGGCGGGGCGAGGACGCCGACCCGGTCCTCGACCCGCGCACCGGCGCCGACATGGCGCCGTTCACCCGCGGGCAGGTGGCCCTCCTGGCCGGCGTCCCGGTGCTGCTCCTCGCGATGACGGTGGTCGGCGGGCTGCTCACCCGCTGACCGGCGGGCCCGGCGTCAGCTCCCGAGCGCGGTCGCCACGACGGCGCGGGCCTCCTCCTGCACCTGCGCCAGGTGCTCGGGGCCGCGGAAGGACTCCGCGTAGATCTTGTAGACGTCCTCGGTGCCCGACGGTCGGGCGGCGAACCAGGCGTTCTCCGTCGTCACCTTGAGGCCGCCGATCGGGGCGTCGTTGCCCGGGGCGCGGGTGAGCTTGGCGGTGATCGGCTCGCCGGCCAGCTCGGTGGCCGAGACGTCCTCCGGCGAGAGCTTGCCCAGGGCCGCCTTCTCCGCGCGGCTCGCCGGGGCGTCGATGCGGGCGTAGGCCGACTCCCCGAAGTGGTCGGTCAGCTGCTTGTGCAGCCTGGACGGCGACCGCCCGGTCACGGCCTGGATCTCGGCGGCGAGCAGCGCGAGGAGGATGCCGTCCTTGTCCGTCGTCCAGACCCCGCCGTCGCGGCGCAGGAAGGAGGCGCCGGCCGACTCCTCGCCGCCGAAGGCGACCGACCCGTCGAGGAGGCCCGGCACGAACCACTTGAAGCCGACTGGGACCTCGACCAGCCGCCGGTCCAGGTCCTTCACCACCCGGTCGATGAGCGAGCTGGACACCAGGGTCTTGCCGACGGCGACCTCCTTGGCCCAGCCGGGGCGGTGGCTGAGCAGGTAGGCGATCGCGACGGCGAGGAAGTGGTTGGGGTTCATCAGCCCGCCGTCGGGGGTGACGATGCCGTGCCGGTCGGCGTCCGCGTCGTTGCCGGTGGCGATCTGGAACTCGTGCCGGCGGTCGACCAGCGAGGCCATCGCGTGCGGGGACGAGCAGTCCATGCGGATCTTGCCGTCCCAGTCCAGCGTCATGAACCGCCAGGTGGGGTCGACCAGCGGGTTGACGACGGTGAGGTCGAGCCGGTGGCGCTCGGCGATCGCCGCCCAGTAGTCGACGCTGGCGCCGCCCAGGGGGTCGGCGCCGATCCGGACGCCGGCCTCGCGGATCGCGTCCAGGTCGACGACGCCAGGGAGGTCGTCGACGTAGGTGCCCAGGAAGTCGTAGCTCTGCGCGGCGGCGCGCGCCTGCTCCACCGGGACGCGGCGGACGCCGCTGAGGCCGGCGCGCAGCAGGTCGTTGGCCCGCCCGGCGATCCAGCCGGTGGCGTCGGTGTCGGCGGGCCCGCCGCTGGGCGGGTTGTACTTGAACCCGCCGTCGCGCGGCGGGTTGTGGGACGGGGTGACGACGACGCCGTCCGCCAGGCCCGACTCCTTGCCCTGGTTGGCCCGCAGGATCGCGTGGCTGATGGCCGGGGTGGGGGTGTACCGGCCGCCGGCGTCGACCAGGACGGTCACGTCGTTGGCCGCCAGCACCTCCAGCGCCGTCGTCCAGGCCGGCTCGGAGAGCGCGTGGGTGTCGCGCCCGAGGAAGAGGGGCCCGTCGAACCCCTGCGCGGCGCGGTACTCGCAGATCGCCTGGGTGGTGGCGAGGATGTGCGCCTCGTTGAACGCCGCGTCGAGCGACGACCCGCGGTGCCCGGAGGTGCCGAAGACGACCTGCTGCGCGGGTTCGGCGGGGTCGGGCTCGACGGTGTAGTACGCGCTGACCAGCGACGCCACGTCGATCAGGTCGGCGGGCTGGGCGGGCTGTCCGGCGCGGGCGTCGCTCATACCGGTGATCTTGGCGTCCGCGCCGGTCCCGCGCGAGCTCAGCCGGTGCGGCGGGGCTCGCCGCGGTAGGTGCCGAACTGCCAGAGGTTGCCCTCGGGGTCGCGGACGGCGAAGTCGCGCGACCCGTAGTCGGTGTCGTACGGCGGCCGGACGATCTCGGCTCCGGCGGCGACCGCGCGGGCGTGCACGGCGTCCGGGTCGGCCGTGACCACGTAGCAGCCGGTGGACTCCACCGGCCACTGCCCGCCGTCGTCACGGACCGAGCCGAGCATGACGCCGCCGCCCTCGGGCCAGTCGAGCTGGGCGTGGTCGACCCGCTCGCCGTCCCCGTAGGTGGCGGTCTCCTCGAAGCCGAAGGCGTCCACGAGGAAGCGGATGAGCGCCCGGGCGTCGCGGGCGCGGAAGGCGGGCCACACCTGGGGCGGCGGGGCCTGGCCCGCGCCGGGTGTCTCTGCGGTGGTCATCGGGTTCGTCATGCGCCCGAGAGTGCCGAGTCCAGCGCGGAGGTGTCTTGCACGTATCCGAACTCCGCCGCCAGCCAGCGGGTCGGCGCCAGCCCGGAGAACGCCCGCCACTCCCGGGTCAGGTGCGCCTGGTCGCTGAACCCGGTGGCGACGGCAAGCCCGGCGAGGTCCGGCGACAGGCCGCGGGAGGCGCGCCGGGCGAGCCCGCGGCGAGCCCGGTCGAAGCGCACCACGCGGGCGGCCTCCTTGGGCCCCAGCCCCGTCTCGGCGCGGAACCGCTGCTCGAGGTGCCGGGTGGACCAGCCGACCCGGTCGGCCACCTGCGAGACCAGCAGCCGCCCGCCGCCCGCCGTGGTCAGCCGCCATGCCTCGGCCACCTCGACCGGGCCGGCGTCGTCGTCCCGCAGCCGGCGCAGCAGTCCGTCGTCCAGAGCCGCGAACCTCGCCGCCCAGCCCTCGGCGGCGCGGACCCGGGCGAGCAGCTCCGCACCGGCGGGGCCCAGCAGGTCCGCCAGGGCGACGTCCACCGAGGCGAGCGCGCCGGCCGGCACCCCCAGCAGGGCCCGGGCGCCGAGCGGGCTGAGGGAGAGCTGGATGCCGGCCTGCCGACCGGGGTGGACGATCCGCGCCGGGCGGGTGTGCAGCCCGCCGACGAGGGCGTCGAACCGGCCGGGGGGCTGCGCGGGATCCGGGTGCGCGGCCAGCTCCAGCGGGTGGTCGAGGGTGAGGACGACGGTCAGCCAGGGGGAGGGGAGGCCCAGGTGCTCCCCCGGCGGGAAGCCCTCGTGCCGGTAGCCGACCGCCGCAGCCACGTACGGGCGCAGCGCCGGGTGCGGGCGGTGCACCACCGACTCCTGCCGCACCCGGCCAGGATGGCAGCGGAGCGGTCCGGGTTCCAGGGCTCCGCCGGGTTCAGTAGCCGGCGGTGGACGCGATCCCGAACACCAGGAACAGGGCGAAAAAGGCCACGCCGATCCAGCCGAGGACGATCCCCGCCGTCGCCATGCCCCCGCCGGCCTCGCCGCGCTCCTGGATCTGCCGCTTGGCGAGGTAGCCGAAGACGAGCGCCAGGATGCTGCCGATCCAGTACAGCCAGAGGATGCCCAGCACCATCGACGCGATGGCCATGCCGTTGGTGCGCTGCGGCGGCGCGTACGGGTACCCGCCGTAGGGGGGCTGGCCGTAGGGCTGCGCGTAGGGGCCGGGGTACGGCTGGCCGTAGGGACCGGGGGCGGGCGGGCCGTAGGTCCCACCGCCGGACGGCGGCGGGCCGCCGTGGGGAGCGGGCTGTTGGCCCCACGCCGCCGGGGCCGGCCGGTACGGGTCGTCGGCGCCGGGGTGGGTCGGACCGGGGTACGTCATCTGCTCGCTCCTGTGGCTGCCGCGCCGGGAGCACGTCCCCGGCGGTCGCACCATCGTGGCGGTCGGCGGTGACGCTGCGGGTTCGGCGCGCGGCAGGACCACCCCGACTGGGGAGCGCCCGGACGAGGCGCGTGAGCGGCACACACCTTCTGACCTGCGGTTTCTGTCGTACCCCCGGCCTAGTGTCGGGGTGTCGGAGGAGGTCCTGGCGGGAGGGAGGCAGCCGGTGTCCGAGCTGCGTTCTGCCCTGGACGAGCTGGCGTCGATCGACCTGGGCGGGCTGTCGGATGACACGCTGCTGGACCTGGTCGGTGAGCTGAGCACCGCGGTCAACCGGGTCACCGCGGCGCTGACCACCGCCGTGCGCGCGGCCGATCGCCGGGAGGCCTACCGCCGCGACGGCGCCGTCTCCATGAAGGCTTGGCTGCGGGGTAGCTGCCGCATGGCCCCCGAGCAAGCCACGACGACGGTCTCGACGGGCCGGCGGCTCGAACAGCTCCCGGAGACCGCGGCAGCGTTCGCAGCCGGGGCGATCAGTGCGGCGCATGCCCGGGTGATCACGAAGGCCATGACGCCTGGCCGGATCGCCAAGGCCGCCGAGATCGGTATCGACCTCGGCGAGACCGACGGCATCCTGGCCGACCTGGCCCGGGCCACCGCCCCGAACGAGACCGCTCGGGGCGTCAAGGAGTGGGTCGCCGGGGTGGATCCCGACGGGACCCTGGACGACGCCGCCGACGTCCGCCGCCGGTTCACCATGGCGTCGGGGCTCGACGGGCGGGTGCACCTGCGCGGTGACCTCGATGCCGTCGGCGGTGAGTACCTGCACAGCGCGCTCACCGCACTCATGAACGGCGACCGCCCCGCCGGTGACCTCCGCTCCCACGCCGAGCGGCAGGCCGATGCGCTGGTCGCGCTGGCTCGCGGGGCTCTCGACGGCGGCTTGCTCCCCGACGTCCGCGGTGAACGGCCGCACGTGCGCGTGACGATCGACTGGTTCGCCCTGTGCGCCGCCCGCGGCGCTCCCGGCGTGGCCGGCGGATCCCTGGGCTGGGCCGGTCCCATCAACCCCGAGACGGCACGCCGGCTGGCCTGCGACGCCGGCGTCGCCCGCGTCATCACCGGCCCCGACGGGCTGCCGCTGGACGTCGGGCGCGCGCAGCGGACCGCGTCGGCGGCGATCCGCCGGGCCGTCGAGGTCCGCGACGGGCACTGCGTCTTCGCCGGCTGCGACGCCCCGCCGGAGTGGTGCGACGTCCACCACGTCGTCCACTGGGCGCACGGCGGGCCGACGAGCTGCGACAACGGGGCGCTGCTCTGCGAACGGCACCACACCAGCTGCCACGAAGGCGGCTTCACCCTCCGCCGGGATCCCGGCACGAGCCAGTGGCGCACCTACCGGCCCGACGGCACCGAGATCCTCAGCCGCGCCGGCCCCTGACTCACCGGCGGCACCGCCGCTGACCGCTATGCGCCGCGCGGGGCGTACATGATCACCGCGACGCCGACGAGGCAGATCAGCGCACCCACGACGTCGTACCGGTCGGGGCGGAACCCGTCGACGACCATGCCCCAGGCCAGCGAGCCCGCCACGAAGACACCGCCGTAGGCGGCGAGGATCCGGCCGAAGTGGGCGTCGGGCTGCAGCGTGGCGACGAAGCCGTAGAGCCCCAGCGCGATCACCCCCGCGCCGATCCACAGCCAGCCGCGGTGCTCACGCACCCCCTGCCAGACGAGCCAGGCACCGCCGATCTCGGCGACCGCCGCCAGCGCGAACAGCAGGAGCGACCGGGTGACGGTCACTCCACCGCCTCGAGGAACCGACGCAGCGTCGCGAGGAAGATGTCGGGCTGCTCGGAGTGCACCCAGTGCCCGGCGTTCTTCACCTTCACCAGGCGCGTGGAGGGGAAGAGCGCATCCATGTGCGGCCGGTCCTCCGGGAGCACGTAGTGGGAGTTCGCCCCGGCGATCCAGAGCACCGGCCCGTCGAAGGTCGCGCCGGGCGGGGGCTCGGGGAAGCCGCGCAGCTCGCCGAGGTCCCGCTCGAGGAGCTCGAGGTTCAGCCGCCAGTGCCAGCCGTCGCCCTCCTCCTCCCGGCTCAGGCTCTGCAGCAGGAAGCTGCGCACCATCCGGCTGGGGACGGCGGCGCGCAGGGCGGCCTCGGCGTCGGCGCGGGACCCCAGCGCCTCCAGGTCCACCGCCCGCATCGCGGCGATGAACGCGGCGAACGGCGAGGCCTCCTCGTCGGGGTCCTCGGTGCGGCCGCCCTGCAGCGGGTACTCGACCGGTGCGATGTCGACCACGACGAGCGCCCGCAGCAGCTCCGGCCGGCGCAGCGCCAGCTGCATCGCGACCTTGCCGCCCATGGAATGCCCGACGAGCGTGGCCGGCTCGCCGAACGACTCCAGCTCGGCGGCGAGCATCTCGGCCATGTCCACGTAGTCCACCCGCTCGGTCCACGGGGAGTGGCCGTGGTTGGGCAGGTCCAGGAGGGTCACCCGGTGGTCGTCGGCCAGGCCTTTCGCGATCGTCGTCCAGTTCTTGCCCTGGCCGAACAGACCGTGGACGAACACCACGCGCGGGCCGGCCTCGCCCAGCGTCCGGGCGTGCAGGACTTCCTCGGGGTTCTCCGTCACCCGGCGATTCCACCAGAGCGTGCGGTGCCGTGCGGCTCCGCGGTCAGTCGAACACGACCTCGGTCTCGCCGGTCGCGTCGTCCAGGGTGATGTGACCGCCCTGGAAGTCCGTCCGGCTGCCGCCGGCGACGTCGTAGACACCGCTCACCGGGTAGCCGAGCTGCCCCAGCTCCCAGCCGGTCTCCCCCCAGCGGGACCAGATCGGCCCGTAGACCTCGTGCGCCCCCGTGCTCGGCGTGAAGTAGATCGAGGCACCGCCAGGCCGGGAGAAGTTCTGGTACCGGCCCACCCCGTCCGGTGAGCCCCGCTCGCCGGTGATCGGGTAGCCCAGCGGACCCAGCTCGTACGCCAGCGACCCGTAGTGCCCCCGGATCGCGCCGTAGATCTCGTGCGCCCCCGTCGCCGGCGTGAAGTAGATGGTCCCCGGGCGCGAGAAGTTCTGGTACCGCCCGACGCCGTCCGGTGAGCCGCGTTCGCCGGTCGTCGGGTAGCCCAGCACCCCGAGCTCGTACCCCAGCGACCCGTAGTGCCCGCGGATGGCCCCGTAGATCTCGTGCGCCCCTGTCGCCGGACTCCAGTAGATCGTCGCCGGGCGGGCGAAGTTCTGATACGCGCCGACGCCGTCCGGCGAGCGCTGCTCCCAGTCCACCGGCACACCCAGGATCCCGCCCTCCTGGCCCAGAGCCCGGTAGTGCGCCTCGATCGCCGACCAGCCGACGGAGACCCCCAGCAGGGAGCCCGCCCGCTCGCGCTCGGCGATGACGGGCCACACGTTGGCCCGGCAGCTCTGCAGGGAGATCGACTGCTGCTGCATCACCCACGCCGTCCGGCCGGCGGTGGGGCAGTCGGTGTGCCCCAAGCCGATCCAGTGCCCGACCTCGTGGTTGATGACGTAGCGCTGGTAGGTGTCGATGCCGTGCGGCCACGACGCCGTGCCGAAGCGCCACCGCTCGTCGTTGATGTAGACCGAGCGCCCCACCCGGCAGCTCCACTGGGCGCTGCATCCCGGGGAGGCGGCGGCGATCACGGACGGCGACGCCAGGATGAGGTCGAACTCGCTGCCCGAGCCCACCTGCTCGAACGCCACGGTGCCACCGAGACTCCACCCTCGCGGGTCGTTGAGCGCATCGCGGGCCACGGTGGCGAAGTGGCCCAGGTCGCCGACGACCGTGCCGCGCGTGGACACCGTGTAGGTCACGGTCCGCTCCGCGGCCGAGGCGACGGCGGGCTGCAGCACCACGGCCGCCACGGCGACGAGGGCGGCGAGCAGAAGACGCAGGGCTCTGGTCATCGGGTCCTCCCGCGCGGGCATCGCTGCCCAGGCGTCGCATCCGGACCGGCGGACGACGGGAGACCGATCGAGCGCCGGCTGCTGTCACCGACCGGTCTACCGCATCCGGGCAGCCCGGTGGCATGTCGATCGCGTGACGATCCGAGGACGGCGCGCTGGCCGCCTGCCCGGGGCCGTCACCCCCGGCCTCTACGGTGCCGGAGGATCGACGGGGGGATGGCCATGCCAGGACGACGCCGGAGCGCGGGCAGCAGCCGCAGCACGGGCGGCAGCACGCGCACGCGCCGGACGACGGCGACCCGGAAGGCCTCCCCACGGAGGCCGGCGCCGAAGAAGACCGCTCCCGAGCTGCCCACGGCCGGTCCGGGCGAACGGGTGTGGGTGCTCGCCGTGCCGTTCCGCGCCCCGGCTCCGGGAGCCGTCTGGCACGCCGGGCTGCAGGCGCACGTGTGGGTCGGCCGGGCGCTCCCGCCCGAGCTCGCGCCGTACGACCCGCCCGCCTACAGCCTCGAGCGCTTCCTCGAGGACGAGCTGAACGATGCGCCGCGTCCGCTGCCGGTCACCCCCGCGCTCGTCCCGCGCCCCCAGCAGGAGGAGGGCGCCGTCGTCGTCGCCGCGCACGCCGCCGCGGGCGGGCGGGTCTTCCTCCTCGGCGACGACCCGGGCGTGGGCAAGACCGGGACCGCGATCCTGGCGGTGCACGAGATCGCCGCGCAGCGACCGGTGCGCACGGTGCTGGTCATCGCCGACCGGCCGGCCGCCATCACCATCCCGCACTGGGCGCGCTCCATCGCCGGGTTCGGCGACGGCGGGCTGCGCTGGTGCGTCACCACCTGGGATCGACTGGGCAAGGTGGCCAGGCTGCGGTTCGACGTCGTCGTCGCCGACGAGGCGCACATGGTGCGGCACACGACCACCCAGCGCTGGAAGCACTGGAAGGCCGTCTCCGGCGCCGCCCGGGTCAAGGACACCCCGTACGTGCTCGCCGCGACCGCGACGCCGGCGCACACGCCGCTGGAGCTGCCCTACCTGGGGCCCGAGTTCGCCGCCCGGCACGGGGAGTCGATCAAGGAGTGGGCCGACCTCCCGAAGGCGCTGGAGCGGCACACGTTCCACGTGGAACGCGGCCGCTACGGCTGGCAGTGGACCGAGGACGCCGACGCGCGCCGGGCGGACCTGGCCCGCCTGCAGTCCTGGCTCGCCGACGCGGATCCGCCCGCCACGCTGCACCGTCCCGCGCCGTGGGGGCCGGTGTCGGTGACCGGCACCCCGGTGCTGCTCACCCCGGCCGAGCGGACGCAGTACGAGGCGGAGTGGTCGGAGTTCCGGGCGGAGATGCAGCTGGCGCGGCGCAGCCGGCAGACCGCGCGAGGCCGGGCCGCCCTGCTCCGGTTCCGCCAGAAGGCCGGGCTGATCCGTGTGCAGGCCACGGTCGACTGGATCAAGGCGCAGGTCGAGGCCGAGCGGCAGGTCGCGGTGTCGGTGGAGTTCGTGGAGACGGCGGCCGACCCGATCCGTCAGGCCTTGCTCGACGCGGGGATCCCGGTGGCCGGGATCTACGGCCGCGACCGGTTCGACGTCGAGGCCGAACGGTTGCGTTTCCAGCGGGGGGACGCCGCGGTCTGCGTCTTCACCGTCACCGCGTCGATCAGCCTGCACGCCGGGGAGCTGCTGCCCGACGGGTCCACGGCCTCGGAGATCCCGCGCGTGGGGCTGTTCCACCAGCCGCGCTTCTCCGGCATCCAGGCCCGGCAGGTCACCGGGCGCACCCACCGCGACGGGCGCTCCTCGCCGTGGCGGGTGGCCTTCGCCGCCGACACGGTGGAGGAGCAGGTCGCTCGGGTGATGGTGGAGCGGCTCGCGGTGAGCGGCTCCACGGCCGGCGCGGACACCTCCTCGTTGCGGGAGATCGCCGAACTGCTCGACGCCGACTGGCTGCCCGCCGCCGCCCTGACCGAGGGCTGAGCCGGGTCGGTCCGACGGGGCCGGATGCCCCCGCGGGCGCCGGCCGGGCGATCATCGGTGGCATGAGGCGGGAGGCGAGCATCCTGCACCTGGACCTCGACGCCTTCTTCGCCGCGGTCGAGCAGCGGGACAAGCCCTCGCTGCGCGGCCGGCCGGTCGTCGTCGGCGGCGTGGGCGGCCGGGGCGTCGTCGCCACCGCCTCCTACGAGGCGCGGGCGTACGGCGCGCGCTCGGCGATGTCCACGGCGGAGGCCCGCCGGCGCTGCCCCGCGGGCACCGCCTTCCTCGGCGGCCGGTTCGCCGCCTACCGCCGCACCTCCGACGTCGTCATGGATCTGCTGCGCGAGCTCTCGCCCCTGGTGGAACCCGTCTCGATCGACGAGGCGTACGTCGACCTCGCCGCGGGGCCCGGGCACGACCTCTCGGTTTCCGGTGTGACGGAACTGGCCGAGAGGCTCAAGGAACGCATAGCCGCTGCCACCGGCGGGGTCACCGGGTCGGTCGGCATCGGCAGCTCAAAGCTGATGGCCAAGATCGCCTCCGACCTCAAGAAACCCGACGGCCTCGTCGTCGTGCCCCCGGGCGGCGAGCTCGACCTCCTGCACCCGCTGCCGGTCACCCGGCTCGGCGGCGTCGGCCCGGCGACGGCGGAGCGGCTGCACCAGGTCGGCGTGCGGACGGTGGGCGACCTCGCCGCCAAGTCGCTCCCCGACCTCGTGGCGCTGGCGGGCCGCGCGCACGGCGCGGGGCTGCACGCCCTGGCCCGCGCCGAGGACGACCGCGCCGTCGTCCCCGACCGGGAGGTGAAGTCGGTGTCGCACGAGGAGACCTTCGAGCGGGACCTCACCGACCTCGCCGTGCTGAACCGCGAGATCGACTCGATGGCGGCCCGGGTGGGGAGCCGGCTCCGCGCGTCGGCCTACTCGGGGCGCACGGTCACGCTCAAGCTCCGCCGGTACGACTTCACCACGATCACCCGCTCGCAGACGCTGCCGCAGCCGACCGACGACGCCCGGCTGATCGGCGCCACCGCCCGACGGCTGCTCACCGAGGCCGGCACCAGCGGCGGGCTGCGGCTGCTCGGCGTCGGGGTCTCGGGGCTCTCGCTCTACGCGCAGGGCGATCTCTTCACCGCCGAGGACGACGAGACCGGTGAGGAGGCCGCGGCGCCCGAGCCGCAGGCGACCGCGGAGCCGCCGCTGCCGGTCGAGAAGCGGTGGTGGCCCGGCCAGGACGTGCGGCACGAGGAACTCGGCGCCGGCTGGGTGTGGGGCCGCGGCCTGGGCCGGGTGACGGTGCGCTTCGAGGGGCCGTTGACGCCGCCCGGGCCGGTGCGCACGCTGGCCGCCGACGACCCGGCGCTGCGGCCCACCGACCCGCCCGACTGGAGACCTCCCGCATGACGCCCGCCCGGTCCTGCGCACCGGGCACCCCGACCTGTAGAACGGCTCCATGGCCGCACGCCCCGAACCCAGCGCCTGGACCCGCATGACCCAGGAGGACCCCTCGCACTCGACGGCCTACGTGCAGCGGTTCCGCACGCTCGCCGAGCAGGGGATGGACCTGGTGGGGGAGGCGCGGCTGGTCGACGCGATGCTGCCGCGCGGATCGCGAGTGCTCGACGCCGGCTGCGGCCCCGGGCGGGTCGGCGGGTACCTGCACGAGGTGGGGCACCGGGTGGTGGGGGTCGACGTCGACCCGGTGCTCATCGCGGCGGCCGAGGAGGACCACCCGGGCCCGCGGTGGCTGGTCGGCGACCTCGCCGAGCTCGACCTGCCGGCCCAGGGCATCGACGAGCCCTTCGACGCGATCGTCAGCGCCGGGAACGTCATGGCGTTCCTCGCGCCGTCGACCCGCGGGGCGGTGCTGCGGCGGTTGCGCGCCCACGTCGCCCCCGAGGGCCGCGCCGCGATCGGTTTCGGTGCCGGACGCGGCTACGACTTCGACGAGTTCCTCGCCGACGCGCAGGCGGCGGGCTGGGCGCCCGACCTGCTGCTCTCCACCTGGGACCTGCGGCCGTTCACGCCCGACTCGGAGTTCCTGGTCGCGCTGCTGCGCCCCGCCTGATCCCGCGGGGAGCGCCGTGCGGCCGGCCAGGGTCATCGGCGGGCCGCACGGCGT
This sequence comes from Blastococcus sp. SYSU DS0510, assembly GCF_054050835.1. NCBI lineage: Bacteria > Bacillati > Actinomycetota > Actinomycetes > Geodermatophilales > Geodermatophilaceae > Blastococcus > Blastococcus sp. SYSU DS0510. The sequence goes on along the minus strand of NZ_JBJHAC010000030.1, from coordinate 35,664 downwards.
ACCCGGTGTTCGCACGTCGGCCGCCCGGCGGATGGCAGCTGCCTCCGGGGCGCTCAGAGCCGCCCGTTGGCCCGCAGCAGCACGAGGGCCTGCACCGTCCGGTGACCCCGCCACTCGAGCGCCGCCGCGGGGGAGAAGCTGCCGAAGTCCACCGCCCACCCGCCGTCGGCCTGCTGCCCCTCGGCCAGCCGGTCGAGTTCGGCGTCCACGACGCCGGGGCCGAACAGGGTCCGCGCCGGGCCGCCGGGCAGGGGCGCGAAGTCCAGCGGCCGCATGTACTCGTCGACGGCGCCCCCGGCCACGTGCAGCCGGCCGTCGTCCGGGACGAAGGCGGACAGCCGCTCCACCAGCCCCGCCGCCTCCGGCCGGGCCGCGGCGGCGGCGTCGAGGAACCGGACGGCGAAGGCCAGCTCCATGGCGTGGGTGCCGCCGTCCACCTCACCGATCGCGTCGAGGCAGTAGCCGGTCGCCCGGTCCAGCCACGGGTGCCGGGCCACGGCCGGGTCCCCTGCCGCGACCTGGTGCGCGGTCGCGGCGACGACGGCGGTGATCTGCAGCGACGACCGGGTCGGGTCGGCGCCGGTCCAGAACGGGGCGCAGGCGGCCGGATCGGGGACCGGCAGCGCGAAGGGCAGCCCGCCGTCGGGCAGGCTCACCGCCGCGAGCCAATCGCAGAGCTCGCGGGCCCGCGCCGTGGTGGCCGGCGTGACGTCGGCGAACACCTCGAGCGCGTGCAACGCCCCGCCGGGCTGGCTGGTGGCCGAGCGCAGGTCCGGCTCGAGCCCCCACCCGTAGCCGCCGTCGGCGTTGCGGTAGCCCTCGACGGCGGCGAGCACCGGCTCCAGCGGCCCCCCGTCGAACAGGAACTCGAAGCGGCGGCGGTCCAGCACCCGCCCGGCGCTGGCGAGGAACCCTGCGGCGGCGGTCAGGTCGACGGTCACCGCGTCAGCCTGGCGGATCGGCGGCCGGGTCGTCAGGGGAGCCAGCGCGGCCGGGCGTGGGGCGGCAGCAGCGCCCCCGTCGGCCGTGCAGGTGCACCCGGTGGCGCCACGACGGTCACCGGCCCGGCCGGCGACGGGAGCTCGACCAGCCACGGCCCCGGATCCGGTGCCGGCCCCGGCGGTTCGTCGGCCGGCCCGGCCGCGAGCAGGTGGTGCGCCGTGGCGGCGAGGGAGAGCTCGGCGCACCAGCCGCCGCCCTCGTCGCGCTGGCGACGCAGCAGGCCGAGGACGGCGGCCGCGGCCAGGTGCCCGGTCGCGTGGTCGAGCGCCTGCACGGGCAGCGCACCGGGCGCGCCGCCGTCGCCGTAGAGCACGGCGATGCCGGTCGCCGCCTGGACCAGCGAGTCGAACCCCCGACGGCTCCCCCACGGCCCGCGGGTGCCCCACGCCGACAGGCGGGCCACCACCAGGTGCGGGTGGCGCCCGGCCAGCGACCCGGGATCGAGACCGTGCGCGTCGAGCGCTCCCGGCCGGTATCCCTGGACGACGACGTCGGCCCCGGCCAGCAGCTCCTCCACCCGGCCGCGGTCGTGCCGGTGCGCGAGGTCGAGCAGCACGTGCCGCTTGCCCGCGCCGGTGTCGAGCAGCAGCCCCGGGTCGTCGGGTGCGCGCGGGGAGTCGACCCGGAGGACGTCCGCACCCTGCGCGGCCAGCGCCCGCGTGGCGACGGGGCCGGCGATGACGCGGGTCAGGTCGAGCACCCGCAACCCGCGGAGCCGCACCCGGCGTCCCGGGTGCTCCGCCGTCCGGGTCACCACCACCAGCGGCTGCCCGTGCAGCGCCGCCGCCTGCGGGTGCGAAGCCCAGGCCGCCGCGCTCCGGACGGCGGCCGCCGCACCGCCGGCCGCCACCACCGCCGTCTCCAGCTCCTCGGCGCGCCACTCCAGCGCGGCCGACGCCACCTCCTCGCCGAGCACCACCCGGACGGCGGCGCGGTGGCGCGGGTAGTTGCCGTGCAGCCGCACCCAGCCGTCGGCGGTCCGCCAGAAGCGCGAGAGCGGGGCGAACCCGCCACCGGCCGGTTTCCCGTGAAACCTGACGTGCCGCTCGCCGGCGAAGGAGGCGGCGACGTGCCCGGCGTCGATCTGGACCGGGGCCGGCGCACCGTCGGTGAGCGCACCGCCGTCGAGCGCACCGCCGTCGAGCGCCCGGGCGGCGAGCAGCTGGGCGGCGACCGCACCGACCGCGAGCCCCGGGACGTCGAGGGGGCCGGCCAGGCCGGTGCGCCCGTGCACCACCGGCGCCACGTCGTGCCGGTCGACGCCGACCGCCGTCCGCACCTCCTCGACCAGCCGGGCCGCGCCCGACCCGAGGGTCACCCCGGCCCACCGGGCGCCGGGGGCGCCGGCGCGACGCCGAGCGCGACGGTCAGCTCCAGCACCGTCCGCGGGTCCTCCAGGCGGGGGCCGTAGAGCTGGCGCAGCTGGGTCATCCGGTAGCGCACGGTCTGCGGGTGCACGAACAACGCCGCGGCGACCTGGTCACGCCGGCCGTGGTGCAGCAGCCAGGAGCGCAGCGTCTCGGTCAGCTTCTCCCGGGCGCTCTCCCCCACCTCCTCCAGCGGGGCCAGCGCCCGCGCCCGCAGGTCGGCCAGCGCCTCCTCGTCGGCCCGCAGCACCAGCTCGGCGAGCCGGGCGTCGGTGTCCAGGGGCGCGTCCTCGACCGCTGCCATGCCCAGGCGGAGGGCGCGCACCACGCGGCCGTAGGAGGCCTGGGCGCCCCACCAGGGCCGGGCAGGCCCGACCACCGCCCGGCGGCCGGCCAGGCCGCGCAGCAGCGCCCCGCGCGCCGCGCCCTCGGCGTCCGGCACGAGCAGCGCCGCCAGCTCGTCGGCGGGGTCCAGCCCGGGCAGGTCCTCGGCGGTCACGAGCGTGCGCGGGTCGAGGGAGACCATCACCCCGCGGACCCTGCCCTCGGGCAGCAGCACGACGGTCAGCGTGCGCGGCGGGGTCCACTCCGCCCGCTCCGCCATCTCGGCCAGCTCCCTGTGCGGGCTGCCGATGAGCAGGCCCCGCGCCAGCCGCTCCAGCTGGCGCTGGCGCACCCGGCCGCTGGAGGCCAGCTCGTCGGCGTGCCCGGCGACGCTCGCGGCTGAGAGCTGGTCGATGTAGGCGAAGACGAGCTCGGCGAACCGCGCCAGCGACATGGGGTCCAGGCCCGCGCGGACGGCGGTGGCGCTCATGTCCCGCCACGACACCCGCGCGCCGACCCGGTAGGCGGCCAGCAGCGCGTCCATCGAGCGGCCGCTGCGCGCCTCGCCGCGGCCTAGGGCGTAGGCCGCCTCGACGACGGGGCCGCCCGGCGTGCCGGCGTCCACGTTGCCCCCGACGGCGGCCAGCTGGAGGAAACCCCGCAGCGCCAGCTCGACCGCGGTTGAGATCTTGCGTCCCATGGGCCCGAGGAAAGCGTCGGCGTAGCCCGGGACGGCCACGATGATCTCCTCGACGGCGCGCTCGGCGACCGCGGGCAGCTCGGTGCGCATCGCCTCCGCCACGGCCTCCGGGAACGGTGCGGCGTCCAGCGACATCGTGCCTCCTTTGTTCTCCGGGAACAGAAGCTACCGCCCGATTCACGTCAGCGGCACAGGTATTTGGCAGGTGGACTGGGAAAACTATGTGCATGACAGCCACCGCTCCGCGCCCCGCCGCGGCTCGCACGCCGTCGCGCACGGCGCTGCGGGACAGGGTGTTCAAGCTCGCCGAGCTGGTGACCACCCCGCTGCTGCCGGTCGACTACCTGGACCTGTTCGACCCGCTCCGCTCCGGAGCGGCCCTGCGCGGCCGGATCGAGGCCGTCCAGCGGGAGACCCGCGACGCCGCGACCATCGTGATCCGCCCCGGTCGCGACTGGCTGCCGCACGTCCCGGGCCAGTACGTGCGCATCGGCATCGACATCGACGGCGTCCGCCAGTGGCGCGCCTACTCGATCACCTCGGTGCTCGGCCGGGCCGACGGCTGCTTCACCATCACCGTGAAGGCGATCCCGGACGGCAAGGTGAGCAACCACCTGGTGCACCGCGTGCAGCCGGGCACGATCGTCCAGCTGGACCAGGCCACCGGCGAGTTCTGCCTGCCCGAGCAGGTGCCCGCCAAGGCGCTGTTCGTCACCGCCGGCTCCGGCATCACCCCGGTCATGGGCATCCTGCGCAACTCGGTCGACCGACTGGCCGACACCGTGCTGGTGCACTCCGCGCCCACCGCCGACGACGTCGTCTTCGGTGCAGAGCTGCGGCAGCTGGCCGCCGAGGGCCGGATCCGGCTGATCGAGCAGCACACCGACAGCGCCGGGATGCTCGACGCCCGGTCGATCGCCGAGCTGGTGCCCGACCTCCACGAGCGCGCCACCTGGGCCTGCGGCCCCGTGGGCATGCTGGAGGCGCTGGAGGAGCACTGGGCCTCGGTGGGCATCGCCGACCGGCTCTACACCGAGCGCTTCCGCCCGCGGATCCTCGTCACCGGCGAGGGCGGCACGGTCACCTTCACCAAGAACGGGACCACCCTCGAGGCAGACGGCGCCACGCCGATCCTCGACGCCGCCGAAGAGGCCGGCGTCCTCATGCCGAGCGGGTGCCGCATGGGCATCTGCTACGGCTGCGTGCTCCCCATGCGGGCGGGCGCGGTCCGCGACCTGCGCAACGGCGAGATCACCACCGCCGAGGACGTCGGTGACGGCGTCCTCATCCAGACCTGCGTCAGCGCCGCCGCCGGCGCCTGCGACATCGACCACTGACCGAGCCCGAGCAGAGGAGCTCCCCATGACCGTCATCCAGAAGAAGCCCGACAACCCGATCGAGCGCCTCACCCCCGAGGACATCGAGCTCATCGGCAAGGAGCTCGACACCATCCGCCAGGAGGTGCGCGACAGCCTCGGGGAGGACGACGCCAAGTACATCCGCACGGTCATCGACGTCCAGCGCAAGCTGGAGCTCGGCAGCCGCGCCGTCCTGCTGTTCTCGAAGTTCCCGCCGGCCTGGGTGCTCGGGACCGCGGGGCTGTCGGTCGCCAAGATCCTCGAGAACATGGAGATCGGGCACAACATCCTGCACGGCCAGTGGGACTGGATGCGCGACCCGAAGATCCACTCCACGACGTGGGAGTGGGACATGGCCAGCCCCGCCGAGCAGTGGAAGCACTCGCACAACGAGCTGCACCACACGTACACGAACGTGATCGGCAAGGACAACGACCTCGGCTACGGCATCATGCGCGTCGACGAGGACCAGAAGTGGCACCCGATGTACCTGGCGCAGCCGCTCTGGAACTTCATCAACGCCTGCTTCTTCGAGTACGGCATCGCGGCGTACGACCTGGAGCTGGGCAAGAACCTGGCCACCAAGAAGCGTCGCAAGGACCCCGCGTTCCGCGCCGCCGCCAAGCAGGTCCTGAAGAAGATCCGCAACCAGGCCGCCAAGGACTACGTCGTCCACCCGCTGCTGTCGGGCCCGTCGTTCGTACCGACCCTGGCCGCGAACTTCACCGCCAACGTGGTGCGCAACCTCTGGTCGCACTCGGTCATCATGTGCGGGCACTTCCCCGAGGGCGTCGAGACCTTCGAGAAGACCTCGATCGAGGGCGAGACCCGCGGTGAGTGGTACGTCCGCCAGATGCTGGGCTCGGCGAACATCTCCGGCAGCAAGGCCATGCACATCATGACCGGGAACCTGTCGCACCAGGTGGAGCACCACCTGTTCCCCGACATCCCCAGCAACCGGTACGCCGAGATCGCCCCGCGGGTGAAGGAGATCTTCGACCGCTACGGCCTGAGCTACCACTCCGCCCCGCTGTACAAGCAGGTCGCGAGCGCGTGGCACAAGGTCATCCGGCTCTCGCTGCCGAACGGCTGGCTGGCCGAGACGACGCCGAAGAACGCCCCGGCGCAGCTCGCCAAGCTGTACAAGATGACCACCGGCGGGCCCAAGGTCCGCCGCGCGCTGCAGCAGAAGGCCGCCGCCTGATCCAGCGGCGCCGCTGAACGGCAGAGGCCCAGAACCGTGACGGTTCTGGGCCTCTGGCGTTCAGCCGTGTTCAGTTGGCCATGTCGACGAAGCGGCTGTAGTGGCCCTGGAAGGCGACGGTGACGTTGGCGGTCGGGCCGTTGCGGTGCTTGACCAGCATGATGTCCGCCTCGCCGGCCCGCGGGGACTCCTTCTCGTACATGTCCTCGCGGTGGATCATCATGACCATGTCGGCGTCCTGCTCGATCGAGCCGGACTCACGGAGGTCCGACAGCATCGGCTTCTTGTCCTGCCGCTGCTCCGAACCACGGTTCAGCTGCGACATCGCGATGACCGGGACCTCGAGCTCCTTGGCCAGCAGCTTCAGCGCACGGGAGAACTCCGAGACCTCCTGCTGGCGGCTCTCGACCCGCTTGCCCGAGGTCATCAGCTGGAGGTAGTCGATGACCACGAGCTTGAGGTCGTTGCGCTGCTTGAGCCGCCGCGCCTTGGCCCGGATCTCCATCATCGTCATGTTCGGTGAGTCGTCGATGTAGAGCGGGGCGTCGGCCACCTCACCCATGCGGCGGGCCAGCTTGGCCCAGTCCTCGTCGGAGAGCGTGCCGGCGCGCATGTGGTGCAGCGGCACCTTCGCCTCGGCTGAGAGCAGACGCATGGTGATCTCGTGCTTGCTCATCTCCAGCGAGAAGATCACCGCCGGCATCTGGTGCTTCACCGTCGCCGACCGCGCGATGTCGAGTCCCAGGGTCGACTTGCCCACCCCAGGCCTGGCCGCGATGACGACCATCTGGCCGGCCTGCAGACCGTTGGTGAGCTCGTCGAGGTCGCGGATGCCGGTGGGGACGCCGCGCGCGGTGCCACCGCGGGAGGCGATCGCGTCCAGCTCGTCCATCGTCGGCTGGAGCACGTCCTCGAGGCGCGAGTAGTCCTCGCTCATGCGCTTCTCGGTGACGTCGTAGATCTCCTGCTGGGCGCGGTCGACGATGTCGTCCACGTCGCCCTTGCCGCCGGCTGCGCCGTAGCCCAGCTGCACCACCCGGGTGCCGGCCTCCACCAGGCGGCGCAGCACCGCCTGCTCGGCGACGATCGCGGCGTAGTAGCCGGCGTTCGCCGCCGTCGGCGTCGACTGGATGAGCGTGTGCAGGTAGACCGCGCCGCCCATCTTCGACAGCTGGTCGGTCCGGTTCAGCTCCGCCGCGACGGTGATCGCGTCCGCCGGTTCGCCGCGCCCGTAGAGGTCCAGGATGCAGTCGAAGATCACCTGGTGCGCCGGCCGGTAGAAGTCGTTGCCGTGCAAGACCTCCACGACATCGGCGATCGCGTCCTTGCTCAGCAGCATGCCGCCGAGCACCGACTGCTCCGCCGCTACGTCCTGCGGTGGCTGCCGGTCGTACTCCGGCGCCGACGCGGACGGTCGGCTGAACTCGTCGGCCACCGCCACGGGGGTACCTCCATCTCCTTGCGGGCGCGCCCGCATCACCACCGCGCGCAGGGGAAGTACGCGAGCTCGGCGGACGGCGCCGTGCCGAACACGTGTTCGGCTCCTGCCTACCGGAGGGGGCCGACAATCCGTCGTCCGCTCGGGGGCCGGACAGGACGTTAGGAAGCCGCGGAGGCCACGTCCACCACCGGTGTGCACGCCGATCTGCACAACTTGTGGACAAGTCGGTGGACGGAGGCGTGTCGACATGTGGAGGAGTCGGGGGACAGTCACCGCGCGCCGGCCGGTCCACCACGGCTGACCTGCACGGACGCCGTGCACCGGATGTGGACGGAGAAAAGATCGCAAGAAATCTCCCGGCGTCGCACCACGAGTCACAGCGGTGACCGGAGCGGTCAGGGGCCTGCTCGGGGCCCCGGGGAGCGGCCACACCCGGAGGGACGCCGACCGGCTGCCGAGGCCCCGTGGGTGGCGGGAGCCTCCACGCACGACCGGCGTCGTCGCCCCCAGGGCGGCCGCACGGGCCGGAGAGCACCGGGTGGGCGGGAGGGGCACCCCGGGCGGGCGTGTGACCGCCCTGGGAGCGCTCGACCGCCCTGGCAGCGCTCGACCCCCGAGCCGCCGGCCGTCCGCAGGGACGGCACGACGTCGGACCACGCCGACCAGGTCGTCCCGACGGCCCCACCCGGAGACGCCACGAGGGGCGCCGGACTTCCGTCCGACGCCCCTCGTGGGCGGTGCTGTCCCGTGCGGGACAGCGGCCGATCAGCTCGCGACGACCTCGATGGTCAGCGGCGCCGTGACCTCGGGGTGCACCCGCACGGTGACGGTGTGCTGACCCGTGGTCTTGATGCTGCTGGGCAGCTCGATCCGGCGACGGTCGAGCTCCGGCCCGCCGGCGGCCGTGACGGCGGCGGCGACGTCGGCGGTGGTGACCCGGCCGAACAGGCGGCCGCCGTCACCGGCGCGCGCCGGCACCCGGACGGTCAGCCCGGACAGGCGGCCGGCCACGGCCTGCGCCTCCTCGTGGGAGGCCACCTCGCGGGCGGCACGCGCCCGGCGCAGGGACTCGACCTGCTTCTCCGCACCGCGGGTGGCCGCGATGGCCAGCCCGCGCGGGAGGAGGTAGTTGCGACCGTAGCCACCCTTGACCTCGACGGTGTCGCCGGAGGACCCGAGACCGGTGACCTCCTGCGTCAGGATCAGCTTCATCGTGCTCATGATCAGCGCGCCGTCGAGGTGTAGGGCAGCAGGGCCATCTCACGGCTGTTCTTCACGGCCGTGGCGACGTCCCGCTGGTGCTGGCTGCAGTTGCCGCTGACGCGGCGGGCACGGATCTTGCCGCGGTCGGAGATGAACTTCCGCAGCAGGGTCGTGTCCTTGTAGTCGACGTAGGTCGCCTTGTCCTTGCAGAACTGGCAGACCTTCTTCTTGGGCTTGCGAACAGGGGGCTTGGGCACCGGAGTTCTCCAGTAGTCAGATCAGGAACATCGAGGGAATGGAACGGCCTCCTCGCGGGGGCCCACACCGAGCGGAGCGAGGTGTGGGGGGCGAGGAGGTCCTCTTAGAAGGGCGGCTCGTCGGACGGACCGGCGGGGGTCGACCACGGGTCGCTCGCGCCACCGCCGCCGCCGCCGAAACCGCCGCCACCGCCACCGCCGCCGCCGAAGCCGCCGCCACCGCCGCCCTCACCGCGCGAGGCGCGGGTGACCTTGGCCGTGGCGTAGCGCAGCGAGGGGCCGATCTCGTCGACCTCGAGCTCGACGACGGTGCGCTTCTCGCCTTCCTTCGTCTCGAACGAGCGCTGCTTCAGACGACCGCTCACGATCACCCGCGACCCGCGGGTCAGCGACTCGGCCACGTTCTCCGCAGCCTGCCGCCAGACGTTGCAGCGGAGGAAGAGCGCCTCGCCGTCCTTCCACTCCTGCGACTGGCGGTCGAAGGTCCGCGGCGTGGAGGCCACGGTGAAGTTCGCGACGGCAGCGCCCGACGGCGTGAAGCGCAGCTCCGGATCGGCGGTCAGGTTGCCGATGACGGTGATGACGGTCTCGCCGGCCATGGTCAGTGGACCTCGGGCCGCATCAGCTTCGTGCGCAGGACCGACTCGTTGAGGTTCAGCTGCCGGTCGAGCTCGGCCACCGCGGCCGGCTCGGCCTCGATGTCGACGATGGCGTAGATGCCCTCGACGTGCTTCTTGATCTCGTAGGCCATGCGGCGACGGCCCCAGATCTCGGTCTTGACGGTGCCACCGGAGTTGGTGACGACGGTCAGGAACCGGTCGAGCGAGGGAGCGATCGTGCGCTCCTCCAGGTCGGGGTCGAGAATGACCATCAGTTCGTAGTGACGCACGGAGAACCCCACCTCCTCTGGTCTTCGCGGCTGCAGGGAATCTGCAGCAGGAGGGTCGTACACGCGTCGCGCGCCCCGGCAGGAGCCGGAACGCGCTGGCCCCAGGCTACCAGCGGCCCGGTCCGGCGGGCCAGGCGCTGTCCACAGACCGAGGACCGACGTCAGCGGGACCCGCGGGCCGCCTGCAGGGTGCGCACCAGGGCGGCCGTGACCGTGGCCAGCGCGAGGACGGCAGCCAGCGCCGCGGCGGGCAGCGTGACCGGCTGCGCCCCGGAGGCGACCGCCTCGTCGTCCCCGTCCGCGCCGGGCGCCGGCGTGCTGAGGCCGGCCAGCTGCCCGAACTCGGGAACGGTGGCGCCGTCGTAGGTGCCGGTGACACCGCCGGAGCCGTCGCGCTCACCGCCACCCCCGGACCGGCCGGGGGCCACGGAGCGGGTCGGGTCGAGCGCCGCGGCGGAGGCCCGGGCTCCGGGGAGGAGCTGCGCGGCCCCGCCGGAGCCGGTCTCGTACGTGTACTGGTCGCCCGGCACGTCCTGCGGCGCCGGGGCGGCGTCCGGGGCCGGCTGCCCGGTGGCCGGTGGCTGCGGGGCCTCCGGCGCCGGTGCGGGCTTCGGGGCCGCCGGGGGCGGGGCGGCCGGCAGCGTCACCGGCGGCAGCTGGGGCAGGTTGACGCCGGGCACGTTCGGCAGCGGCAGGAGCGTGTTCACCACGAGGGGCTGGGGGCGGGGCAGCGGCGGCAGGAGCGCGGTGGTGGCGTCGATCAGGGGCTGGGTGAGCGCGGCGCCGGACTCCAGCGAGTAGCTGAAGGCCAGCCAGCAGCCGGCGACGCAGCTGCGGTCGAAGCGCTCGGTGTGGCCGGCGCCGGGGGCGAGCTCCCGCTGCCCCGACGGCAGGGTGAGCGTGACCTCGGTGCTGGCCGTGACGCTGATCAGCGAGGGCAGCAGCCCACCACCGCCGACCTGCACCGTCCTGTCCTGCAGCTCGTTGACGAAGGTCACCGCCCCGCCCTGGTCGACCGAGACCACGAGCTGGGTCAGGTCCCGGATCGGCACGGTCGCCGTCGGGGCGGCGGTGGCGACGGGGGCCGCCACCGAGGCCGCCGCCACGCCCAGCCAGCCCAGGACTGCCACGGCGATGCCCCGGCGGGCCGTGCGACCGATGCGACCCGTTGCCATGCTCTGCTACCTCCACGTCGACGCCCCAGCGCTACCGGCGGGTAACCGCCGTCACAGCCTCAACGATGATGTGACGCGCGCGATACGGGCAACCTGGAAATCACGGGAAACCGGAGGTCAGCATGGGTGGTCACCCGATCGGCGTACACGTGGGCGCCGGCCTCACCGACGACGGCGACCCCGACCGGGGCGGCCCGCTGGCCCGTGCCGCGGAGGTGGACGCCGACGCCGTGCAGGTCTTCCTCGGCGACCCGCAGGGGTGGAAGGCGCCCGGGCCCCGGTCCGACGCCGACGAGCTGCGCGGCTCGGACGTCGCCGTCTACGTCCACGCCCCCTACGTCCTCAACGTGGCGACGACGAACAACCGCATCCGCATCCCGAGCCGGACGCTGCTGGGCAAGCACGCCCGGGCCGCCGCGGAGATCGGCGCCCGCGGCCTGGTCGTGCACGGCGGGCACGTCCTGGCCGGCGTCGACCCCGCGGTCGGGGTGGACAACTGGCGCAAGACCTTCTCCCGCCAGGCCGAGCAGGGGGGCTTCCCGGTGCCGGTGCTGATCGAGAACACCGCGGGTGGCGGCAACGCGATGGCCCGCGACCTGGACGCGCTGGGTCGCCTGTGGGAGGCCGTCGGCGAGTTCGGGGCCGGTTTCGTGCTGGACACCTGCCACGGCTGGGCCGCCGGCTGGGACCTCGGCACCGTCGTCGACGCCGTCCGGGCGGTGACCGGCCGGATCGACCTGCTGCACCTGAACAACAGCCGCGACCAGGCGGGCTCCGGCCGCGACCGGCACGCACCCCTGACCGGCGGCGAGATCCCGGCCGAGGTGCTGGTGGAGGTCGCGCGGGCGGCGGGCTGCCCGGTGGTCCTCGAGACCCCCGGCGACGCCGCCGGCCACGCGGCCGAGATCGCGCTGCTACGCGACGCCCTCGGCTGACCGCCGGAGCACCCGCCGGTCGGGGGCGTGGTCCAGCGGTCCGCCGGCCGGGTCGTCCATCCCCGGCCAGCTGGTGCGGACGACGTCCCGGTCGGGATAGAGGACGTCGCGCACCACCAGCGCCACGAGGACGAGGACGGCGGCGTCGCGGAGCGTCACGGCGAGGAAGAACCACTCCACGTCGATGCCGCGGTTGTCCGTCCCCAGGTACCAGAGCAGGCGCGGGACCCAGAGCACCGCCTCGGTGGCCTGCCAGGCCAGGAGGGAGCGCCACCGAGGCCGGGCGAGCACCGCGAGCGGGAGCAGCCACAGCGAGTACTGCGGGCTCCACACCTTGTTGGTGAGCAGGAAGACCGCGACCAGCAGGAACACGATCTGGGCGACCCGCGGCCGCACCGGCGCGGCCAGCGTCAGCCAGGCCACCGCGCCGAGCGCGGCGAGGAGCACGACCGCGACCGCCGCGTTGAGCACCGTGGGCGTCTGCCCCTCGGCCAGCGGGCCGTCGAGCAGCTGGTCACCGGCCACGTGCAGGGCGATGTTCCACAGCGAGTCGGGGTCGGCCGGGCGCGTCCTGTTGAGGGTGAAGAAGCGGGACCAGTTCTCCGGCGCGAGCACCGCGACGGGGAGGTTGACCGCGACCCAGGTCAGCGCCGCGGCGGCCGCCGTCCTCGCCCACACGGCCAGCCGTCCGGCCCGCAGGCAGAGCAGCAGCAGCCCGGCGAGCAGGAGCGCCGGGTAGAGCTTCGCGGCGACGCCGAGGCCCAGCAGGACGCCGGCGAGCACCGGGCGGTGTCTCGCCCAGGCCCACATGCCGAAGGTGGCGAGCGCGACGGCGAGCAGGTCCCAGTTCGTGAAGGCGTGCACCACCAGCAGCGGGGACAGCCCGATCATGGCCGCGTCCCACGGGCGGCGGCCGGCCAGCGCGAGGGTGGCCCGCACCACGAGGAGCGCACAGATGGTGAGCAGCAGGCAGGTCACCACGTAGTAGCTGAGCACCGGCGCGACCTCGGGCAGCAGGCCCGATGCCGTCGCGGCGCGGTCGTACCCGGCGGCGACGGCGGCCGCGAGGGCCATGAAGCCGCCGGTGAGCACCGGGTACTCGACGGCGGAGTCGAGGTAGGGGATCGCGCCGTCGGCCAGGCCGTGCAGCCCGAACAGCGGCACCGTGTCGGAGTAGCAGAAGTGCGTGTACTGGACCGAGCCGGCCCAGTTCCCGTCGGCGCAGGGCGCCTGCTTCACCCAGGCGACCGCCAGCGCCAGGGTGGCGAAGAGGAGGCACACCCGCAGCGGCGTCCAGAACAGGGCCCGGCCGGTGACGGCGAACCGGCCCCACGGCCCACCGACGGCCTCGCTGGCCTGCCGCACCACGGGGTCGGTCCAGGACGGCACCACGCGGTCCGGTGCGGACGGCGGCTGGGTTCCACGTGGAACCAGCACGGGCCCGTCCGCGGTGGCGGACGGGCCCGTGGGGGTGCTGCTCATGCGAGCAGTGTGCGTGATCGGTCAGTCGACCGGCGGCGGGACGACGGGGCCGGGCGTGCCGCCGGCTGAAGGCGGTGTAGGACGCTCGGTGCGGTCATCGATGCCGTTGCCGTTCTGGTCCGGGAACTGGGGCTGCTCGGTGCGGTCGTCCACACCGTTGCCGTTCGCGTCCGGGAACTCCGTTCGGTCGTCCACACCGTTGCCGTTCGCGTCCGGGAACTCCGTGCGGTCGTCCACACCGTTGCCGTTCCGGTCCGGGAACTCCGTTCGGTCGTCCACGCCGTTGCCGTTGGCGTCCGGGAAGCTCGGCCGGGACGGACTCGGGGACGACGGCGCGGCCGGGGTCTCCACCGGAGCGGGAGCCTGGGTCGTGGGCGCGGGCACACCCTCGCCGCTGTCGCCCTTGATCAGCGCCCGGTCCGGCAGGTCCTCCTCGGGGGTACCGGCGAGCACCGCGTCCATGAACCGCTGCCAGATGGCGCCGGGCAGCCCCGAGCCGTAGATGATCCGCCCGCGGGAGTCGACGATCGGGTCGCTGGGGGAGTCGTTGCCCACCCAGACCGCGGTCGCGATGGAGGGGGTGTACCCGACCATCCACGCGTCGGAGTTGTTCTCGCCCTGCCCCTGGGTGCCGGTCTTGCTGGCGACCTCGCGGCCGCCCTCCAGCGCCCGGCGCGAGTAGGAGGCGACGTCCTTGAGCGCGACGGTGACGTCGTTGACGACGTCGGCCGGCAGGACCTGCTCGCCGGCGGCGGCCGCCGTCTGGTCCACCAGCACGGTGCCCGCGCTGTCGGTCACCTTCCCGATGAAGTGGGCGTCGCGGAAGACCCCGCCGGCGGCGAGCGTCGCGAACCCCTGCGCCTGGTCGAACGGGCGCAGCTCGTACTCGCCGATGCCGATCGACGAGCCGGTGAGGCCGTCGGAGTTGGCCAGGACGGTCTTGCCCGCGAAGAAGTCGCTGCCGCCCCACGTGTCGGGCAGGCCGGTGGCCGCGAGGATCGTGTCGCGCACGTTCTCCGGGCCGACCTCGTAGGCCAGGCCGTAGAAGGTCGTGTTGAGCGAGCGCGTGATCGCCTCGGTGAGCGTGCACGCGGAGCAGCTGGCGCCGCCGGAGTTGGTCACCGGCAGCCCCGGCCGGTCGGGGAACTCCTGGTCGTCGCTGCCGTCGCGCCGGGCCTGGATGCCGATGCCCTGCTCCAGGGCGGTGGCCAGCACGTAGGGCTTGACCGACGACCCGGGCTGGCGCTTGGCCTGCGCGTAGTCGGTGCCGACCCCGTTCTCGCCGCCGTAGTAGGCGACGACCCCGCCGCTGCGCGGGTCGACGGCCACGAGGGCCTCCCGCAGCTCCTGCGGCTCCGGCGGCGCCGTGACCTCGCGGACGGCGGCGACGGCGGCGTCCTGCGCCGGCTTGCTGATCGTGGTCGTGATCTGCAGGCCACCGGCGTTGACCTGCTGCTCGTCGTAGCGGTACCGCTCCTGCATCTCCTGGGTGACCTGGCGGACGATGTGGCCCTCGGGCCCCTCCGGCATGCCCAGGGTGGAGTCGGTCTTCGGGAGCACCGGCGGGTACACCGAGGCCTCGCGCTCCTCCGCCGTCAGCCAGCCCTCCTCGACCATCGCGTCGAGCACCAGACCCCAGCGGTCCTGCGCGCCCTCGGGGTTGGTCTCCGGGTCGTAGTTCGAGGGGCTCCGGATGAGGACGGCGAGCACCGCGGCCTGCTGCGCGGTCAGCTCGGCGGCCGGGATGCCGAAGTAGGTGTTCGCCGCCGCCTCGATGCCGTAGGCGCCGCGGCCGTAGTAGATGGTGTTGAGGTAGTTCTCGAGGATCTGCTCCTTCGAGAAGTTGTTGTCCAACTTGATCGCCAGGAACAGCTCCTGGAACTTGCGGCTGAACGTCTGGTCGTGCGTCAGGAAGGCGTTCTTCACGTACTGCTGCGTGATCGTCGAGCCGCCCTGCGTGGAGCCACCGGTCAGGTTGTTCCAGGCGGCGCGCACGATGCCGGTGAAGGAGATGCCCGGGTCGGAGTAGAAGCTGCGGTTCTCGGCCGCGAGCACCGCGCGCTGCGCCGGCTCGCTGATGGCCGACAGGGGCACGTTGGTGCGGTTCTCGTCGCCCAGCCGCGCCATCTCGGTCACGCCGTCGGAGTAGTAGATGACCGTGGTCTGCTTCGTGGAGACCGAGTCGGGGCTGGGCACCTGGGTGCTGGCGTAGACGACGCCGACGAAGACGAACAGCAAGGCCATCAGCCCGCCCATCAGCGCGGCGGTGATCTTCAGCCGGCGCTGGCGGCGCTGCTTCTTGCTGCGCGCCGCCTTGCCCTTGGCCGCGGCCGGTCGCGCGGCGGGACGGCCGGAACCGCCACGGGACGCCGTGGTGCCGCCGCGCGAGACGGGCGGGCGGCCGCCGCCCGACGGGCGCCCGCCCGGGGGACGCCCGTCGCCGCCTCCGCCGCCGGTGCTGCGGCTACGGGTGGCCGGCGGCCGGCGCACCGACCCGGCCCGCGGTGCGACGGGCGAGGTCTCGTCGTGGCTGGGCACGAGCACACCCCTTTCCTGGACTGTCCTGGGCGACGCCGGGCACCTGCCCGGACGCAGCGTTTCGTCTTCAGCTTGTGGCAGCGCAGCGGGCCCGCTCCGTCGCGGGCCCGGTGGCACGGTCGGGGCCGGTAGCCGGCCCGTCCGTCACCGCTCGGGAGCGGTCCGGCGCCTGCCGCGGGGCTTGCGCCCCGGCTCGGGCTCGGCACCGAGGACGTACGAGCAGTCGAGGTGGTTCCAGCCGCAGGCGCGGCAGACCTCGACCCGGTACACGGAGAACTCGTCCTGGGCGGCGTCCATGCGGGCGAGCTCGGCCTCGGTCTTGGCCTGGCCGGCCACCGGCCCGAGGTGCTCGCCGTACACGTAGTTCACCAGGGTGAGACGCTCACGTCGGCAGACCGGGCACGCGGCGTCGGTCGGCTCTCCGTGGTACTTCGCCGCCCGTGAGAGGTACGGGCTCGCGTCGCACACCTCGAACAACCCGGTGCGGCCCGCATGTACTCCCGCCAGGACGGCTCGCCGCTGCAGCGAGTAGTCCACGACGGAACGACGTCCGGGCACGGCGGCCAATGTACGCACCGCGCCCGCGTCCGTGGGGTCGCCGAGCGCCCTCCCCACCCCGGGTGACCCACCTGCCCCACGCCTCCATGTAGAACGGGCGCACTGCCCGATGTATCGTGCCGATACATCGATCGACAGGGACCACCCGGGGAGGGCGACGTGCTCGAGTTCGCCATCCTCGGCCTGCTGCACCAGGCCTCGATGCACGGGTACGAGCTGCGCAAGCAGCTCGCCGCGGTGCTCGGTGGGTTGCGCAGCATCTCCTACGGATCGCTGTACCCCGCGCTCCGGCGGATGCAGGCCGCCGGGCTGATCTCCACCGATGAGCCCACCCCGCGCGCCCTGCTCCCGGCCGATGCACCGCCGCTCACCGGCCGTCGCGGGAAGGTGGTCTACACGATCACCGCGGAAGGCAAGGAGCGGTTCCACGAGCTGGTCAGCCAGACCGGCCCGGAGGCCTACGACGACGGCGGGTTCTTCGGCGTCCGCCTGGCCTTCTTCCGGCACACGGCGCACGACGTGCGGCTGCGGATCCTGGAGGGCCGCCGGCGCACCGTGGAGCGGCAGCGCGAGGGGCTGCGGTCATCGCTGGCGCGGACCCGCGAGCGGCTCGACCGCTACACGCTCGAACTCCAGCGGCACGGCCTGGAGTCGGTGGACAGGGAGGTCCGCTGGCTGTCGGAGCTCATCGACAGCGAGCGCCGGGAGGCGACGGAGCCAGGAGCGGTGCGCCGGGAGGCGACGGAGCCGGGAGCGGTGCGCCGGGAGGCGACGGAGCCGGGAGCGGTGCGCCGGGAGGCGACGGAGCCGGGAGCGGTGCGCCGGGAGGCGACGGAGCCGGGAGCGGTGCGCCGGGAGGCGACGGAGCCGGGAGCTGCGTCCTCGGAGGCGCAGGAGCCAGGAACGACACGACAGGAGACGGGCGGAACCGCGCGGCCCGACCCGATCGCGGCGAAGCCACCGCCGATCACCACCTGAACACGCCGGGGCCTCCGCGCCCGGGCGCAGCCATCACCGGACCGCACGCGGTTCACGTACACGGGCCCAACGGTCCAGGGAGAAGGAGAGTCATGGGGTCAGTCAAGGTCGCCATCGTCGGCGTCGGTAACTGCGCCGCCTCGCTGGTGCAGGGCGTCCACTACTACCGGGACGCCGACGAGACGACGTCCGTGCCGGGGCTGATGCACGTCCGGTTCGGCGAGTACCACGTCTCCGACATCGAGTTCGTCGCCGCGTTCGACGTCGACGCCAAGAAGGTCGGCCGGGACCTCTCCGAGGCCATCGTGGCCAGCGAGAACAACACCATCACGATCTGCGACGTGCCGCCGCTGGGCGTGACGGTGCAGCGCGGCACCACACTCGACGGCCTGGGCAAGTACTACCGGGAGACCATCGAGGAGTCCGACGAGCAGCCGGTCGACGTCGTCGCCGCCCTGCGCGAGTCCGGTGCCGACGTCCTCGTCTGCTACCTCCCCGTCGGCTCCCAGCAGGCCGCCGAGTTCTACGCGCAGGCCGCGCTCGACGCCGGTGTCGCCTTCGTCAACGCCCTCCCCGTCTTCATCGCCGGCACCAAGGAGTGGGCGGACAGGTTCACCGCCGCCGGCGTGCCGATCGTCGGTGACGACATCAAGAGCCAGGTCGGCGCCACGATCACCCACCGGGTGCTCGCCAAGCTGTTCGAGGACCGCGGCGTGCAGCTCGACCGCACGATGCAGCTGAACGTCGGCGGCAACATGGACTTCAAGAACATGCTCGAGCGCGAGCGTCTGGAGTCCAAGAAGATCTCCAAGACCCAGTCCGTCACCAGCCAGGTCGACCGCGACATGGGCGTGGGCAACGTGCACATCGGCCCGTCGGACCACGTGCCGTGGCTGAGCGACCGCAAGTGGGCCTACGTCCGCCTGGAGGGCCGCGCGTTCGGCGACGTCCCGCTGAACCTGGAGTACAAGCTCGAGGTCTGGGACAGCCCGAACTCGGCCGGCATCATCATCGACGCCGTCCGCGCCGCGAAGATCGCCAAGGACCGCGGCATCGGCGGCCCGATCCTGTCGGCGTCCTCCTACTTCATGAAGAGCCCGCCGGTGCAGTACGACGACAGCGAGGCCCGTGACGCCGTCGAGGCGTTCATCCGGGGCGACATCGAGCGCTGAGGCCCCCACCGGGCATAGGAGGCTTTACCTACGTCCCTGGGGGCCAGGACGCAGGTAAAGCCTCCTTTGCCCCCGCCGCGTCGTCGCCGATCCGGGGCGATCGGCTGCCTACGCTGCACCGCATGCGTGCCCGCCGACAGCTCGTCCCCCGGGCGGGCGCGGCCGGGCTGGCCCTCCTGCTCCTCGCCGGGTGCACCAGCGACCAGCGGCAGGCCGGTGAGCCGGTCACCGAGGACGACGCCGCCGTCCTGGCCGAGCTGCTCCACCGCAACCACCAGGAGGGCGGCGCGGACTTCGTCGTCACCGCCCCTTTCGCCGACGACGCGGTGCTCACCCTCACCGGGCAGATCGATTTCCGCCGCGGGGTCGGCCAGGCGCAGGCGGTGACGACGGTCGGGGGCGAGGACCGGGACACCCGCACCCTGTTCTTCGACCGCGACGACCTCTGGGCCGGCGACGTGCCCGGGCTGACCGAGGCGCTCGCCGCCGACGGCGCCCCGGACGCGACCTACCTGCGCCGCACCCTGCCGGCCGGCGCCGCGGACCCGCCGCTGCTCGACGTGCTCGTCCGGGTGCTGCAGAACCTCGCCGCGGAGCGGGCCGACCCGCCGTCGGCATTCCTGGACGGCCCGTACCGGTGGGACGGGGAGCAGGCGCTCGACGGCCGGCCGACGACGGTGTACCGGCTCCGCGAGGAGCGCACGGTGGCGGTGGACGACTCCGACCGGACGCTGGTGCAGTACCGGACCCCGCTGGGCGGCGTCGAGGTGACGGTCACGCTCGCCGAGCACGGCACCCGCCGGCTGGCACTCCCCACGGCGGAGGAGACGGCGGCGGCGACGGACCACCCGGAGATCGCCGCGGCGTTCGGGGTCTGAGGCGGGGAGTCGTCACCGCAGAGAAGCGGGAAGGGGCGGCCTCTTCCCCAGACCGCCCCTTCCCGGGCTCTTTCCTACCAGACGACGCCGGATCGCGCTGCCCGACACGAGCCGGGAGGGACGTCAGTTGGCCGTGGGGTCCAGCGTGGCGGAGGAGAGGACGGCCAGGCGACCGGTCTGCCGGCCCACCACCCGCCGCCACAGCTCGGGGCCGGACAGCTCGCTGAGGACGTCGCCGGGTCGGCTCGGCACGCAGGCCCACGCCCCTTCGGCGATCTCACCGGCCAGCTGACCGGGCGACCAACCCGCGTAGCCCGCGAACACCCGCAGGCCCGAGAGGCGACCGGTGAGCGCCTCCGGGTCCCCGTCGAGGTCGACGAGGTGGACGTCCCCGGCCACGGACCGCAGGCCGGGTTCGCTGGCGTCGACCGCCGCCGTCGCCAGGCAGAGCGCGGTGTCGGTCTCGCAGGGCCCGCCCACGTGGAAGACGCCCGGCTCCACCGCCAGATCGCACCAGCCGGGCAGCACGTCGCGGATCTGGACCTGGCTGGGCTGACCCAGCACCACGCCGAGCGTGCCGGTGTCGGAGTGGTCCAGGACGTAGACGACCGCCCCGGCGAACGTGGGCTCGGTGAGCGCCGGCATCGCCACGAGGAGAGCGCCCGCCCGCACGTCGTCCAGGCTGCCGACCGACAGCTGGGGGACCGCGCCGGCACGGCGGCGACCGGTCGCGGGCCGTGCAGGCGGACCGGACTCGGGCTCGGGCGGGGGAGGCACCGGCGACATCCTTCTCAGTGTGCCCCACGTCGGCGCCGGTGGCCGCCCGCCCTGCGCGCGGAGGGCGCGGGCGCCCCGTGCAGGGTCCCGCCGCGAGCTCGCGAGTGGCGGGGGCACGGGCGGCCCCGTGCAGGGTCCCGCCGCGAGCTCGCGAGTGGCGGGGGCACGGGCGGCCCCGTGCAGGGTCCCGCCGCGAGCTCGCGAGTGGCGGGGGGCGCGGGCGGCCCCGTGCAGGGTCCCGCCGCGAGCTCGCGAGTGGCGGGGGGCACGGGGTCCTTTCTCTAGGCTGGCCGTGTGGCGGGGGCGGGGACGACCGTGCGCGGCCTTCTGGTGCGCGGGGACTTCCGCCGACTGCTGGGCACCCGGTTGCTCTCCCAGTTCGGGGACGGCGTCTTCCAGGCCGCGCTGGCGGGCACGGTGCTGTTCAACCCGCAGCGGGCCGCCGATCCCGTCGACGTCGCCGCGGGCTTCGCCGTCCTGCTGCTGCCCTACTCGTTCGTCGGGCCGTTCGCCGGCGTCTGGCTGGACCGCTGGAGCCGGCGGCAGGTGCTCCTGCGCGCCAACGTGCTGCGCGCCGGTCTCGTGGCCGTGGTGGCCGCCCTCGTGCTCGCCGGCGTGCAGGGGCCGGCCTTCTACCTCGCGGGGCTCGCCGTCTTCTCGGTGAACCGGTTCGTGCTCTCCGCGCTCTCGGCCGGGCTCCCGCACACCACCGACGAGTCCTCGCTCGTCCCGGCGAACGCCCTGTCGACGACGTCGGGCGCCGTCGCCACGGTGGCCGGGGGTGGAGCCGCGCTGTCGCTGCTGCAGCTGACCGGGTCCGGCGACGCCGGGTACGCCACGCTGGCCCTCGCCTCCGCCGTGCCCTACCTCGCGGCCGCGGCGGTCGTCGCCGGCTTCACGCGGGCCTACCTCGGGCCCGACCACATGGCCCGCACCGCGCGGACGTCGGCGGCGCAGGTGCTGACCGGCATGGCCTCCGGTGCCCGGCACGCGTGGGCGCACCGGCAGGCCGCCGCCGCGCTCACCGCCATCGGCCTGCACCGCGTCTGGTTCGGCCTGCTGACGCTCATGACCCTGCTGCTCTACCGCAACACGTTCGTCGACGGGAGCGGCCCGCTGCCCGGGGGCCTGGTGGGGCTCGGCGTGGTCGTCGCCGCGATCGCCGCCGGCACGCTCACTGCCGCCGTCGCCACCCCGCCCGTCGTGCGCCGCATCGGCACGGTGCCGTGGATCGGCATCCTGCTGACCACGGGCGGGCTGCTCCAGGCCGGCCTCGGGCTGCTGTTCCAGCCCTGGGCCGCCGTGCTCGCCGGGTTCGTCCTCGGGCTCATGGGTCAGGGCGTGAAGATCTGCGTCGACGCGACCCTGCAGGAGTCGATCGACGACGACCACCGCGGCCGGGTCTTCTCCGTCTACGACACCGTCGTCAACGTGGGCTACGTCGCCGCACTCGTCGCCGCGGCGTTCACCCTCCCCGAGTCGGGGGTCTCACCGCCGCTGCTCACCGTCGTCGGCGCGGGGTACGTCGGCACCGCGCTGCTGCACGCCCGCATGGCCCGGTGCTGAGCGGAGGGGCGGTCAGCCCTGCCGGGCGGCCCACCACGCGCGCAGCGCGGCCTCGGCGTCGTCACGGTCCAGCGGTCCCCGCTCGAGCCGCAGGTCCTTCAGGAAGCGCCACGCCGCACCGACCTCGGGACCGGGCCCGAGACCCAGGATCTCCATGATCGCGTTGCCGTCGAGGTCGGGGCGCACGCGCGCCAGGTCCTCCTGCGCGGCGAGCTCGGCGATCCGCTGCTCCAGGGAGTCGTAGGTCGCCGACAGCGCGGCGGCGCGCCGCTTGTTGCGGGTCGTCGAGTCCGACCGCACGAGCTTGTGCAGCCGGGGGAGCAGGTCGCCGGCGTCCGTGACGTAGCGCCGGACGGCGGAGTCGGTCCACTGCCCGTCCCCGTAGCCGTGGAAGCGCAGGTGCAGGAAGGTGAGCCGGGAGACCGCCTCGACGACCTCCTTGGAGTACCGCAGCGCCATCAGCCGCTTGCGCACCAGCTTGGCGCCGACCACCTCGTGGTGGTGGAAGGAGACCCGCCCGCCGGGCTCGTGCCGGCGGGTCGCGGGCTTGCCGATGTCGTGCAGCAGCGCGGCCAACCGGAGGACCAGGTCGGGCGACGGGGCTCCGTCCTCCCCCGCCCGCCCCTCCGCCTTCTCCAGGGCGATCGCCTGATCGAGGACGGTCAGCGAGTGGGCGTAGACGTCCTTGTGCTGGTGGTGCTCGTCGATCTCCATGCGCAGCGCCGAGAGCTCCGGCAGCACGACGTCGGCCAGGCCGGTGGCGGTGAACAGCTCCAGCGCCGCCCGCGGCGCGTCCTGCAGCAGCGTCTTGGACAGCTCCACCTGCACGCGCTCGGGGGTGATCCGGGCGAGCTCGCCGGCGAGGGAGGACATCGCGGCGAGCACCTCCTCGTCCGGCGTCAGCCCGAGCTGGGCGACGAAGCGGACCGCGCGCAGCATGCGCAGCGGGTCGTCGGCGAAGGACTCGACCGCGGGGCCCGGGGTGCGCAACCGCTTCGCCAGCAGGTCACCCAGCCCACCGAAGGGGTCGGTCACCGTGCGGTCCGGGCCGAGGGAGACCGCCATCGCGTTGACCGTGAAGTCCCGGCGGGCCAGGTCGTCGGTGAGCGAGTCGCCCCACGCGACCTCCGGGTTGCGGGAGGTGCGGTCGTACCGGTCCGCCCGGAAGGTGGTGATCTCGACCCGCGCGCCGCCGAGATCGGCGCCCACCGTCCCGAAGGCGATGCCCGTGTTCCACGTGGAACGCGCCCACCCGCGCAGCACGTCGAGCACCTGCTCCGGGCGGGCGTCCGTGGTGACGTCGAGGTCGCCGGGGACCACGCCGGCCACCTGGCCGCCCCCGGCCGCGGCGGCCAGCAGGGCGTCGCGCACCGAGCCGCCGACCAGGTGGGCCTCGAAGCCGGCGGCGGCGAACCGCTGCCCGAGCTCGATCAGCACGGGCGAGACGTCCACCAGCGTGCGGACGGTCTCCTGGACGGCCGGGGGCACCGGCCCGGGCTCGGGCCGGCTCGGCGAGGTGGCGGACACGACGAGCCAGCGTAGTGCGGGCGGAGGAGCGACCCGGCCGGGCTCCGTCCCGTCGGGGCCCTCACGGTGCGATGCTCCCGGAGTCGACGCCGGGGGCGCGCTACCCTCCTGACATGGCTGGGACGGGCGGGCGAGGGCGCCCGGGCCGCCGGCTGCGCCGGGTCGACGAGACCTCCGCCGGGGGCCTGGTGGTGGCCGACGACGGCGTGACCGGGCCCCGTGCCGCCCTCATCGGCCGCACCGACCGCCGCGGCCGGCTGCTCTGGTCGCTCCCGAAGGGGCACATCGAGGCGGGCGAGACCCCCGAGGACACCGCCGTCCGGGAGGTCGCCGAGGAGACCGGCATCATCGGCGAGGTCGTCGCCCCGCTCGGGATCATCGATTTCTGGTTCGTCGCCGAGGGCCGCCGCGTGCACAAGACCGTGCACCACTTCCTGCTCCGTGCGGTCGGCGGTGCGCTCTCGGACGCCGACGTCGAGGTCACCGAGGTCGCCTGGGTGCCACTGGAGGAGCTGAGCACCCGGCTGGCGTACGCCGACGAGCGCGCCCTGGTCGAGCGCGCCCCCGGACTCCTGGCCGACAGCGCGTGACCCGGCCGGCTGCCACCCGAGCCGGTGGCCGCCCCGCCGCCCCCGCCCGGCAGGGCGCCGTCCGGCGTGCGGCCGCGCTCGTCCCCCTGCTGTCGGGCGCCCTGGTGCTCGGCGGACCGCTCCTCGCCCCCGCGACCACCCTTCCCCCCGCGGCGGCGGCCCCCGCCCCGACCGCCTCGGACGCGGCCACCTCCGCCGACCGGCCCGTCCGCATCGACGTGGCCCGCTTCGAGCCCCGCACGGTGACCCCGGGCTCGCTGATCACGGTCACGGGCACGCTGACCAACACCGGCCCGGACCCGATCACCGGCCTCCGGGCCCGGCTGCAGCGCGGCGACGTGCTCACCGACCGCCCCGACCTCGCCGCCGCGGTCAGCGACCCCGGCACCGCGACCACCGTGCAGCCGGAGTTCGCCCCCGTGGACGGCGTCCTCGCCCCCGGCGGCAGCGTGGAGTTCAGCTACACCGTCGACTCCGCCGAGCTGCGCCTGGACCAGGACGGCGTCTACCCGGTCCTCTTCAACGTCAACGGCACCGTGGACGGCGACCAGGAGCGCCGGGTCGGCGAACTGGCCACCTTCCTGGTCCAGCAGCCGGTCGTCCCCTCCTCGCGCACGACGGTCGCCTGGCTGTGGCCGCTCTCCGAGCCGAGCCACCGCGACGCCTCCGGCGCCTTCCTCGACGACGGGCTCGCCGACGCCGTGCGCGAGGGCGGCCGGCTCGACCGCGCGCTGGCCGTCATCGAGCGGCTGCCCGGCGGGCAGCCCGCGGCCCAGCCGGGGGCGGCGCCCACCGCACCGCTGCCGGTCACGCTGGCGATCGACCCTGCCCTGGTCGAGGAGCTGGCCCGCATGGCCGACGGGCCCTACGCCGTCGACGGGGTGGCCGGCGCGGGAACGGGCACCGAGGCGGCGCGGGCGTTCCTCGACCGGCTGCGCGCGGTGGTGGCGACGCGCCCGGTGGTGGCGCTGCCCTACGGCGACGTCGACGCCGACAGCCTCCACGCCGCAGGCCTGCCCGCCGTCGTCACCCGCAGCCTGCCGGGCACCCCGGAGGGCACGGCGCACGACCCGCCCGGCCCCCCGCCGGTCACCGGCGACCCGGCCGTCGACGCACCGGCAGCACCCGCCGAGCCGGCCGGCGCCTCCGGCACCGGAGCCGGCGCGGCGATCCTCGCCGACGTCCTGGACGTCACCCCGATCACCGACCTGGCCTGGTCCCCGGACGGCTCCTACGACGCCGCCACCCTCGACACCCTGCGCGCCGGGGGCGTCGACCAGGTCGTCCTCGGCAGCGGCGCACTCACCGACGGCGCCTCCGCCGTGGGCCTGGACGGCTCCGACGCGATCGCCCGCAGCTCGGTCCCGGTCGGCGACGGCGCGCTGGACGTGCTCGTCGCCGACCCGACGCTGAGCGCCGTCGTCGGCACCGCCGAGGTGGTGGAGGGCGGTCCGCGGATCGCCGAGCAGCGCTACCTGGCGGAGCTGGCCGCCCTGACCCTGCAGGCGCCGCCCGGCAGCGGGCAGACCGTCCTCGTCGCGCCGCCCCGCGACCTCGACGTGGGGGTGGAGGGCGCCGGCGCGATGATCGCCGACACGGCCGGTCTGCCCTGGCTCCAGGCGGGCAGCGTGGCCGCGCTCGGCGACGCGCCGCCGGCCGACGCCGGCACGCTCGCCGAGCCGGACCGGGACACCGCGCTGGACCCCGCGGGGCTGGCGGTCCTCTCCCAGGCCGTGGCCGCCCGGGAGGATCTCGCCGGCGCGATCCCCGCGGACGCCGACCTGGCGCTGCAGTCCTACGACGCCGGCATCGCCCGAGCCGCGTCGGTCCTGCACCGCGACGACCCCGAGGAGTTCCTGGCGGCCGCCGCCGACGCGCAGGACACCTTCGACCGCCTGCGGGACCGGGTCAGCGTGGTCGCCCCGGCGGACGGCACCTACAGCCTCGCCTCGAGCGACGCCCCGCTGGTGCTGACGGTGGACAACCCCCTGCCGTTCCCGGTCGACGTCCGGCTGGAGGTGGCCCCCCCGGCCAACGGCGGCCTCACCGTCGGCGACATCGGGGTGCAGACGCTGGCGCCCGAGCAGCGCACGACGCTCCAGGTGCCGACGGAGCTGCGGCGCTCGGGCGGGTTCCGGGTGACCGCGCAGGTCACCACCCCGTCCGGCAGCCCCCTCGGGGACCGCGTGGAGATGCAGGTGAAGAGCACCGCCTACGGGCCGATCTCGCTGTCGATCACCATCGGTGCCGCGTCGCTGCTCGCGCTGCTGTTCCTGCGCCGGCTCGTGCACTTCCTGCTCCGCCGGCGGCGGGGCGCGGTCCCGGCTGACACCGGCGCCGGCCCGTCGTCGCCCGGTCTCTCCGCGGCACCCACCCGGAGCCCGGTGTGAGCGATCGACCCGGCACCACCGAGGGCGGCCCCGAGGCCGCGGAGGACGGCGAGCGTCCCCGCCCGCTGCCGCTGCCCCCGCCGCCCGCGCCCACCCGCGCGACGCCGGGCCGCCGCAGCTGGGGGTCGCCCGCGCCGCTGCCACCGGCCCCCTACCTGGCGACGCCGCCGAGCGACGCCGTCTTCGCCGCGCCCCCCACCGCCGAGGGGGGGCCCGCGGAGGCCGTCGTCGACAGCGCCGTCCCCCCGGCGTCGCCGCCCCGGTTGCCACCCGTGCCCCCCGCACGGCCGGCGCGCCCGGCCGCCCCCGTGCCGCCGCTGCCGCCGCTGCGGCACCGCTGGGTGCCGGCCGCGGACGACACCCAGGTCTTCCCCATGCCGCTCCTGCCGCCGGTGCCCCGCGCCGAGCAGGACACCGACGAGGACGTCGAGCGGCGCGAGGGCGCACCCGGCGCCAGCGGGGGCATCCTGCGGGCCGCCGGGACCATGGCGATCGCCACCCTGGTCTCCCGGATCACCGGCCTGCTGCGCACCATCGTGCTCGCCGCGGCGCTCGGCGTCGGGCTGGTCGCCGACGCCTACAACACCGCGAACACGCTGCCCAACATCGTCTACGAGCTGCTCCTGGGCGGCGTGCTGACGTCGGTGATCGTCCCGCTGCTCGTGCACGCGCAGGAGCGGGACCGCGACGACGGCGTCGCCTACGCCCAGCGGCTGGCCACGATCGCGCTGTCGGGCCTGCTGGTGATGACCGTGCTGGCCGTGCTCGCCGCACCGCTGCTGACCGCGCTGTACGGGCTCGACGAGGACCCGGAGCAGTACCGGCTGGCCAACTGGCTGGCCCGCATCCTGCTGGTCGAGATCGTCTTCTACGGGCTCGGCGCCTTCGCCCAGGCGGTGCTGAACTCCCGCGGGGTCTTCGGCCCGCCGGCCTGGGCGCCGGTGCTCAACAACGTCGTCGTCATCGCCACCGGGCTGCTGTTCCTCGCGGCCAGCGGTCCGGGCGCCCTGGCGCCGGCGACCATCCCCGCCGGCCTCGTGTGGCTGCTCGGCGTCGGCACGGTGCTGGGCATCGCCGTGCAGGCGGTCGTGCTGCTGCCCCTCATGCGCCGTGCCGGGGTGCCGCTGCGACCCCGCTGGGGCCTGCGCGACACCGGGCTGCGCGAGGCGGGCACCCTCGGGCTCTGGGTGATCGCCTACGTGGCCGTGAGCCAGGCCGGTGTGCTGGTGGCCCTCCGGGTGGCCAACGAGGCCGGTCGCGAAGGTGGCCTGGGTTCTGCCGCCTTCGGCTACGCGAGCCTGCTCTTCCAGATGCCCTACGGGATCATCGGCGTCGCGCTGCTGACCGCCCTCGTCCCGCGGATGAGCCGCGCCGCCGCGCGCTCCGACGTCCCGGGCGTCGTCCAGGACCTGTCCCTCGGCACGCGGCTCTCGGCCCTCGGCCTGCTCCCCGTGACCGCCGCGCTGACCGTCCTCGGCCCTCCCCTGGGGGTCCTGGTCTTCGCCTGGGGCAACACGTCGGCCGACGAGGCCCGGGCCATCGGCACCGCGCTGGCCGTCGGCGCCTTCGGCCTGCTGCCGATGGCGGTGACCCTGCTGCAGCTGCGGGTCTTCTACGCGATGAAGGACGCCCGCACGCCGACGCTCATCCAGCTCGGCATGGTCGCCGTCCGGGTGCCGCTGCTCCTGCTCGTCCCGGTCGTCGTCGACCCGGACCTGGTGCTGGCCGGGCTGATGCTCGCCACCAGCCTCACCTACGTCGCCGGGTGGGTCATCGGCGACCTGGCGCTGCGCCGCCGGCTCGGTGGGCTGCGCACCCGCGAGACCTTCCTGCCGCTGGCCCGGATCGCCGCGGTCGCGATCGTGGCCGGGCTGGCCGGCGGTCTTGTCCGGATCGTGACCGGCGACCTGGGCGAAGGCTCGACGGCAGGCTCGCTCGCCGAAGTCGTCATCGGTACCGTGGTCGTCGGCGGCGTCGCACTGACCGGTCTGGTGGTGGCCCGCGTTCCGGAGGTCCGGGAGCCCGTCGCTGCGCTGCGGGCCCGGCTGGGGCGCAGGTGACCGAGCACCGGCCAGGTGGGCCGACCGTGCCGGAGCGTCCGCCTCGGCGGCCGGAGCAGCACAGGGAGTCGACAGTGTCGATGGCGTCCACGACCACCGGACTGCCCGACCGCTACCGCCCGCTGGACCAGATCGGCCCCGACGAGACCACGCCGACCGGCGTCATCCAGAGCTGGCGGGCCAAGGACCGCGTCCTGAACCGCGACGTCGCCATCCGCGTGCACGTCCCCGCCGGGCCCGCCGCGCACGCCTGGATCACCCGGGCGCTCACCGCGGGCGGCCTGGCCACCCCGGCGCTGGCGATGGTCTACGACGCCTCCGAGGGCAGCGTGGGTCGGGTGGGGGAGGACGCCGCCCCGGGCGGCGCGGCCTACGTCGTCAACGAGTGGATCGACGGCGAGACGCTGGCCGAGCGGCTGCGCTCGGGGCCGATGCCCGAGCGCGACGTGCGACTGGTGCTCCGCCGGCTCGCCGAGGGCGTCGCCGAGGCGCACCGCGTGGGCCTGGCCGTCGGCGGCCTGACGCTGGAGAACGTCGTCCTCCGCCCGAACGGGCTGGTCGGCCTGCGGGCGGTGCCCGCGGCCTCCGGCACGGTGCACGGCGACATCACCGCGCTCGGCGAGCTCCTCGAGGCCTGCCTCACCGGCGTCGGTCCCGGCGCCCGGCCGGTCACCGGCCCCTCCGACCTCGTGGCGCTCGCCCGCCGGGCCCGCTCGACCGAGCCGGGCCAGGGGCTGTCCAGCGTCGCCGCCATGGCCTCGCTGCTCGCCGAGCGGCCGCGGACGGGGCCCACCTCCTCGGCTGCCCCGCTCCGCGGTGAGGAGCCCGACGGCGGGCGGCGCTCCCGCCGCGCGCGGGACCGCCGCGGAGAGGGCGCCGCACCCGTGCGGCGCGAGCCCGGCACGCTGCCCCCGGTCCCTCCGATGCGCCCGGTCGCCGACGACGGCGCATCGGCGGCCCCCACGGCCCGCGACACGATCGCGGCCGGCCACGCGCTCCCCCCGGCCCGGCCCACCGGCGAGGAGGAGGAGCCCTTCGGCGTGCTGCGCGCCCGCGGGGGCTCCGACGACGACCCGTACGCCGAGCCGGCCTCCCTGTACGACGAGGAGGACGGCGCCCGCAAGCACCGGCTGGTCGTCGTGGGCCTGCCGCTGCTCGCCCTGCTCGTGGTGATCGCACTGGCGTGGTGGTTCGGGTCGAGCGTCCTGTCGGTGACCGACGCGGTGGACGAGGACCTCGGCGGCTCCACCCCGCCGGCCAGCAGCGCCCCCGCCGCGGACGGGGAGCCGGCCGAGGACCCGGCCGCCGCACCGGGAGCGGTCGCCCCGATCACCGCCGCGGAGGTGTTCGACCCGTTCGGCGACGGCGAGCCGGAGAACGACGGCGACGTCCCGCTCTCCTACGACGGCGACCCCGCCACCAACTGGTCCACCGTCACCTACCGCGGCACCCCTGCCTTCGGGAACCTCAAGCCCGGCGTCGGTGTCCTCTACGACCTGGGCTCCGTCCAGGACCTCTCCGGCGTCACCGTCCAGACGGCGCTGCCCGGCCCGACCGTCGAGATCCGCACCGCCGAGGCCGAGGGTGGCGCGCTCGACGACTTCGCCGTCGCCGCCGCCGGGACGCTCGAGCCGAGCACCGAGCTCGCGTTCGACGAACCCGTGACGGCCCGGTACGTCCTCGTCTGGATCACCGGCCTGGCCGACAGCCCGGACGGCTTCTCCGCGCAGCTGGCCGAGGTGGGGATCAGCACCGCCGGCTGAGCGGACCCTGCTCCCCGCCGGGACGGGCCGCGGGGAATGGCGCCCCTAGGATCGTGGTTGTGCCGCCCGTGACTGCAGACCAGCCGACCCCCGGCCCCGCCGTGACCACCGGCGAGGTGACGCAGCCGGTGATCCCGCCCGCCGAGCACGACGGCGTCCGTGACCTGATCATCATCGGCTCCGGGCCCGCCGGGTACACCGCGGCCACCTACGCCGCGCGGGCCAACCTCCACCCGCTGGTGTTCGAGGGCTCGCAGTTCGGTGGCGCCCTCATGACCACCACCGAGGTCGAGAACTTCCCCGGGTTCCCCGAGGGCATCCAGGGCCCCCAGCTCATGGACGACATGCGCACCCAGGCGGAGCGCTTCGGGGCGGAGCTGGTGCCGTCGGACGTGACCGAGGTCGACCTGACCGCCGAGCCGAAGATCGTCAAGGTCGGCGACGAGGTGCACCTCGCGCACGCGGTCATCGTGGCCACCGGCTCCAAGTACCGCTACCTCGGCCTGGACAACGAGCAGCGGCTGCTCGGCCGGGGCGTCTCCGCCTGCGCCACCTGCGACGGCTTCTTCTTCCGCGACCAGGACATCGTCGTCGTCGGCGGCGGTGACTCGGCGATGGAGGAGGCCACCTTCCTCACCCGGTTCGCCAAGAGCGTCACCGTCGTCCACCGCCGCGAGGAGCTGCGCGCCTCGAAGATCATGCAGAAGCGGGCGCAGGACAACGAGAAGATCCGCTGGGCCCTCGGCAAGCAGGTCACCGACGTCCTGGGCGACACCACCGTCTCGGCGGTGCAGCTCACCGACACGACCACCGGCGCGACCGAGACGATGCCGGTCACCGGGCTCTTCGTGGCCATCGGCCACGACCCGCGCAGCGAGCTCTTCGCCGGCCAGCTCAAGCTGGACGACGAGGGCTACATCCAGGTGGACCACCCCACCACGCGCACCAACATCGACGGCGTCTTCGCCTGCGGCGACGTCGTCGACCACATCTACCGCCAGGCGATCACGTCGGCCGGCACGGGTGCCGCCGCCGCGATCGACGCCGAGCGGTGGCTCGCCGAGACCTTCGACGAGCGCTGATCAAGGCCCTGCAGGGAGCGCGCCGGATCCGGGCATAACCCGCCCGTCCGGCCGGTTGTCCCGGCAGGCAATCTCGTCAGCGCCAGCGACGAGCCAGTCGACCGAGAGGGAGAACGACCATGGCAGGCAACACCGTGACGGTCACCGATTCCAGCTTCGCCACCGACGTGCTGGGCAGCGACAAGCCCGTGCTCGTCGACTTCTGGGCGGAGTGGTGCGGGCCGTGCAAGATGGTCGCCCCCGTGCTGGAGGAGATCGCCGCCGAGCACGGCGACAAGCTCACCATCGCGAAGCTGAACATCGACGAGAACCCGCAGATCGCCCGTGACTACCAGGTCATGTCGATCCCGACGATGACGGTCTTCCAGGGCGGCAAGCCGGTCAAGAGCATCATCGGCGCCAAGCCCAAGGGCGCGATCCTGAACGACCTCGCCGACTACCTCTGAGAGGACCTCTCGGCCCCCCACCACTCGCACCCTCGCGGCGGGGCCCTGCAGAGAGGCCGGTTCCAGCACGTCACCAGCCGTTCCAGCACGTCACCAGGCCCACCCGTCCCACCGGACGGGTGGGCCTGCGT
The DNA here is from genome assembly GCF_054050835.1 of Blastococcus sp. SYSU DS0510. NCBI lineage: Bacteria > Bacillati > Actinomycetota > Actinomycetes > Geodermatophilales > Geodermatophilaceae > Blastococcus > Blastococcus sp. SYSU DS0510. The sequence goes on along the minus strand of NZ_JBJHAC010000030.1, from coordinate 3,871 downwards.
CGTACCGGAGGGCGCGCCCCCGCCCCCGGTGCGCCGTCCCGGCGGGGAGGGACCACAATCGGCGACACGATGATGAGAACGGCGAAGCCTTCCAGTTCCCCAGCGGAGCTGTGATGGGAACCGACAGCCGCATGCAGCCCTTGAGGCGCGGGGACTCCGGGCCGGCCGTGGCCGACGTGCACGCCGCGCTCCGCAGCCTGGGTCTCCTCCCCGCCTCACCGGACGGCCTCGACCCCGGGCTGGAGTCGGCGGAGTACGACTCCGCCACCGAGCTCGCCGTGCGCCACTTCCAGCAGGTCCGCGGCCTCTCGGTCGACGGCCGGGTGGGGGACGAGACCTACCGGGCGCTCAGCGAGGCCCGGTGGTCGCTGGGGGACCGGTTGCTGCGCTACGACCCCGAGCGGCCCATGCGGGGCGACGACGTCACCAACCTGCAGGAGCGCCTGCTCGAGCTCGGCTACGACGCCGGACGGGCCGACGGGATCCTCGGCCCGGAGACCGAGCTCGGGCTCCGGGCCTTCCAGCGCGACTACGGGCTCACCTCCGACGGCACCTGCGGCCCGGCGACGCTGCGCGCGCTGCGCCAGCTGGGCCGCAAGGTCACCGGCGGCCGCCCGCAGCTCCTGCGGCAGAGCGCCTCCTTCGTCGAGAGCGGTCCCCACCTCATCGGCCGCCGCATCGTCGTCGACGCCGGCCACGGCGGCGAGGACACCGGTTTCACCGTGGGCGAGACCACCGAGGCCGACCTGGTCTTCGATCTCGCCTCGCGCATCGAGGGGCGGCTGGCCGCGGCCGGCGCCACCGTCTACCTCACCCGGGGCCGCGGGCAGGGGCCGGCGCTCGCCGAGCGGACCGCCTTCGCCAACGACGCCCGCGGCGACCTCTTCCTCTCGCTGCACCTGGACGCCCACGGCTCGGAGCACGCCCGCGGGGTGGCCAGCTACTACTACGGCACCGGGTCCGGCGCCTCCTCCACGGTGGGCGAGCAGTTCGCCAACCTGGTCCGCCGCGAGACCGTCGCCCGCACCGGCATGCTCGACCTCGGCTCCCACCCGAAGACGTGGGAGCTGCTCCGCATGACGCGCATGCCCGCCGTCCGGCTCGACTGCGGCTACCTCTCCCACCCCGTGGACCGGCTGCTGCTGCTGGACGCCCGCGTCCGCAGCGCCATCGCCCACGGCGTCCTGGCGGCCGTGCAGCGGCTCTACCTCCCGGCGGAGGCCGACCCGGCGACCGGTACCTTCGTGCTCCCCGAGAAGGCCTAGAGCACCTGGCGGGCAGGCGACCGATCGGTCCACTCGACTCCGGTGGTCTCCCCGAACGCCGTTCTGCCCGCGCCTACACTCCTGGGGTGGCCACCATCCCGCCCGGCTCCCCCGCCGGTCCCGGACAGCAGGGGGCGCACCCGGGTGCGCACCCCCATCCCGCGCCGCGTCATCCGCGGCTCGACCCGCTGGCCGACCGCTACGCAGCACGCACCCACGGGATGAAGACCTCGGAGATCCGCGCGCTCTTCTCCGTGGTCAGCCGGCCCGAGGTCGTCTCGCTCGCCGGTGGCATGCCGGCCGTGACCGCCCTCCCGCTGGACGCCGTCGGCTCGATGATCGGCGACCTGGTCTCCGGCATGGGCGCGCAGACGCTCCAGTACGGCTCCGGCCAGGGGGACCCGCGGCTCCGGGAGCGGATCTGCGACGTCATGGCGCTCGAAGGCATCACCGACGCCTCGCCGAGCGAGGTCGTGGTGACGGTCGGCTCGCAGCAGGGGCTGGACCTGGTCACCCGCGTCTTCGTCGACCCTGGTGACGTGATCCTCGCCGAGGCGCCGTCCTACGTGGGCGCCCTCGGGGTGTTCCAGTCCGCCGAGGCGCGGGTCCGGCACGTCGCCATGGACGACGACGGGCTGATCCCCGAGGCGCTCGAGGAGGCGCTGGCCGCCTGCCGGGCGAACGGCGACCGGGTGAAGTTCCTCTACACCGTCCCGAACTTCCACAACCCGGCCGGTGTCACCCTCTCCGAACCGCGCCGCGAGGCCATCATGGCGATCGCCGAGCGCTGGGACCTGCTGATCATCGAGGACAACCCCTACGGCCTCCTCGGCTTCGACCGGGAGCCGATGCGCGCGCTGCGCGCCCGGGACTCCCGGCGGGTCATCTACCTGGGCTCGTTCTCCAAGACCTTCTCGCCGGGGCTGCGGGTGGGTTGGGTCCTCGCGCCCCTCGCCGTCCGGGAGAAGCTGGTCCTGGCCACCGAGGCGCAGGTGCTCTGCCCGCCGTCGCTCACCCAGTACGCGGTCGCCCGCTACCTGGACACCCAGCCGTGGCGGGAGCAGATCAAGCTCTTCACCGAGCTCTACCGGGAGCGCCGCGACGCCACGCTGGAGTCCCTGGCGGCGCTCATGCCGCCGGGCACCACGTGGACCCGCCCGGACGGCGGTTTCTACGTGTGGCTGAGGCTGCCGTCCGGCCTGGACGCCAAGCTGATGCAGCCCCGAGCGGTCGGCGCGCACGTCGCCTACGTCCCCGGCATCGGCTTCTACGCCGATGGCAGCGGCCAGGAGTACATGCGTCTCTCCTACTGCTACCCGGAGCCGGACCAGATCCGTGAGGGGGTGCGCCGGCTGTCCCGCGTCGTCGAGGCGGAGCTGGACCTGCACTCCACCTTCGACAAGGTGGACACCGGTACCTTCCGGGCGATCCGCCCCGGCTCCGGCCACGACGCCGAGTCGATGGTCGGTCCGGCGAACAGCGACACGTACGAGGACGGCCGATGAGCGAGACCGCGCCCACCGCAGAACCCGGCGCAGCGCAGGAGCGCCACCCGCTGCGGGCCATCGTCCTCGCCGGCGGGCTGACCTTCGAGCGGGAGGTCAGCCTCTCCTCGGGCACCCAGGTGGTGGAGGAGCTCACCCGGGCCGGCCTGGACGCCGAACTCCGTGACGCCGACGCCGAGCTGCTGCCCGGCCTCGCCGCCGCGCCGGCGGACGCGGTGTTCATCGCGCTGCACGGCGCCACCGGTGAGGACGGGGCCCTCCGCGCGGTGCTGGACCTGGCCGGCGTCCCCTACGTCGGCTCCCCGGCGGCCGCGTGCCGGCTGGCCTGGGACAAGCCGGCCGCCAAGTCCGTCGTGCGCACGGCGGGCGTGACCACGCCGGACTGGGTCGCCCTCCCGCACAGCACGTTCCGCGAGCTGGGGGCCGGCGCGGTGCTGGACCTGATGGTGGCCCGCCTCGGTCTGCCGCTGATGGTCAAGCCCGCCTCGGGCGGCTCCGCGCTCGGCGTGCAGAAAGTCAGCCGCGTCGAGGACCTCCCGGCCGCGATGGTCAGCTGCTTCGCCTACGGCGACACCGTGATGGTCGAGCGCTACGTCGAGGGGGTCGAGGTGGCGCTCGCCGTCGTCGACCTGGGCGACGGGCCGATCGCGTTGCCGGCCGTCGAGATCGAGCCGGAGTCCGGCGTCTTCGACTACAGCTCCCGCTACTCCCCGGGCCTCACCGAGTACCACGCACCGGCCCGCATCCCCGACCAGACGGCAGCCCGCGCCGCCGAGGTCGCCGTCCGGGTGCACGAGGTCCTCGGCCTGGCCGACCTCTCGCGCACCGACGCGATCATCACCCCGGACGGCGAGGTGCACTTCCTCGAGGTGAACGTCTCGCCCGGTCTCACCGAGACCTCCATGTTCCCCATGGCGGTGGAGGCAGCCGGGTACGACCTGGGCGCGGTGCTCGGCCGGCTGCTCGCGCGGCGCGCCGAGAACCCGCGCTGAACCTCCCCGTACTGCACCACAGAGCGCGGGGGGGGGGGGGGGGGGGGGGGGGGGGGGGGGCGGGGGGGGGGGGGGGGGGGGGGCGGGGCGGGGGGGGGGGGGGGGGGGG
>NZ_JBJHAC010000029.1:0-54234 GCF_054050835.1 Blastococcus sp. SYSU DS0510 | reverse complement strand
TGGTGCGGGCATTACCGTGGGACACGAGAACCTCCGGGCGGATGTGGGCCTTAGGAAGCCACACCCCACTCGGAGGTTCTCCTGCGTTCAAGTCCGGCCGCCGTCACCAACGTCCTGGCCGGGTACAGCTAGGCGCTGACCCCGGGGGCCGGCTCGTCGTCGGTCGAGCCGGGCGGCACCCGGCAGGCGGACTCGAGCCACAGCGCCGCGGCGACCAGTGCGAGGGAGGCCAGCAGGCCCAGCAGCGCGGTGACCGTGTCGTTGCCGGCCGCCTGCAGCCGGCCCACGGCGGGGCCGGTGTAGGCGAGGACGCCCAGCCAGACCCCGGTGACGACGGCGCCCACGTAGGCGCTCGCCTGGGCCAGCACCGCGAGCCGCGCGACCAGCATCGGCTCGACCGGGCGGACGCCCGCGGCGTCGCGCCCGGTGGGGCCCCGCCCGGCCCGCGCCTCGCGCAGCGCCCGCAGCCGGGTCGTCAGCACCCGCGCTCCCAGGGCCTCGCCGAGGGCCAGGACCGCCAGCGGCGCGGGCAGCCACCAGCGCAGCGGCGGCAGCTCGCCGTACCAGGCACGCACCAGCAGCCACGCGGCCACGGTGAGCCCGAGGGCGAGGACGACGAGGTCGCGGCGGCGGACGGGGGTCACGGGGCGGCCTAGTGGAGGTGGTCCCAGCGCACGACCGCCGCCACGTCGGCGGGGTCGAGCGCGGCCACCAGGTCGGCGACCCGGCCGCGGCCGGGGAGCTGGGCGGTCGGGTCGAGGGTCGCCCACGGCACCAGCACGAACGCGCGCTCGTGCGCCCGGGGGTGCGGCAGGGTCAGCGCGGGGTCGTCGGAGAGCACGGGCGCGCCGTCGTCGCCGGTCACGGTGACCACGTCGACGTCGAGGGTGCGGGCACCCCACCGCAGCTCGCGGGTCCGGCCGGCCGCCTCCTCGAGCTCCCGGGCCCGCGCGAGCCAGCCCCGGGCGTCCCGATCGCCGCGGACGACGGCGACGGCGTTCAGGTAGGGCGGCTGCTCGACCGGGCCCCACGGCGGGGTCTCGTACAGCGTGGAGCGGGCGACGAGCACGCCGTCGTCCTTCAGCGCGGTGATCGCGGCGCGGAGCGCTCCGGCGCGGTCACCGAGGTTGGCGCCCAGGGAGAGGACGGCCCGGCTCATGCGCGCTCGCGCCGGATGGTCACCGTCACGTCGTCGAACGGCACCCCGAGCTCGGCCTCCGGCTTGTGCACGGTGATCTCGACGGCGTCGACGAGCTCGTCGGCGAGGCAGACGTCGGCCAGCCGCTGGGCGAGCGTCTCGAGCAGGTGCACCGGCTCGCCGGCGAGCACGCGGTGCAGCCGCTGCGCGATGTCGGCGTAGTTCACCGTGCGCGCCAGGTCGTCGTCGGCCGCGGCCGCGGAGGTGTCGAGCTCCAGGACGGCGTCGACGCGGAACACCTGCCCCCGCTCGCGCTCGAAGGCGTAGACGCCGTGGTGGGCGTGCGCGCGGACGCCGCGGACGGCGATGCGGTCAGGGGTGGCCACGGCCGGCTCCTCTCGCCGCGCGGACCGCGGCCACGGTTCGGACGGCGTCCACCGAAGCGCCGGCGTCGTGGACGCGCACGCCCCACGCACCGGCCTCCGCGGCGAGCACCGTGGTCGCCAGGGTCGCGGCGTCGCGCTCCTCGGCGGGACGGGGCCGGCCGTCGGACGCGGCGAGCAGCCGACCCAGGAAGGTCTTCCGGGAGGCGCCGACGAGCACGGGCAGCCCCACGGCGACGAGCCGGTCGAGCCCGGCCAGCAGGGCCCAGTTGTGCTCGGCGCGCTTGGCGAAGCCCAGGCCCGGGTCGATCACCAGCTGGTCGGGGCGCACGCCCGCGGCGACGACGTCCTCCACCCGGGCGGTGAGCTCCGCGCAGACCTCGGTGACGACGTCGCCGTACTGCGCGGCCGCGTACATCTCCCGGCTGTGGCCACGCCAGTGCATGAGCACCCACGGCACCCCGGCGTCGGCGACCAGGTCGGCCATGTTCTTGTCGGCCAGCCCGCCGCTGACGTCGTTGACCAGCACCGCCCCGGCGACCAGCGCGGCCTCGGCCACCTCGGCGCGGGTGGTGTCGACGCTGGTGCGCACGCCCGCGGCGGAGAGCTCGCGGATCACCGGGAGCACGCGGCGGCACTCCTCGTCGGCGTCCACCCGGTCGGCGCCCGGGCGGGTGGACTCACCGCCGACGTCGACGTAGTCCGCGCCCGCGGCGTGCATCGCCAGACCGTGCGCGATGGCGGTGTCCGGGTCGGCGAAGCAGCCGCCGTCGGAGAAGGAGTCCGGCGTGACGTTCAGGACGCCCATCACCAGGCAGCGGCCCGGTCGTGGCAGCGCGGCGGCGGTCATCGACGGGCCCCGCTCACCGGCCGAGGACGAGGCCCATCGCCTCGCTGCGGGTCGCCGCGTTGTCGCGGAAGATGCCGCGGACCGCGGAGGTGACCGTCGAGGAGCCCGGCTTGCGGATGCCGCGCATGGCCATGCACAGGTGCTCGGCCTGGACGACGACCAGCACGCCGCGTGGCTTGAGCACGTCGTCGAGGGCGTCGGCGATCTGGCGGGTCATCCGCTCCTGCACCTGGGGGCGGCGGGCGTAGACCTCGACCAGCCGGGCGAGCTTGGAGAGCCCGGTGACGCGGCCGTCCTCGCCGGGGATGTAGGCGACGTGCGCCATCCCGTGGAAGGGCACGAGGTGGTGCTCGCAGGTCGAGTACATCGGGATGTCCTTGACCAGCACGAGCTCGTCGTGATCTTCCTCGAACGTCGTCGCGAGGACGTCGTACGGGTCCTGCCAGAGCCCGGCCAAGGTCTCCGCGTAGGCCCGCGCGACCCGCGCGGGGGTCTCCTGCAGCCCCGGCCGGTCGGGGTCCTCGCCCACCGCGATGAGCAGCTCGCGGACCGCCGCGGCCGCCCGCTCCTGGTCGACCCCGCGAGCCGGTGCCAGCAGCAGGTCCTCGGGTTCGGCCGGGATCTCGCTCACTGCCCCTCCTCGTCGGCGGTCGTCGTCCGCGTTCGCGGCGCTGCTCCGCCCCCGGGTGAGCTCGGGAGCTCGCTCACCTCTGGACCGGGGCCCCGACGTCGCCGACCGGGGTCGTGTCGTGCCCCGACCCGTTCTGCCCGGCCCGCTCCGCCGGCGTGAGCACCGGCGGCTGGTTGGACGGGGTGCGCTTGCCGAAGCCGTTGTAGGGGGCGAGCGCCGGCCGCTTGGCGACCGGCGCGCAGATGCGCGCCATGTCGTCCTTGGACAGCGTCTCCTTCTCCATCAGCTCCAGCACCAGCTGGTCGAGGACGTGCCGGTACTCGACCAGGATCTCCCACGCCTCGTCGTGCGCAGCCTCGATGAGCGCGCGGATCTCCGCGTCGATGTCGGCGGCGACGGCTTCGGAGTAGTCGGGGCGGGAACCCATGTCCCGGCCGAGGAACGGCTCGGAGTTGCTGCTGCCGTACTTCACCGCACCCAGCTTGGCGCTCATGCCGTACTGGGTGACCATCGCGCGGGCCATGGAGGTGGCCTTCTCGATGTCGTTGCCGGCACCGGTGGTCGGCTCGTGGAAGACCAGCTCCTCGGCCGCCCGCCCGCCGAGGGCGTAGGCGAGGGTGTCGATCATCTCCGACCGGGTCTGGGTGTACTTGTCCTCGGTCGGCAGCACGAGGGTGTGCCCCAGCGAGCGCCCGCGCGGAAGGATCGTCACCTTGTGCACCGGGTCCAGGTTGGGCAACGCGTGCGCCACCAGGGCGTGCCCGCCCTCGTGGTAGGCGGTGACCTTCTTCTCCTTCTCGCTCATCGCCCGGGTCTTGCGCTCGGGGCCGGCGATGACGCGGTCGATCGCCTCCTCGAGGGTGGCGTCGGTGATCAGCGAGCCGTTGTTGCGGGCGGTGAGCAGCGCGCCCTCGTTGAGCACGTTGGCGAGGTCGGCGCCGGTGAAGCCCGGCGTGCGGCGCGCCACGGTCTCGAGGTCGACGTCAGGCGCGAGCGGCTTGCCCTTGGCGTGCACCTCGAGGATCCGCTTGCGGCCCTCCAGGTCGGGGCGGTCGACGGCGATCTGCCGGTCGAAGCGGCCCGGGCGCAGGAGCGCGGGGTCCAGGACGTCGGGCCGGTTGGTGGCGGCGATCAGGATGACCCCGCCCTTGACGTCGAAGCCGTCCATCTCGACGAGCATCTGGTTCAGCGTCTGCTCGCGCTCGTCGTGGCCGCCGCCCATGCCGGCGCCGCGCTGACGACCGACGGCGTCGATCTCGTCGATGAAGATGATCGCCGGGGAGTTCTCCTTGGCCTGGTTGAACAGGTCGCGGACCCGGCTGGCGCCGACGCCGACGAACATCTCGACGAAGTCCGACCCGGAGATGGAGAAGAACGGCACGCCGGCCTCGCCGGCGACGGCGCGGGCCAGCAGGGTCTTGCCGGTGCCGGGCGGGCCGAACAGCAGCACACCCTTGGGGATCTTCGCGCCGACGGCCTGGAACTTGACCGGGTTGGCGAGGAAGTCCTTGATCTCGTGCAGCTCCTCGATCGCCTCGTCCGCGCCGGCGACGTCGGAGAACGTCGTCTTCGGCATGTCCTTGGTGATCTGCTTGGCCTTGGACTTGCCGAAGGCCATGACGCCGCGGCCGCCGCCCTGCATTGAGTTGAACAGCCAGAAGAGCAGCAGGAGCAGGATCAGGAAGGGCAGGAAGCTGACCAGCAGGCTCACCAGGAGGCTGTCCTGGGTGACGTTGGTGTCGAACTCCTCGCCCTCCTGGGCGCGCAGGAGGTCGACGATGTCGCCCTCGACCGCCACCGGGTAGGACGTCGTCACCTCGGTGCTGCCCTCGACCTCGTCGGCGAGGTCCAGGTCGAGGGTCTGCTCCTTGGTGTTGAGCGTGGCCGACTCGACGTTGCCGGTCTCGATCTGCTCGAGGGCCGTCGAGGTGGTGATCTCCTGCCTGCTGCCCTCGCCGCTGAACAGCGACGAGACGGTCAGGGCCAGCAGGATGACCAGGACGACCCAGAACCACACCGAGCGGAAGATCTTCTTACGTTCCATACACCGATGCCGGGCGCCCGTGGGCGCCCGTCGACCCTCCTGATCGTCCCGGGGACGCCGCCAAACGGCCCGGGCAGGGACCCCGGCGCTCGGGCAGCGTCGTCGGGATCGACGGTACACCGGTGGACCTGGGGATCTCCTGCGTGCGAGCTGGGAGCTCCGGCGCTTCCCTCAGGAGGAGTAGACCGCCGGCTTGAGCGTGGCGATGTAGGGGAGGTCGCGGTACCGCTCGGCGTAGTCCAGGCCGTACCCGACGACGAACTCGTTGGCGATGTCGAAGCCGATGTACTTGACCGGGACGTCGACCTTGACCGCGTCGGGCTTGCGCAGCAGGGCGCAGACCTCGAGTGACGCCGGCGCCCGGCCGCCGAGGTTCTTGAGCAGCCAGGACAGCGTCAGCCCGGAGTCAATGATGTCCTCGAGCACCAGCACGTGCTTGCCGGTGATGTCGCGGTCGAGGTCCTTGAGGATGCGCACGACGCCGGAGGAGCTGGTGGACGACCCGTACGAGGAGACCGCCATGAACTCCATCTGGGTGGGCAGCTGCAGCGCGCGGGCGAAGTCGCTCATGAACAGCACCGCGCCCTTGAGCACACCGACGAGGAGGACCTCCCGGCCGGCGTAGTCAGCGGCGACCGCGGCGGCGAGCTCGGCGATCTTGCCGCGGATCTCGTCCTCGCTGAGCAGGACGTGGTCGATGTCCGGGCCGTAGCCGTGGTCGGGACCGAGTGCGCCGGGCATGCTGGCAGGCTCCGTCACGGAGTGTGCTCCTCGTGGGGTGCGGGTCCGGGGGTGCTCCGCCGGTGCTCCGGCGGCAGCAGCACCAGAGTGCCAGACGCCCGGTCGACGCCCGCGCCGCCGGGTAGGTCGACCACCCCCTGCCCCCGCCAGCGGGTGACCAGGCTCTCGACCGCGCTCAGGTGGACCGCCTGCAGGTCGGGGACGCCGGCGCCGCGCAGCCAGCCGCGCAGCACCCGCCGGCGGAGCGCGGCCGGCAGCGCCCCGAGCGGCCGGGCGGGCAGCCCGCCGTCCCCGGCTTCCGCGGCCAGCCGCGCCAGCTCGGCGGCCGCCAGGTCGTCGAGGGCGTCGAGGTCCTCCCGCAGCAGCTGGGCGGTGCGGGCCAGCGCCGGGGCGACGCCGCCCCCGAGGACCTCCTCCAGCAGCGGCAGGGCCTCGGTGCGCAGCCGCACCCGGGTGTAGGCGGGGTCGGCGTTCCACGGGTCGTCCCACACGGGCAGGCCCTGGTCGGCGCAGGCCTGCCGGGTGGTGGCCCGGCGCACGCCGAGGAGCGGGCGCCACCAGCGGACGCCGTCGGCGGCGCGCTCGGGCACCATGCCGGCCACCGAGCGGGGGCCCGAGCCACGGCCCAGGCCGAGGAGGACGGTCTCGGCCTGGTCGTCGAGGGTGTGGCCGAGGGCGACGCGGGCGCTGTGCTCCCGCGCCGCGGCGCCCAGCGTGGTGTAGCGGGCGGCGCGGGCGGCGGCCTCCGGGCCACCGCCGGCGCCCACCCGGGCGGTGAGCACGAGGACCGGGTCGAGCCCGAGCCCGCGCAGCACCGCGGCGGTGCCCTCCGCGCGCGCGGCCGAGCCCGGCTGCAGGCCGTGGTCGACGGTGACCCCGCCGACCCGCGCGCCGGCGTGGCGTGCCTCGAAGGCGAGGGCGGCGGCCAGGGCCACCGAGTCCGCTCCCCCGCTGCAGGCGGCGAGCACCGGCCGGTCGTCGGCGTGCAGCCCCTCGCGGACCGCGCGCCGCAGCTCCGCGACCGCGCGGGGTGGCCCGCTCACCGCTCTCAGGCGGGCAGCGCCGGGCGCCCGAGCACGCGCTCGACCCACAGGTGGGGCGCGGTGAGCTCCTCGATCAGCGGCAGGTTCGCCGGGCCCTCCCAGACGCGGTTGAAGCCCTCCATGCCGGCGAGCTCCACCACGCCGCCGACGAAGTGCCGGCCGTCGGCGTACTGCTTCATCTTCTGCTCCAGGCCCAGCAGCCGGCGCAGCACGCGGTCGAGCGGGCCCCGGCCCTTGCGCCGCTGGGCGAACCGCTTGCGCAGCGTGCGCACCGACGGGACGACCTCGGGCCCGACGCCGTCCATCACGTACTCGGCGTGGCCCTCGACCAGGCTCATCACCGCGGTCACCCGGTCCAGGACCGCCCGCTGCGCCGGGTCGCGCACCAGCGCCATCAACCCCTCGGGGGCGCCGTCCCCGCTACCGCCGCGCACGGCGTCGCCGAGGCTGCGCAGCAGGTCCTGCAGGCGCTCGCGCAGCACGTCGGGGGCCAGGTCGGTGGCGGCGACGAACTCCTCGATCTGCCCCTCGAGGTAGCCGGTGAGCCAGGGGACGCCGGTGAACTGCAGCTGGTGGGTGACCTCGTGCAGGCAGACCCACAGCCGGAAGTCCGACGGGTCGACGCCCAGCTTCCGCTCGGTCGCCACGATGTTCGGCGCCACCAGCAGCAGCCGGCCACCGGTGCCGAAGACCTCGTACTGGCCCAGCACGCGCGAGGAGAGGAAGCCCAGCAGCGCGCCGGCCTGGACCCCGGTGGCGCGCGAGCCGATCGCGGTGGCGAGGGGGCCGGGGCGGTTGCCCGTGCGCTCGGCGAGCTTGTCGACCAGCGGGTCGAGCAGGGCGGCCATGCCGCGGGCGTTGGCGTCCGACCAGCCCGGGCGGTCCACGACGGCGACCTCGGGGACCGGGCCCCCGGGCACCGGCCGCAGCCCGGTCAGGGCCTCGACGTGCGCGACGGCGGTGGCGGCGGCGCGGTGCAGTTCCGCGACGACCGCGGCAGCCTCCTCCCGCGTGGTGCTCGGACCGCTGCTGACCAGCCGGCGGGCCGTGCGTCCGGCGAGGTCCCAGTCGACCATCGAGGAGGCGCTGCTCATTGGCTCACCCTACGCGCGGGCGCCAATCCTCCGGCCTGGTCGAGACGCTCGCCGCGAGCCTGCGAGCGGTGAGGAGCACGGGGTCCTTCAACAGCCGCAGGCGGCGAGGGTCGCGGCGAAGTCGTCGAGCGCCGCCTCCGCGGCCACCTCGCTGCCGGTCGCCTCGTCGGCCACCACGGCGAAGGCCAGGAGCCGGCCGTCCGCCGTCACCACGGTGCCGGCCAGGGCGTTGACCCCCAGGAGGGTGCCGGTCTTCGCGCGCACCGTGCCGGGCGCGGTCGCCGGGTCGTCGTCGCCCCGGTCGGCGAGCGTGCCGTCGTAGCCGGCGACCGGCAGACCGGTCAGCAGGCCCGCGGCGTCGCCGAGGCTGCCGTCGGCGGCGCCGGCGACCAGGGCGGTGAGCAGCTCGGCGGTGACGACGTCCTCGCGGGACAGGCCGCTGCCGTCGGCCAGGGTGACCCCGGTGACGTCGAGCCCGGCCTCGTCCAGCGCCGCGAGGACGGCCTGCGCGGCTCCCTCGAAGGTGGCCGGCTCCCCGCGAGTCAGCGCCACGTGCCGGGCCAGCGCCTCGGCCAGCACGTTGTCGGACAGGGACAGCGCCTGCTCGACCAGGCGGGCGACCGGCGCGGACTCCACGGAGCCGAGGGTGCGCGCGCCGGCGGGGGCCTGGCCGAGGACCACGGCGGCGCCGGGGGCGCCGAGGGCGTCGGCGAGGGCGACGCCCGCGTCCAGCCCGGGCTGCCCGCTGCGCGCGGTCGCACCCGGGCTCACCCGGGCGCCGTCGACGGCGGTCGCGGTGATCGGCGCGGCGTAGCTGGAGGGCGCGTCACCGGGCCCCCAGCCGCTGGCGGTCAGCGGGCCGCTGAACAGCGAGCTGTCGACCACCACGCGGGAGACGGCGGTGCCCGCGGGGAGCGCGGCGACCACCTGGGTGGCCAGGTCGGACATCGTCGGGGCGCCGGGGTAGGTCAGCGACGGCTCGGTGCGCGACAGCGTCGGGTCGCCGCCGCCGACGAGCACCACCTCGCCGGGAGCGGAGCCGGCGACCACGCGGGTCTCGAACGTCTCGGCCGGGTCGAGGGTGGTGAGCGCGGCGGTGGCGGTGAGCAGTTTCGCGGTGGAGGCGGGCGTCAGCGGGGCCCCGGCGTCCCGGTCGTAGAGGACCGCACCGGTGGCGACGTCGACCACCTGGGCCGTCGTCCCCGGACCCAGCGGGGGTCCGGTGACCAGCGGGGTGAGCGCGACCTCCAGGACGGCGGGGTCGGGCACGGGGGCGTCCGAGGACAGCCCGGCCAGCACCGGATCGGCCGCACCGAGGTCGGGCAGCACGGCGTCGGGGACGGCCACGGCGTCACCCCCGGCACCGGCGTCGGGACCCAGGACGACGCCCAGACCGACGCCACCGCCGGCGAGCAGCAGCACGAGCGCGACGATGCCGATCGTGACGCGCCGCCGGAAGCGGCCGTAGTTGGCCGTGACGATCGTCGAGCCGCTCGACGAGATGGTGCCCACCCCCTACAGGGGGGCCTCCGCCGACCGGACCAGCCCCCGTGGGCCACACTACGTTCGTGCAGTTCGACGTGACGGTAGAAATCCCGAAGGGCCAGCGGAACAAGTACGAGCTGGACCATGAGACCGGACGCATCCGCTTGGACCGGATGCTGTTCACCTCCACCCGCTACCCGGCGGACTACGGCTACATCGAGAACACCCTGGGGCAGGACGGCGACCCGCTGGATGCCCTGGTGATCCTCGAGGAGCCGACGTTCCCGGGATGCCTGGTCACGTGCCGGGCCATCGGCATGTTCCGCATGACCGACGAGGCGGGAGGGGACGACAAGGTCCTCTGCGTGCCGGCGACGGACCCGCGGGTGGCGCACCTCAAGGAGATCGAGGACGTGTCGGAGTTCGACCGCCTCGAGATCCAGCACTTCTTCGAGACCTACAAGGACCTCGAGCCCGGCAAGTCGGTCGAGGGCGCCGAGTGGGTCGGCCGCGAGGCCGCGGAGGCCGAGATCCTGGCTTCGATCGAGCGCGCCAAGAACAGCTCGGCGCACCACTGAGGAAGGACCCTCTCGCCCCCACCGCCCGCGGCGGGACCCTGCAGGAGGGCCGTCTTCCCGCGCCGGACGCACCGACGGCGGCACACCCCTGAGGGGCGTGCCGCCGTCAGCCGACCCCGCGACCGTTCGGCGGCTCGGTCAGATCCGGGGCGAGCGCGCTTTCTCCGGCCGCCACCCCCGACCGGCTCCGGACGTGCCGAGGCCGGCGGCGCCCAGTGGATCCGGGACGAGACCCGCGATCCGGCGTGCCATCGCGAGCACCTCGTGGTCGTGGAACGGGCGGCCGATGACCTGCACGGAGACGGGCATCCCTTCCCGTGACCGCCCGCACAGGACCGATGCCACAGGTACTTCGAAGAGGCTGATCGCGCGGCACGGAGCGAGGAGCTTCCAGTAGCCCACCTGGTTCCCGTCGACTGCCAGTTCACGAACTCCGAGGGGGAAGGAGAGGGTCAGTGAGACGGGCATCAGGAGGATCGGGAACTCGTCCAGCATCTGGAGCAGCCGCATCCGCAGGTAGTCACGCTCGGCCATCGCCTCCAGGTACTCGTCGACGTGGCCGGGCCTCGCCGCCAGCACCTCCCTGAGCTGAGGACTGAGCTGGGCTTCCCTCCCTTCCACGAGCGGGCGGATGTCGGCCATGCCCTCGATCGCCCGGACCCGGGTGAAGACCTCCTCCGCTGTCCGGAGCACGCCGGGATCTCGCTCCTCGACGCTCGAGCCCGAGGCCTGCAGCGTGTCGACGAGTTCGCGGAGCACGTCGAGGATGTCCGCCCGCACCGGATGGCTTCCTTCACCCGGCAACCAGCCGACCCGGAGACGCGACAGTTCCACCGCGGCGGACGGGACGAGGGGCACCGGCACCGCGTGCGGATCCTTGCCGTCCGGACCGGACATGACCTCCAGCGCCAGCTCGAGGTCGTCCACCGAACGAGTGAGCGGCCCGATCGTCTGCAGCCTCGCCTGGAAACCGAGCGAGTTGGGCAGCCCCTGGTCGCGATAGGAGTGGGCGAACTGGCCCGTCCCCGGGATCAATCCGCAGGTGGGCCTCATCCCCGCGAGCCCGACGCACTGGGCCGGCCAGCGGACCGAGCCACCGTAGTCGGTCCCGATACCGAGCGGCGCGAAACCGGCTGCCACGGCAGCGCTGACACCCCCGCTCGAGCCGCCTGGCGTGAGCGCGGGATCGAGCGGGTTACGGGTCGGCCCGAAGACGTCGTTGTCCGTCTGGATGTCTGACGCGAACTCCGGAGTGTTCCCCTTGCCGAGCACGATGGCGCCCGCTTCTCGCAACCGCGCGACCGCCGAGGCGTCGGCCCGCGGAACGTGGTCGGCGAGCAGTCTGCTGCCCCAGGTCGTCCGCATGCCGGCGGTCGCGATGTTGTCCTTGACCACCACCGGGATCCCGGTTAGTGGCCGGTGTTCGCCACGCCGCAACTGCGCGTCCGCCTCGGCCGCCGCCTGCAGGAGGACGTCCTCCTCCTGGACGGTGACGAGGGCGTTCAGTTCCCCGTTCCTCTCGGAGATCCTGGTCAGACAGGCGCGCATCACCTCGGCGGCGGAGACATCACCGTCTCGCATGAGCTCGGCCAGTGTCGATGCATCGAGACCGGTGATGTCTCCGGCCGTCGGCAGAGGTGATGGCGAACTACCTGGCATCCGGGCTCCCCGATCGAGCGCCCTCGCGGGCGCGCGGGGCCGGGAAGAACTGCTCGATCACCCGAGCCGGCGGTGGAGGAGTCAGGTAGGTCACCGCCACCATGGCCGGCAGGGTGCACAGCAAGGCCACCTGGATGTGGTATAGCCCCATCGGGTTGCCGAGCTGGTTCCACACGATAAAGGAGACCGGCGCCACGATCATCACGGTCAGCGCCCCCTGCTTGTTGAAGCGGGGCCAGAACACCGAGCCGACGAAGAGAAGCCCGAAGACCAAGCCCAGCACGCCGAAAGCGGGGTAGAGCAGGAAAGCGAGCAGCTCGGGCGGGTTCAGCGCGTAGATGATGCTGAGCACGCCGATGACGAGTGTCGTCCCCCTGGCAACGAGCACCCGTTGGTGATTGCTCAGCGAGAGGTCGAGAGTCTTCGTCAGGATGTCGTTCTCGACCGTCGATGCCAGCACCAGGAGGATCGAGTCGATCGTCGACATCATGGCGGCCGCAAGAGCAGCGAGGACGATCGTGCTGACGAATACCGGCAGCAACTCCTCCGTCATCACGAGGAACGTGCTGTCCGGCTCCTCCGTCAGCTCGGGGAACAGCGATCGCGCGTACAGGCCGATCAGGACGATGACGATCTCCAGGACGGCAACCAACGACATCACCAGCAGGAACCCGTGCCTCAGGGAGCGCCCGTTCCGCACGGAGAAGAACCGCACGATGAAGTACGGCGCACCGAAGGCTCCGAAGAAGCTCAGCATGATGAACGAGACGAAGTAGGAGCTACCCGGTTCTATGTCGGTGGGCCAGGACACCATTCCCGCCGGGTTGTTCTCCGACAGCGCGCCACCCAGGCCCCCGAAGCCGACCTCGTAGACGGCGACGGCGAGCAGGATGGACGCTCCGATGGCCAGCATCAGACCCTGGATGGCGTCGGTCCACACGACCGCGCGAAAGCCACCGAACGCCACGTAGAGGAAGACCAGAGCGCCGAACACCCAGACACCACTCGTGTAGCCGAACGGCGTCAAGTGCTCGATCAGGAGGCCGGCTGCGAAGTAGTTGGCGGCCAGCAGCGGCACCAGGAACACGAGCAGGACGAGAGCCGAGGCCAGTCGGGGAGACTTCCCGTAGAACCGCGCGTGCATGAAGTCGGGAATGGTGACCGCGCCGGTCCGCTTCGCCAGCACCATGACCCGCGGCCCCAGCAGGTACCAGGTCAGGAAGATGGCGAGGGTGAAGAACACGGCGACCCAGACGAAGAAGGGCCCCCAGAGCATCGAGAGGGACGTCCAGCCGATGAGGGCGCCGGCGCTCACCATGCTGGCCAGGTACGTCAGCGCGGTGAGGGGGCCGGAGATGCCGCGGTCACCGAGATAGAAGGACTCCGTGGTCCCCTTCGTCTTGCGCCCCGCGAAGAGCCCGACCGCGAAGACGGCGAGGAAGTAGACGATGAACACGGTGGCGACTGTCCAGCTCATCGGTCGACCCCCAGCCTCTCCTCGTCGTCGAGCACTCGGGCGAGGAACCTGCCGCTCAGGAGGAACGCGGCCAGGAGGATCGAGATTTGCAGGGCGATTGCGATCCAGAATCCGATGGGCATGAAGATCTCCTGATCATCCGAATGAGCTGTCGTGCGACGACCCGTCTCCCAGACCCGTCCGCTGGATGTGAGGGACGTCACGCGCGTCGAACGTAGGACCCGGCCAAGAGGCAGGCAATGTTCATTCCAGCCACTCTCACGGCGCCAGAATGTCAGCCGCTGCCATTCTGATCCAGCGAGCCGGCGACCTCCCCCGTGAGGCGACTCCTGGTCTCGCAGGCCAGCAGCAGTTCGGCTCGGCGGTGCCCGCTGTCGACGAAGGGGCCGACCAGGGACTCCAGACGCGCCAGGCGGTTCCGAATGGTGTTGTAGTGGAACGTCATCTCGGTGGCGGTTCTGGTGATCGAGCAATTGTTCATCAACAAGACGTGCAACGTGCCCAGGAGTTCGTCGTCATGATGGAGGACTCCCAGGGCGTTCTGGACGAAGGCCGGCGCCAGTCCCTGGCTGACCAGCGCATCGACCAGCTGGTGGATCCCCGTGTCGGAGAACCACTGGATCCGCTCCGTGCGGGCACGCGGATCTCCTGCTGTGACCTGGAGCGCCCGGTTCGCCTGGCCGAACGAGCGTCGCCACTCGACGAGGGACTCGGCCAGGTTGCCGACGCCACACCTGATCGCCTGATCGCCGCGTGCCAGCGCTTCCAGGACGCCCCGGAGCGAAGCCAGCACATCCTGCGCGCAGCGCTGCGGCACGACAAGCAGGATGTGATCCGCATAAGGGAAGATCAGGACACGGTGTGCAGCCGTGTCCATCGATCTGGTGATGCGCTCGCTGAGCAGCTGGTAGGAGCTCAGCGTGAGCGCGCTGTCTGCCCTCAGCACGCAGACGTGGACCGATGTGCCGATCGGGACCGCCAGCAGCTCGAAGACCGCAGCGAGTTCCAGCTCGGAAGCCGATGATCGCTCGTTCACGAGTTGGCGCAGGTACTCCCCGAACTCACGGACCCGGGCCTGGCTCGCCAGGGCCTGCCGGTGGCGGTCGATCACCTCCGAGAAGTAGGTCTCCTGCAGATCGGTGAAGGCCAGGTCGAGAGGCATGGCGACGACGGGGAAGTGCAGTTCGTCCGCACGCCTGGTCACCACCGGGGAAAAGCCGCCGATGTATCTCCCGCCGATCTTGACGACCAGGGCAGCGACGCCCTTGCGCTTCAATCCCTCGATCAGGGCGACCAGTTGCTCGTCGTCGAAGTCCTGCATCGGGTACCCCGAGGTGACCAGGATCTCCCCCGCCCTCACCCAGGGCAGCACGTCCGGCACCTCCATCATGTTCATGCGCACGACTTCGGCGGTGAGTCCAGCGGCACCGGCGACCACGGAGGCCCCTCTCATGGGAGGCAACCCGAGAACCTCCTGGACGGAGAGATGTTCGGGCGCGAGTCGATCGGGCATGCGTTGCTCCTATCTCAAGCCGCCTGCGGCAGGGGCGCCGCGGCGAGCTGGTCGGTGGGTCGGAGGTGGTGGAGGACCACCCGGGCGAGGCGTCGTTTGAGGGCTCGTAGGGGTCCCATGCTGGTGTCTCCGTTGGCGCGTCGGCGCTGGTAGTAGGCCCGCCCAGACCGTCGAGGCGGATCTGGGTGGCCGCGAAGCGGTGTAGGGCGGCGTTGAGTTGCCGGTTACCACCGCGGGCCAGTCGGTGCCGGTCGGTCTTGCCCGAGGACGCCGGGATGGAAGCGACCCCGGCGTGCATGGCGAAACAGGCCTCGGATCAAAATCGGGCCGGGTTGGCCGTCTCACCCAGCAGCTTGGCCGCCATCAGCGGCCCGCAGCCGGGCAGTACGAGCAGCTGCGGGGTCTGCGCCCGCACCAGCGTGGTGAGGTCCTTATCTAGCGCGCTGATCCGGCCGGTGAGAGTCCGGATGTCGGCCAGCTCCTCCAGCGCGATCCGTCGCAGCGTGCTGGCCGGTAGCTCCTCGAGTCGGGCCTGCGCCCGGTCCTGGTGCCGGCTCAGGTCTAATCCACGGGCGGGCACGTCGAACTCCGGGTCGAGCTCGTGCAGCCGCCAGCGCAGCCGGTTCTGCAGCCGTGTGCGGGTGGCGACCAGGTCCTCGCGGTGGTCGACCAGCAGCTTGAGCTCCCGGGAGGCGTGGGTGTGCTGGGCGCGCGGCAGATCCGGCTCGCGCAGCGCCTCACGGGCGATCGCCAGCGCGTCGATCGGATCGGACTTGCCCCGGGTGCGGGCGCTGGTGCGGGTCTGGGCCATCAGCTTGGGCGGCACCCGCACCACCGCGGCACCGGCGTCCAGCAGGGCCCGCTCCAGCCGGGCGGAGACATGCCGGCAGTCCTCCACCGCGAACACCACGGCAGCGGTGAACTCACTGACGGCCCAGCCCAGCAGCTGCCGGTGCCCGGCGTCGGTCGCCCGCACCGTCAGCGGCCCACCGACCTGCCGCCCGGCTTGGTCGACCGCGACCGCGCAGTGGGTCTGCTTGTGGACGTCGATCCCAACCATGACCACCATGAAGGGGCCTCCTCTCCAGTCCGAAAAGGGACGGTCGGGCCGGCCGGCGGACACACCTCAGTGGGGACGCTGCCACGCTCCTGACTTGTTGGATAGCCGCAGGTCGCTGGGTCTGCAGCTCTGGCGTCCAAGAATGCCGGGCGGGCTGGCTGGCAGTGCTCCTTGCCGCCTACGGGCTGGCTCACTGATAGCTTGCCGCGCCCGCCCGGCACTCGCCGTGGCGTGGCTCAACAGAGGCGTGACCCCATCCTGAAGTCAGCTGCCCGCCGCGGAGACTCCTGCATTCGCGACGAGAGGCAGCACGTGATCACGATCGGGATCGACCCGCATGAGAGCTCCCTGACCGCGGTCGCGGTGGACCCGACCGGCCGCGACCTCGGGACGGTGCGCCTGCCGGTGACTGAGAACCTCGGGGCTCAGCTGCTCGCCTGGGCGCAGAGCTGGCAGGACCGTCACTGGGCCGTGGACGGTGCCACCGATCTGGTCCGTGGTGTCGCGCAGCTGCTGGCCACCGCCGAGGAGCAGGTACTGGACGTACCGGCCAAGCTCGCCGCCCGTGCCCGTCTGCTCGGTTCGGGTAGCGCACGAAAGACCGACGTCACCGACGCCGCATCGGTGGCCGCGGTCGCCCAGCGCAACGTGTGGTTGCGGCCGGTTCGGGCGGAGGACCACACGGTGATCATGCGGCTGCTGTCTGACCGTCGCGACGACCTGGTCGCCGAGCGCACTCGCACCATGAACCGGCTGCACGTGCTGCTGCGCGACCTGCATCCCGGGGGCGCCAAGCGTGACCTCAGCACGCGGCAGGCCGGCGCCCTCCTGCGAACGATCCGCCCCCTGACCGCGCCCGACCAGCTACGCAAGAGTCTGGCCCGCGACCTGCTCGCCGACGTCCGTCGACTCGAGTTGGCGATCAAGGGAGCAACCAAAACGCTGACCGCTGCACTGCAGGAGAACGGCAGCTCGCTGACCGGGATCCACGACTCGGCCCGGTCACGGCCGCCAAGATCGTCGCGCACACTGGCGATGTCAGTCGGTTTCCCAGCCGGCATCACTTCGCCAGCTACTGCGGCACCGCACCGATTGAGGCCTCCAGTGGCGACCTTCGTCGACACCGGCTCTCCCGCGCTGGCAACCGCCAACTCAACGCCGCCATCCACGTCGTGGCGGTCTACCAGGCTCGCGACGATGGAGCGGGCCGTGACCACTACAGGCGGAAGCTCACCCAGGCCAAGACGCCCCCGCCGAGGCTCGGCGAAGCCTCAACCGGCAGCTGACCAACGTGATCTACAAGCGCCTGCTCGCCGACCAGCAGCGCATCCCGCAGCACCACGCTTGACACATAGAGGCGCTATTAAGTCACGCCGGTCGGCCCTGACCAGCGGTGATCGGCACAACGCATAATCGCCAACCCCGAAGAGCGAAAGCGACCCTACGAGCCAGACCACCACCGGCCAGGATCCCAACCACCGCAACCAGCCGGTGCGGCGTCAGCACCCTGACACTGACGGCGACTCTAGCCATCGGCATACCGGTGGGAGGGGCTCTGACCTCGGTACGGGACGGCCCTGGTGAGAGCCCGCTCTCCGAGCGAGAGCCGCCTGTCGGAATCGAACCGACGACCTTCTCATTACGAGTGAGATGCTCTACCGACTGAGCTAAGGCGGCGAACTGCCCGCCTAGCGTACGACACCCTTCCGCGCGCTCCGCGCAGGGTCCGCGGTGTCAGGAGGGCAGGCGCAGCGCGACGGTGAGCGCCTCCACGGCCACCTGCGGCTTCACGTTCTGCTCCAGCGCTTCGCGGCAGGCCAGGATCGCGTCGATGCGGCGCAGCGCTCCCTCGGCGCCGATCCGGCGCGCCAGCTCCTCGGCGTCGGCGCGGCGGTCCGGGTGGTTGAGCGGGAGCTGCTCCGCCGGTGCGGAGTCGAGGACCAGCGCGTCCCGGTAGAGCCCCGCCAGGTCCACCAGGGCCCGGTCGAGCGAATCCCGCCCGATCCGGGTGGCCCGGGACTTCTGCCGGCGCTCGAGCTCCTTGAGCTGGCCGGCACCGCCCCGGCTGGCCGCGACGACGCCCGGCCCCCGCGCACCCATGCCGAGGCTCGTCTTCAGCGCCTCCGTCTCGGCGCCGTCCAGCGCCCCGGTAGCGGCCTCGGTCTCCTCCTTGGCCGAACCGACGAGGTCGTCGGCGGCGTCGAGGCAGGCGGCGAGCGAGACCAGCCGGAGCGGGACGTCCAGCACGGCCTTGCGCGTCATCCGCGCCTCCTCGTCGCGGGCCAGCCGCCGGGCCCGGCCGACGTGCCCGCCCGAGGCGGCCGCCGACCAGGCGGCGAGCGCCGGGGCGACGCCGTCGCGCCGGACCAGCACCTCGGCGATCGCGTCCACCGTCGGGGTGCGCAGCGCGACCACCCGGCAGCGGGACCGGATGGTGACCGGCACGTCGTCCGGGTGCAGGCTCGGCGCGCAGAGCATCACCACCGTCCGCGGCGGTGGCTCCTCGATCATCTTGAGCACGGCGTTCGCGGCCGCCTCGCTCATCCGGTCGGCGTCCTCGACGATGATCATCTGCCAGCGCCCCTGGGACGGCGCCCGCCCTGCCACCCGCACCAGCTCGCGCGCCTCGAGCACACCGATGGAGAGCCCGTCGGGCACGATGACGTGCACGTCGGCGTGCGTGCCGGTCAGCACCGTGCGGCAGGCGTGGCAGGTGCCGTCGCCGCCCGCGGGGCACTGCAGCGCCGCGGCGAAGGCCCGGGCAGCCACCGAACGGCCCGAACCGGGCGGGCCCGTGAACAGCCAGGCGTGCGTCATCGCGGTCGGGTCGGCGATCGCCGCCCGCAGCTCGGCCACCACCGCCGGCTGCCCGATCACCTGCGTCCAGACGCCCTCGTCGGGCGCCACCACCGGGGCCGTCACGGGTGCAGCTGCGGCGTGGCGCCGGTCTGGGCGTGCGGGTGGCGGGACGCGGGCTCGACCCGGCCGTCATCCCGGAGCTCCGGCTCCGGCTGGGCCTCCGGGCTCGTGGCCGGCGCGGCGGGGGTCTGCAGGGGCAGGCCGGAGAGCAGCTCGGCCACCCGCACCCGGATGGCCGCCGCGAGCTCGTCCGGCGATCGCCGCGCGTCGAGCACCAGGTATCGGTCGGGGTCGGCCTCGGCGAGCTCCTGGAAGGTCCGCCGCACGCGCTGGTGGAACTCCAGCGACTCCGACTCCAGCCGGTCGGCGGCGGCCCGGCCGCGGGCGCGGGCCAGCCCCACCTCCGGCGGGAGGTCCAGCAGGATGGTCAGGTCGGGGCGCAGCCCCTGCGCGGCCCAGCGGGAGAGCATGCGGACGTCGTCGAGCGGGATGGTGCGCCCGGCCCCCTGGTAGGCCAGCGAGCTGTCGATGAACCGGTCGGTGATGACGACCTCGCCGGCGTCGAGCGCAGGCCGCAGCACCTCGTGCACGTGCTGCGCGCGGTCGGCGGCGTAGAGCAGCGCCTCCGTCCGCGGCGCGATGCCCACCTGGGCCCGGTCGAGCACGATGGAGCGGATGCCCGCGCCCGGTGGGGTCGCGCCGGGCTCGAAGGAGGCCCGGGCCGTCAGCCCCTCGTCGCTGAGCCACTCCTGCAGCCGGCGCACCTGGGTGGACTTGCCGGCGCCCTCCCCGCCCTCGAAGGCGATGAGCACCCCGCCTCCGGCCAGCCGTCGCCGGGCCGTGGTGTCGCGGCGCAGCGCGGTGACGACGTCGGCGAGGAGCGGCACCGGACGGCCGTCGTCCATCTGCCGGTAGGCCGCCAACCCGACGCCCACGGCGAGCAGCCCGGCCGCGAACAGCATGATCCGCTCGCCGGAGAGCGGCAGCGCGAAGGCGCCGAGGTCGAGTTCCTGCCGCCCGATCAGGCCCACCCCGATCGGGACCAGGGCGAGGGAGACGATCAGCGACGCCCGCACCAGGGACTGCACGATGGCGAACGTGCGGCCCCGGATCTCGTCCTCCACCTCGGTGCCGATCAGGGTGATGCCGGCCAGGAAGGCCATGCCGGCGAAGAACCCCATGAGGACCACGAGCAGCAGCGAGATCCACAGCGCGAAGGACCAGGACAGCAGCAGCACCGCGATGCCGGCGCCGACGATCGCCACCCCGAAGATCCGCTCCCGGGCCAGGTCCCGGGCGACGCTCGGGCCGATCCCGATACCGAGCCCCAGGCCGATGAAGACCGCCCCGAACAGCAGCCCGTAGGCCGCCTCCCCGCCGCCGAGCACCTCGACGTAGGCCTGGCCGGTGGCGATGATCGCGCCCGCCGCGACGAACGCCCCGGTGATGCCCACGACGAGGCCCCGGACGAGCCGGGTGTGGCCGGCGAAGGAGAAGCCCTTCACCAGCGAGCCCAGGAAGCTCTCCTGCTGGCCGACGACCTCACCGGCGGCGCGGCGGCCGCTGATGGACGGCAGGTTCCAGATGACCACGGCGGCGACCAGGAACGTGAGGGCGTTCAGGTAGAGGGCGAGGTCCACCTCGTTCACCCCGGGCAGCAGGGTGCTGACCTGGCCGCCCACGCTGGTGAGCACCGCGAAGACGATGGCCGCGATCACCGGCGTCAACCCGTAGGTGGTGACCAGCGAGAGCTGGTTGGCCGCCTCCAGCTGGTCCTTGCGGAGCATGTTCGGGACGGCGGCGTCCTTGGCCGGGATCCAGAACAGGCTGAAGGCCTCGATGACGAACTGGGCGATGAACAGCCAGATCAGGTTGTCGACGATCGGGATCGAGGCGAACAGCCCGAAGCGGAAGATGTCGGTGACCACCATCGTCTTGCGCCGGTCGAACCGGTCGGCGAAGGCACCGGCGACCGGACCGAGCACGATGGCCGGGAGCAGCCGGAACAGCAGGACGCCGGCCAGCGCGAAGTTCTGCGCGGCGTAGTCGTCGAAGGTCAGCGTCGCCGTCACGGTGATGGCCAGCAGGCCCAGCCAGTCGCCGAAGCTCGACAGCAGCGTCGACAGCCAGAGCTTGCGGAAGTCGCGCACCCGCAGCACCGCGCGGATCTTGGCCGCGGTACCCACCGCGCCGGAGCCGTCCGCGCCCGAGGCGGACGCACCCGAGGGTCCGCCGTCCTCGGCGACCTCGGTCAGCGGCGGCCCCGCCGACGGCGGCACCGGCGTGCCGGCGGGCGGCAGACCGTCACCCGGGGCAGCACCGGCAGCCCCGTCGGACGGGGGTACCGGGGGCGTCGGCTCGACCGGAATCGCGGGCTCCCAAGGTCGGAGGGCACCGGGACGGAGCGGGCCCCAGCGGGGCAACGGTACCGGTCGGCCGAGACGATTCCGGCTCCTTCCTGCCCGGTCGGGTCGAACTGATCCGCACGGTCCCACCGACGTCCACGCCGCGGACTAGGGTGCGGCCGGTGACGGGTACAGCGGGCTCGGCGGGCGGCGCGGCCGGTCCATGGCGGCCCGACGCCTACCTGCGCTTCGCCGGCGAGCGGGCGCGGCCCTTCGTCGACCTCCTCGCCCGGGTCGGCGCCGAGGCCCCGCGGAGCGTCGTCGACCTGGGCTGCGGCGAGGGCTCGCTGACCGCCTCGCTGGCCCGGCGCTGGCCCGGGGCCGGCATCACCGGTGTCGACTCCTCCCCCGAGATGCTCGCCGCCGCGGAGGCCGCCACCGGGCACGGCGTGCAGTTCCGCCTCGGCGACGTGCGCGACTGGGCGCCCCCCGGTCCGGTGGACGTGGTCGTCAGCAACGCCGTCCTCCACTGGGTGCCCGGGCACCCGGAGCTGATGGGGCGCTGGGCCGCGGCGCTCCCCGCGGGCGGCTGGCTGGCCGTGCAGGTGCCGGGCAACTTCCGTGCCCCCACCCACGCGCTGCTCGCCGACCTGTGCCGGAGCCCGGAGTGGGCCGACCGCACCGCCGACGTCGCGCCGCGGGCGGACACCGTCCTCGAGCCCGCCGGGTACGCCGAGGTGCTGACCGCCGCCGGACTCCTGCCCGACGTCTGGGAGACCACGTACCTGCACGTGCTGACCGGGCCCGACGCGGTGCTGACCTGGGTGCGTTCGACGGTGCTGCGCCCGGTGCTCGCCCGGCTGGACGACGCCGCCGCGACCGCGTTCACCGACGCCTACGCCGCCGCCCTGCGGCAGGCCTACCCGCAGCGCCCCGACGGCACCACGCTGCTGCCCTTCCGGCGGGTCTTCGCCGTCGGCACCCGCCCGTCCTGATCCCGTAGACGTCGGGCGCGGGTGCTCGGGTTTGGCGCCCGGACCTGGGCGCCGGCGCAGATCGACGGGCAGCGACCTCAGCGCGGGGTGAGCCGGTAGGCGTGGGTCCGGTAGGGCAGCTCGAGCTCGGTGCGGCCGCGCGTGTCCGGGTGCCCGGCCAGCAGCGCCCGGACGGCGAAGAGGAACTCCTCACGCCGAGCGTCGTCCATGACAGCGACGTAGCTGCGGGTGGCGACGCCGCCGACGACGTCCTCGGGGGTCACGCGCTGCACGACCGCCGACTCCACGACCTCGACGTCGGCCCCGAGCTCCGCGGCGAAGCGGTCCACGACGCGCTGGTCGGCCTCGTGCCCGCGGGCTTCGTCGGAGACGACCTCACCGAGCGCGGCGACCCAGGGAACGCGCTCGTCGCGGGTGTTCCAGACCAGCCCGAGCACTCCGCCGGGGCGCAGCACCCGGCGCAGCTCGCGGGCGGCCGGGCCCGGGTCGAACCAGTGCGCGGCCTGACCCGCCACCACCGCGTCGACCGAGGCGTCCTCCACGGGAATCGCCTCGGCGGTGCCCACCGCCGTCTCGATCCCCGGCCGGCGGCTGCGCAGCTCGGCCAGCATCTCCGGGGAAGGGTCCACCGCCCGGGCGCGGTGCCCGAGGCCGAGCACCACCTCGGTGAGCAGGCCCGTGCCCGCGCCGAGGTCCAGCACCTCCAGCGGCCGCCGGCCGACCAGGAACTCCACGGCGTCGGCCGGGTAGGTCGGCCGCAGCGCGGCGTAGCTCCCCGCGACTCCCCCGAAGGAACGCGCCCGGGCCTGCAGGGCGACGTCCTCCGGCCCCGTCCGGAGCCTCGCCCCGCGCTCGCGAGGGGTGAGGGGGGCGGGGTCCTCCATCAGCCGGCCGAGACCGGGTCCGCGGCCTGCTTCGTCGTCTTCTTGGCGGTCGCCTTCTTCGCGGTGGTCTTCTTGGCCGCCGTCTTCTTGGCCGTGGTCTTCTTGGCGGCCTTCTTCTTGGTCGCCGGCCCGCGGGCGCGCCGGTCGGCCAGCAGCTCCGCGGCCCGCTCGATGGTGATCGACTCGACGTCGTCGTCCTTGCGCAGGCTGGCGTTGGTCTCGCCGTCGGTCACGTAGGGGCCGAACCGGCCCTCGCGGACGGTGACCTGGCCCTGCGTGACCGGGTCGGGCCCGAGCTCCTTGAGCGGGGGCTTGGCGGCCGCCCGGCCACGCTGCTTGGGCTGCGCGAAGATCGCCAGCGCCTCCTCCAGCGTGGTGGTGAAGAGCTTCTCCTCACCGTCCAGCGAGCGGGAGTCGGTGCCCTTCTTGAGGTATGGCCCGTAGCGGCCGTTGAGCGCCTGGATCTCCTCGCCGTCGGGCGCGGTCCCCACGGTGCGCGGCAGGGTGAGCAGCTTCAGCGCGTCCTCGATCGTCACCGTCTCCGGGGACATCGACGAGAACAGGCTGGCCGTGCGCGGCGACTCCTTGCTGCCCTCGGGGACGACGGTGGTGACGTAGGGGCCGTAGCGGCCGGCCTTCACCACCACCGGGTGGCCCGACTCCGGGTCGGTGCCCAGCTCCCGGTCGCTCGACGGCGCGGCCAGCAGTTCGCGGACCTTCTCGGTGGTCAGCTCGTCGGGCGCGAGGTCCTCGGGGATGCTGACCCGCGCGCCCTCCTCGCCGTCGACCTGCAGGTACGGGCCGTAGCGGCCGACGCGGACGACGACCGGCCGGCCGGCTTCGTCGGTGGCGCGCAGCGGGATGGAGTTGATGCCGCGGGCATCGATCTCCTCGAGCCGCTGGCCGATGACGTGCTTGAGGCCACCGGACTGCGCGATCGCGCCGGCGTGCCGGCCCTCACCGCCGAAGTAGAA
This sequence comes from Blastococcus sp. SYSU DS0510, assembly GCF_054050835.1. Lineage (NCBI taxonomy): Bacteria > Bacillati > Actinomycetota > Actinomycetes > Geodermatophilales > Geodermatophilaceae > Blastococcus > Blastococcus sp. SYSU DS0510. The sequence continues at coordinate 30,481 of NZ_JBJHAC010000029.1, read as the reverse complement.
CTCGGTCAGCCAGGTGACCCGCTGGAGGGTGCCGCCGGCGATCTCGTCGAGCTCCTCCTCCAGCGACGCGGTGAAGTCGTAGTCGACGAGCTGGGCGAAGTACTGCTCCAGCAGGTTCACCACGGCGAAGGCGACGAACGACGGGACGAGGGCGTTGCCCTTCTTCCAGACGTACCCGCGGTCCTGGATGGTCTGCATGATCGACGCGAAGGTCGAGGGCCGGCCGATCCCCAGCTCCTCCAGCCGGGCGACCAGGCTGGGCTCGGTGTAGCGGGACGGCGGCTGCGTGGTGTGCCCCTTGGCGTCCAGCGACCGGGTGTCCAGCTGCTGGCCGCGCTCGAGGCGGGGCAGCCGGCGCTCGGCGTCGTCGCTGCCGTGGTCCTCGTCGCCGTCCTTCGCCGCGCCCTCGTCGCGGGACTCGACGTAGGCCCGGAGGAAGCCGGGGAAGGTGATCGTGCGGCCGCTGGCGGTGAACTCGACCGCCTCGTCGGTGGTGCTGCGGCCGGCCAGCCGGACGCTGACGGTCTGTCCGACGGCGTCGGCCATCTGGGAGGCGACGGTGCGCTGCCAGATCAGCTCGTAGAGCCGGAACTCGTCCCGCGCCAGGCCGGCGGCGAGCTGGCCGGGGGTCCGGAAGCTGTCACCGGCGGGGCGGATGGCCTCGTGCGCCTCCTGGGCGCCCTTGGACTTCTTCGCGTAGCGCCGCGCCTCGGCCGGGACGTAGGCGTCGCCGTACAGCTCGCGGGCCTGGGTTCGGGCCGCGTTGATCGCCTCGTTCGACAGGTTCGTCGAGTCGGTCCGCATGTAGGTGATGTGGCCGTTCTCGTACAACCGCTGCGCGACCCGCATGACCTGCGCCGAGGACCAGCCCAGCTTGCGGCCGGCCTCCATCTGCAGCGTCGAGGTGGTGAACGGCGCGTACGGGCGACGGCGGTAGGGCTTCTCGTCGACCCGGCTGACGCTGACCTGACGCCCCTCGAGCCGCGCGGCCAGACCGCGGGCACCGGCCTCGTCGAGGTGGACGACGTCGCCGGTGACCCGCCCGGTGGCGGCGTCGAAGTCCTTGCCGGTGGCGACCCGGCTGTCGTCGACGCTGACCAGCTTCGCGCGGACGGTGGTGGGCTCGCCGGCGTCGGCGCCGGTGCGCTGGCCGGCGACGGCGAAGGTGCCCTCCAGCGACCAGTAGTCCGCCGAGGTGAACGCCATCCGCTCCCGCTCGCGCTCGACGACGATGCGGGTGGCCACGGACTGGACGCGCCCGGCCGACAGCTTGGGCAGCACCTTCTTCCAGAGGACCGGGCTGACCTCGTAGCCGTAGAGCCGGTCGAGGATGCGGCGGGTCTCCTGGGCGTCGACCAGGTGCGTGTCCAGGTCGCGCGGGTTGGCCACGGCGCGGGCGATCGCCTCGGGGGTGATCTCGTGGAAGACCATCCGGCGCACCGGGACGCGCGGCTTGAGGGTGTCGATCAGGTGCCAGGCGATGGCCTCGCCCTCGCGGTCCTCATCTGTGGCCAGGTAGATCTCGCTGGCGTTCTTGACCAGCTGCTTGAGCCGGGTCACCTGCTGCTTGCGGTCGGGGCTGACCACGTAGAGCGGCTCGAAGGAGTTGTCCACGTCGACGCCGAGCCGGGCCCAGGCCGCGCCCTTGTGCTCGGCCGGCACGTCGGCGGCGTTGCGCGGGAGGTCGCGGATGTGCCCGACGCTGGCCTCGACGACGTAGCCGCTGCCCAGGTAGCCGGCGATCTTGTTGGCCTTGGTCGGCGACTCGACGATGACCAGCGGCCGGCCGCCGGGCGCGGCCGAGCCCCGGCGGGTGGGCGCCTTGGCGGCGTCGTCCGTCGTGGGCTCGTTCTCGGTGCCGGGCTGCGTGGTCTTCGTGGGCACGGGACTCCTGTCGGTGGTGCTGAGGTGGTGCGGATGCGGCGCGCCTGGTCCGGGCCGGGCGACCCGGTACGCCGGCCCCGGGGGTCCGGGACCGGGCGGGCGTCACCGCGGACGCCCCTCGGCGGGCCACGGTAGGCCACGCCGGCGCCGGTGCGCCGGGCGCGACCTGTCCGTGGGCGTGCCGCCACCCCGACCAACGTGGATGGTGCGGCGGTGTTCCCGCAGGTGGAAGACGGCGTACCGCCAAGGGGTCAGGCGCCGCTCACGGAGCGCTGGTGGTCAGCTCGGAGCCGGTCGGGCTCGCCGCTGACCCACCGACGACGATCGAGCGGCGCTTGGAGACGACGACCGCGGCCACGACCACCGCCACGGCGCCGAGCGCGATCGCGACCCGCACCGGGGTGTTGGCGTCCTCGCCCACCGACAGGGCGACCACCGCGGGCGCGATGAGCAGCGCCACCAGGTTCATCACCTTGATCAGCGGGTTGATCGCGGGGCCGGCGGTGTCCTTGAACGGGTCGCCGACGGTGTCGCCGATGACGGTGGCGGCGTGGGCCTCGCTGCCCTTCCCGCCGTAGCTGCCGTCCTCCACCATCTTCTTGGCGTTGTCCCAGGCGCCGCCGGAGTTGGAGAGGAACACCGCCATGAGGGTGCCGGCCGCGATCGCGCCGACGAGGTAGGCGGCCAGCGGCCCGATCCCCAGGCCGAAGCCCACGGCCACCGGGGCGAGCACGGCCAGCAGGCCCGGGGTGGCCAGCTCGCGCAGCGAGTCCTTCGTGCAGATGTCGACCACGGCGCCGTAGTCGGGGCGCTCGGTGAAGGTCATGATCCCGGGATGGGTGCGGAACTGCTCGCGCACCTCGAACACCACCCGCCCGGCCGCCCGGGACACCGCGCTGATGGCCAGCCCGGAGAAGAAGAACACCACCGCGGCGCCCAGCACCGCGCCGACGACGTTGTTCGGGTTCACCAGGCTGAAGGCGTCGCCGAGCGTGGCGCCGGCCTCGTCGAGGGCGACGGCGACCTGGGCGTTGTAGGACCCGAAGAGCGCCGTGGCCGCGAGGACGGCGGTGGCGATCGCGATCCCCTTGGTGATCGCCTTGGTGGTGTTCCCGATGGCGTCGAGGTCGGTGAGGACGCGTGCGCCCTCCTCGTCGATGTCGCCGGACATCTCGGCGATGCCCTGCGCGTTGTCGCTCACCGGACCGAAGGTGTCCATCGAGACGATGACGCCGGCCGTGGTGAGCAGCCCGCAGCCGGCGAGCGCGACGGCGTAGAGCGCCGCCCCTCCCCCGATCAGGAAGGCGCCGTAGACCGCGCCGCCGATGAGCAGGGCCGCGTACACCGCCGACTCCAGCCCGAGCGAGATACCGGACAGGATCACGGTGGCCGGCCCGGTCAGCGAGCTGCGGCCGACGTCCTGGACGGGCTTGCGGCTGGTCTCGGTGAAGTAGCCCGTGAGCTGCTGGATGGCCGCGGCCAGGACGACGCCGACGAGCACGGCGACGAAGCCGAGCACCTGCGGGCTGACCGGCAGGTCGGCGCCTCCGCCGGTGCCGGGGAGCAGGGTGAAGGAGGCGACGGCGACCAGCAGCAGCGACACCGCGGCGGAGACGAAGAAGCCGCGGTTGATGGGGGCCAGGCCGTTGCGGTCGTTCTTGCCCGGGTTGGTGGCCAGGACGCCCACGACCGAGGCGATGACACCGATGGCGGCGACGACCAGCGGGAAGACCATGCCGATCGACCCGAAGAAGACCTGGCCCAGGATCAGCGCGGCGACGAGCGTGACGGCGTAGGACTCGAAGAGGTCGGCGGCCATCCCGGCGCAGTCGCCGACGTTGTCCCCCACGTTGTCGGCGATGGTCGCGGCGTTGCGCGGATCGTCCTCCGGGATGCCGGCCTCCACCTTGCCGACCAGGTCGGCGCCGACGTCGGCCGCCTTGGTGAAGATGCCGCCGCCGACCCGCATGAACATCGCGAGCAGCGCACCGCCGAAGCCGAAGCCCTCCAGGACCACCGGCGCGGTGTCGTCGAAGAGCAGGAGCACCAGCGCCGCACCGAAGAGGCCCAGCCCGATGGTGATCATCCCGCACACACCGCCGGTGCGGTACGCGATGCGGAAGGCCGGGCGGTAGCCGCCACCCTGCGCCGCCGCGGCCATCCGCACGTTGCCGCGGGTGGCCAGCGTCATCCCGATGAAGCCCACCAGCGCCGAGAACAGCGCGCCGACGAGGAAGAACACCGCCCGGCCCAGCCGCGTGCCCAGACCGCCCTCGGCCACCGGGAGGACCAGCAGCACCGCGAAGACGATGACGGCGAAGACCGCGAGGGTGCGGAACTGCCGGCGCAGGTACGCCGCCGCTCCCTCCTGCACCGCCCGCGCGATCTCCTGCATCTTCTCCGTGCCCTGGTCGGCGGCGAGGACCGCGCGGACCAGGTAGGCGGCGAAGACCAGGGCGGCCAGGGAGATGACGAGGACGACGGCGACGAGCGCGGTCTCCCCGCCGGACAGCGAACCCTCGGGCATGGATCCTCCAGGCATCGGCGGCCACCCGGGAGGCACCGTGCTCCCGGTCGGGGCGCAGGTCGGCGTGCGACGCCCCGACGGGACCGCCGGAGCAGGAACGCGGCGAAGTGTAAGGCAGATCACACTTTCTGCGACCCCCTTCTCGTCCCGCGGGGTCCACGGGCCCCCGGGGACGACGGCAAGTTGCGCGCGGGTGTGACAGTGGGACGCGTGACCACGCTCCACCCGGTCCGGTCGGCTCCCCCTCCCGGCACGGACGACCGGTCCGGGGGCGGCTGGGGGCCGGGCGGCCCGGTACCCAACGGCGGGGAGCTGCTGGCGGCCCTGCTGGCCGGGACGGCCGAGGACGAGCAGCCGGTCACCCACGTCCACCACCTGCCGGTGCGCGAGAGCCGCACCGCCGGCTGGCCGGAGTGGGTGGAGCCCGGTCTCCGCGACCGGCTCGTCGCCCGCGGCGTGCAGGCCCCCTGGCAGCACCAGGTCGCGGCCGCGCAGGCCGCCCGCGACGGCCGGCACGTCGTCGTCGCTACCGGGACCGCGTCGGGGAAGTCGCTTGCCTACCAGCTGCCGGCCCTGACCAGGCTGGCCGAGGACCCGCGCGCCTGCGTGCTCTACCTGGCGCCCACCAAGGCCCTCGCCAGGGACCAGCTCGCCTCGGTGGCGGCGCTCGCCGACCCGTCGGTGCGGCCGGCCGCCTACGACGGCGACACCCCGGCGGAGGAGCGGGACTGGGTCCGGCGGCACTCGCGCTGGATCGTCACCAACCCCGACATGCTGCACCGCGGGATACTGCCGGCCCACCAGCGCTGGTCGAGCACGCTGCGGCGGGTCGCCTACGTGGTCATCGACGAGTGCCACGCCTACCGCGGCGTCTTCGGCTCGCACGTCGGCCACGTGCTGCGCCGGCTGCGGCGGATCTGCCGGCGCTACGGCGCCGAGCCGGTGTTCGTGCTCGCGTCGGCCACCGTCGCCGACCCGGCCGCCGCGGCCACCCGGCTGGTCGGCGAGGAGGTCCTCGCCGTCACCGACGACGGCTCCCCGCGCCCGGGCGCCACCTTCGCGCTGTGGGAGCCGCCGCTGACGGAGCGGACGGGCGAGCACGGGGCGCCGCTGCGCCGCTCGGCCGCCGCCGACGCCGCCGGGCTGCTCGCCGACCTGGTCGAGCGCGGCGCGCGCACACTGGCGTTCGTCCGCTCCCGCCGCAGCGCCGAGTCGGTGGCCGAGCAGGCCCGCCGGCTGCTGCACGACCGCGGCCGCGCCGACCTGGTGGGCCGGGTCGACTCCTACCGCGGCGGCTACCTGCCCGAGGAGCGCCGGGAGCTGGAGCGGGCGCTCTCGGCCGGGACCCTGCTGGGCGTGGCGACCACCAACGCCCTCGAGCTCGGCATCGACATCGCCGGGCTGGACGCCGTGGTGCTCGCCGGCTACCCCGGCACGCTGGCCTCGCTGTGGCAGCAGGCGGGCCGCGCCGGGCGGGCGCAGCGCGAGTCGCTGGTGGTCTTCGTCGCCCGTGACGACCCGCTGGACCACTACCTGGCCCACCACCCGCGGGCGGTGTTCGGCCGTCCCGTCGAGGCCACCGTCACCGACCCGGCCAACCCCTACGTGCTCGGCCCGCAGCTGTGCTGCGCCGCGGCCGAGCTCCCCCTGGTGCCCGCGGACCTCGCCGACTTCGGCGGTCCGGTGGCCGAGGCGCAACTGGAGGAGCTCGTGGCCGCCGGCCAGCTGCGCCGGCGCCCGGCCGGCTGGTACTGGGCCGGGCGCGGCCGCCCCGACGTCGACATCCGCGGCAGCGGCGACGAGCCGGTGGCGATCATCGAGGCGGGCACCGGGCGGCTGCTGGGCACCGTGGACGGCGGAGCCGCGCACTCGACGGTGCACGAGGGCGCGCTCTACGTGCACCGCGGCGACACCTTCGTCGTCGACGAGTTCGACGTGGAGGACGCCTGCGCGGTCGTGCACCCCGAGAGCCCCGACTGGACCACCGTCGCGCGCGACGTGACCGACCTGTCCATCGTCTCGGTCGAGCAGACCCGGCGGCTGGGCACGGTCACGGCGCACACCGGCGTGGTGGACGTGACCAACCAGGTGGTGGCCTACCAGCGGCGCCGGCTGGGCAGCGGGGAGGTGCTGGCGGAGTTCCCGCTGGACCTGCCGCCGCGCCAGCTGCGCACCAAGGCGGTGTGGCTGACCCTCGAGGACCGCGCCGTGGAGCGGGCCGAGGTCGACGACGCGGCCCTGCCCGGCTCGCTGCACGCCGCCGAGCACGCGGCGATCGGCATCCTCCCGCTGCTGGCGACGTGCGACCGGTGGGACCTCGGCGGGCTGTCGACGGCGGTCCACCCCGACACCGGCACCGCGGCCGTGTTCGTCTACGACGGGCACCCCGGCGGCGCGGGCTTCAGCGAGCGCGGGTACGCGGCGCTGCGCCGGTGGTTGCAGGCCACGCGGGCGACCGTCGCCAGCTGCGAGTGCGAGGCCGGCTGCCCCTCGTGCGTGCAGTCGCCCAAGTGCGGCAACGGCAACGACCCCCTCGACAAGGCCGGCGCGGTCCGGGTGCTCGACGTCGTGCTCGACGAGCTGGCCGCCGCGGACGAGCGGGGGGCGGACGACCCCGACCACGACGAGGACGACGCCGGGCCGGCCGCCGCCGCGCCGGCCGTCGGCGTTCCCGGACCGGCCGAGGAGGACCTCGTCTTCTGACCCGGCGTCTTCTGACCCGGCGTCTTCTGACCCGGCGGCGACCGGGCCGGCGCGTGCCCGGCCGACGGCGTCGTGCACGCCGAGCCGGCCCAGCCGGAGGGCGACGCCGACCTCGACCGCCACGACCGATCCCGGCTCGACGCGGCAGGTGATCAGCACGGCGCCGTTGGCTCGGGCGACCTCGGCGGCCACGGTGCACGGGGACGGGTCCCCGGACACCGCCTGCCCGGCCGCGGCCAGCGCGGCGAGGTCGGCCGCCGTCGCCGCCCGGTGGCGGGCCACCGTGGCCAGGCCGACCAGCACCGTCCCGGTGGTGACCGCGACCAGGACGGCGGAGAGCACGAGCACCCACGCGGTGGCCGATCCCCGTTCACCGCTCATCCGGGGGACCCTGCGGCCGGCTCCAGCCGCGCGACGGCCTCCGCCGTGACGGTGACCCGCCAGGGCAGCGGCCCCAGGGGCCGGATCTCCGCCGCCACCGTGACCCGGAGCTCGTCGCCACCGGCGGCGATCGCGGTGCGGGCGCCGGGCGGCGCGGCCCGGCCCGCCCACTCGGCGACGACCGCGGCGTCCTCCCCCCGCGCCGCCGCCCGGGCGCCCTCCCGGGCGGCGTCCACGCACCGCAGCTGGGCGCCGACCACGGTGACCGCGGCGACGGCACCGGCCAGCACCAGCAGCAGGACCGGCAGCACGACCGCGGTCTCGGCCGTGACCATCCCGGTCTCCGCCCGCCGGGCCGCTGGGTGGTCCACGCTCAGGAGAGGGTGGCCAGCGCGGCGTCGACCAGCTCGGTGAGGCCGGCGACGACGCTGTCGCCGGAGACGACCCGGTAGAGGACCGCGGCGAAGGCACACGCGGCCACGGTGCCGACGGCGTACTCGGCGGTGCTCATCCCGGCCTCCGCCCGGCTCCGCAGGCGGGCCAGACGGCCGGGCCGTCGCCCGGGCTCGGGAACGGGAACGGCGACGGGCTCGGGGTCGGGAAGGGGCTGGTCGGCGGGCTGGTCGACGGTCATGGCGGTCCTCTCGGTCGGGCCCCGGCGGGGCGGTGCCCGAAGCCTCCGTCCGGGGCGGGACGGGTCCCAGGTCCGCGGGCGATCTGTGGACGGCGCCGGTGGGTGTGGACGGTCAGCCGAAGACGTCGCCGGCGATGCCGAGGACCAGCGGGACCACGCCCAGGCAGACGAAGGCGGGGAGGAAGCAGAGCCCGAGCGGGGCGAGCACCCACACCCCGGCCCGCTGCACGGCCGCTTGCGCCTCCGTGCGCGCCGCGGACCGGGTCTCCTCGGCGAGCGCGTGCAGCGCCGGCACCGCGGCGGTGCCGGACTCCCCCGCCCGCACCAGCACGCGGGCCAGGCCGTCGAGCTCGGCCGGCTGCCCGGCCCAGGCCCGGCGCGGCTCGGCCCCCATGCGCTGCATCCCCGCGACGCCGTGCAGCCGGCGGCCGAGCGGTTCGGGCACCGTCCCCGCGACGGCGGCGAGCGCTCCGGAGAGGGGTAGCCCCGCGCCCAGGCAGGCCGCGAGCAGCTCGCAGGCGACCGGTAGCTCCCGCAGGAGCGCCGCCCGCTCCTCGGCGTCGCGGTCGGGGGATGCCGCACGCAGCAGCCGCTCCCCCGCGCCGGTCACCACCACCGCCGCGCAGGCGCCCACGGCGCCGTCGAGCAGCAGGCCCGCGGCCACCCCCGCCGCCCCGGCGAGCAGCCAGCGACGGGCCCCGGGCGGGGCGTCCCGGGCGCCGGCGACCGGGGGGCCGGGCGCGGTCAGCCGGCGCACCCGCCGGCCGGCCACGGCCGCGCCGGGCGCCCACACCACCAGCGCCGCGGCCAGCAGCAGCACCGGCAGGGCGGCGCTCACCGCGCGATCCGGTGCACCAGGCGGCCGGTCCAGGCGATGCCGGCCACCTCGAGCAGCACCCCGGCCACCAGCAGCCCCTGCCCGGCACCGGTCCGGGTGAGCACGTGCCACGGATCGGCCCCGACCCCGCTGCCCATCGCCAGGCCGAGCAGGGGCAGGCCGGCCAGCAGCCTGGCGCTGGCGCGGGGGCCGGCGGTGGCCACCAGCAGCTCGCGGCGGCGGCGCAGCCGGGCCCGCAGGTCGTCCTCGACCGCGGCGACCACCGCGGCGAGCGAGCAGCCGGTGCGGGCGCTGAGCGCGATGGCGGCCGACGTCCGGGCCAGGGCCGCGCCCACTCCGTCGCCGCCTGCAGCGGCGTCGGGCCCGGGAGCGCGGGCCGCGCGCAGCAGCCCCGCGGCGCAGCGGGGGTCGGGGCAGTCGGCCGCCGCCGTGCGCACCGCCTCCGCCAGCGCACGGCCCGCGCGCAGCTCCGCCGCCACGGCGGCCAGCGCGTCGGCGAGCACGGCCTGGCGCGCGAGGTCCTCGGCCGCCCTCCGGCCGGTCAGCCGGGCAGCCGCCGCGAGCGCGGCGCAGCCGGCGGCGAGCACCGCCACCAGCGGGGTGCCGAGAGCCGCGCCCGCGCCGCCCGCGGCCACCGCGGCGGCGAGCGGCAGCGGCACCCGCCCGAGGCCCCGGGCCCCCGCGGCCCGGGTGGTCCGGAGCAGCCGGCGCCGGGCGATCGCCCGGCCGTCGGGCCACAGCAGCACCGCGGCGGCCGCGGCCAGGAGCGCGGCGGTCACGGGCCGGCCAGCAGCCGCCGGAGCGCATCGCCGGCCGGGCACGCCCCGCCGTCGGCCCGCCACCCCGGCTCGACCACGACGTGCTCCCCGTCCCGGCGCAGCAGCCCGATCTCGGCCACCCGCCGGCCACCGGGCGTCCGGCGCAGGTGCACCACGACGTCGAGGGCCGCCGAGGTCTGGCTGTGCACCGCCGCGCGCCCCAGCCCGGCCGCCACCCCGAGGGCCTCCAGGCGCGCCGGCACCTCGGTGGCCCGGTTGGCGTGCAGGGTGCCGCAGCCGCCGTCGTGACCGGTGTTCAGCGCGGCCAGCAGGTCGACGACCTCGGGCCCGCGCACCTCCCCCACGACGAGCCGGTCCGGCCGCATCCGCAGCGCCTGCCGCACGAGGTCCCGCAGGCCGACCGCGCCCGCGCCCTCGACGTTCGGCGGCCGGGTGAGCAGCCGCACGACGTGCGGGTGCGGTGGGGTCAGCTCGGCGGCGTCCTCGCAGAGCACCAGCCGCTCGGCCGGGTCGACCTCGCCCAGCAGCGCCGAGAGCAGGGTGGTCTTGCCCGAGCCGGTCCCGCCGGTGACGAGGAACGCCGCCCGCCGCGCCACCACCGCGCGCACCAGCGCCGCGCTCTCGCCGGGCAGCGCTCCGCGCGCCTCCAGGTCGGCCAGCGCCTGCGCGCACCGGCGCAGCACCCGCAGGGACAGGCAGGTGCCGCCGGCGGACACCGGCGGGAGGACCGCGTGCAGCCGGGTGCCCCCGGGAAGGCCGACGTCGACCCACGGCGAGGCGTCGTCGAGTCGGCGGCCGGCCGACGCGGCCAGCCGCACCGCCAGGCGGCGCACCGCGTCGTCGTCGGCGAAGCGGACACCGGTGGCCCGTTCCAGGCCGGCCCCGCGGTCCAGCCACACCTCGCCGGGCCCGTTGACCAGGACGTCGGTGACCCCGGGCAGCCGCAGCAGCGGCTCCAGCGGCCCGGCCCCGGCCAGCTCGTCGACGGCGTCGCGCGCCGCCAGCAGGACGTCGCGGTCGCCCAGCAGGCCGCCGGACTCGGCGCGGACGAGCGCGGCGACCCCCGCCTGCGAGGGGACCTCCTCGGTGACGGCCAGCCGCGCCCGCACCCGGTCCAGCAGCGACGGCTCGCTCACCGGCCGACCTCCCCGGACAGCGCCGCGAGCACCCGCCGGGCGACGGCGGCGACCGGCGACCGGGGCTGGGCGCCCGGCGGCTGGCCCCGCTCGGCCCGCGCGACCGCGCCCCGGTCGTGCGGCAGCTCGGCCACCACCGGCCGGCCCACCACCTCGGCGACGTCGCCGGGGGCCAGCCCGCCGGGCTGGGTGCGCACCACCAGGCGCGCCGCCGACCACGGCGAGCCGTCGGCCCCGACCAGCTGCCGGGCGGCCGTGGCAGCGCGCAGCCGGGCCGGCACCACGAGCACGGCGAGGTCGGCGTCGGCCAGCACCTCCTGCACCCCGCGCCCCGGGCCGGCGCACCCGGGGCGGGGCAGGTCCACGACGACGGAGCGGCCGGTGGCGCGACCGGCGCCGACCACCGCGGTCAGCGCGGCATCGGGGATCGGCGCCGCGCCCCGGCGGTCCACCGAGACGAGGTGGACGCCACCCAGACCGGGCAGCGCGGCCAGCAGCGCGTCCCCCGCCACCTCGCCGCGGAGGCCGGAGAGCTCGGGCCAGCGCAGCCCCTCGGCGAGCTCCGCCCCCAGCAGCAGGTCGAGCCCGCCGCCCCAGGCGTCGGCGTCGACCAGCACCGCTCCCCCGGGGGCGGCGAGGGCGACCGCGGCGGCCACCGTGCTGGCGCCCGCGCCACCGCAGGCCCCGCCCACCGCGACCAGGCGCCCCCGCTCGGCCGGCGCCCGGACGGCGGCGGCGCAGCGGGAGAGCAGCCACCCCTCGTCGGCAGGGAGCACCGCGACCCGTTCCGCCCCGGCCTCGACGGCCGCCGCCCACCCGGCCGCGGGCAGCTCGGCGGTGGCGACGACGACCACGCCCGGCCGGCGGGGCAGCGCCCGCAGCGCCCCGGCGCCCAGCGCCTCGGCGCCGACCAGCACCAGCGGCGCCTCCCGGTGGGCGCGCCGCAGGGCGGGACCACCGGTGGCGAGCTCGGCCTCGGCGCCGGCGGCCGCGATCAGCCGGAGCAGCTCGTCGAGCAGCTCCTCGTCGCTGCTGATCACGAGGGGACGGGGCGGCCGGGACGGCGTCGGGACGGGCACCGGGCGAGCCCATCGGACGGCCGGCGTACGGCACCAGAACGCGAGCGGAACTGTGGATGACCCCATCGGGTGTGGACACCGTCCACACCGGTGCGCTACCTGCCGATCCAGCTACCGTGACTGACGTGTCCCGCTCCGCGGCGTTCTTCGACCTCGACAAGACGGTCATCGCCAAGTCCAGCACGCTCGCCTTCGGCCGCCCCTTCTTCCACGGCGGGCTGATCAACCGCCGCGCGGTGCTCAAGACGGCGTACGCGCAGTTGGTCTTCTCCCTCGCCGGCGCCGACGCCCAGCAGATGGAGCGCCTCCGCGCCCAGCTCACCGCGATGGTGACCGGCTGGGACGCCGGCACGGTGCACGAGATCGTCCGCGAGACGCTCCACGAGATCGTCGACCCGCTGGTCTACGCCGAGGCCGCCGACCTGATCGAGGAGCACCGCGCCGCCGGCCGGGAGATCGTCATCGTCTCCAGCAGCGGGGCGGAGATGGTCGAGCCGATCGGCGAGATGCTCGGCGTCGACCGCGTCGTCGCCACCCGGATGGTCACCGAGGAGGGGCGCTACACCGGCGAGATCGAGTTCTACGCCTACGGCGAGAACAAGGCCGAGGCGATCCGCCGGCTGGCCGCCGAGGGCGGCTACGACCTGGCCGACTGCTACGCCTACAGCGACTCGATCACCGACCTCCCGATGCTCTCCGTGGTCGGCCACCCCACGGCGGTCAACCCCGACCGCGGGCTGCGCAAGGCAGCGCTCCAGCACGGCTGGCCGGTCCTGCGCTTCGAGCGGCCGGTGAGCATGCGCGCCCGGTTCTCCGTGCCGCCCGCGCCGGTGGTCACCGGTGCCGCCATGGGCGTCGGCGCCGCCGTCGTCGGGCTGGCCTGGTACGCCCGGCACCGCGCCGTGCGCGCCGGCCTGCTGCCCGCCGACGGTCCCGCCCCGGTGCCCGGCCGGCGGCGCCACCGCGGCGCCTGACGCTCAGCGCCCGAACCGCTCCCGGAGCCCGTCCACGAGGGTCCGCACCCCCGACACCGGCGTGAACGCGCGCGCGGCCGCGGTCAGCGCCGCCACCTCGTCGCCGGCCAGCTCCAGCTCGTCGGCCGCCGCGTTGGACTCCAGCTGCTCGACGCTGGAGGCACCGGGGATCACCACGACCCGCGGCTGCGCGACCAGCCACGCCAGCGCCACCTGCGCCGGCGTCGCGTCGTGGGCGTCGCACACCTGGCGGAGGACGTCGAGCAACGGCGCGACCCGGCGTAGGTTCTCCGTGCCGAACAGGGGGTTGACCGCGCGCACGCCCCCGGGCCGGTGGTCGGCCGAGTACTTCCCGCCGAGCAGCCCCTGCGCGAGCGGGCTGTAGGCGATGACCAGCCGGTCCTCGCGCTCGGCGAAGGGCACCAGGTCCTCCAGCGGGCCGGCGTGAGCCAGGGAGAACTGCACCTGGTTCGCGACCACCGGGGCGCCGAGCGCGGCGTCCGCCGCCCGCCAGCGGTCCAGCGAGTAGTTCGAGACGCCGACCGCGCCGATCCGCTCCTCGTCCAGCAGCTCGCGCAGGCCCGGCATCGTCACCGTGTCGGGGACCACCGGGTTGGGCTGGTGCACCTGGTAGAGCGGGATGCGGTCCACGCCCAGGCGGCGGGCGCTGCCGGCCCAGCGCTGCCGGACGACACGGGGGAACGGCGCGACCGGGAAGATCTTGCTGGCGACGACGACGCGGTCGCGCTCCTCCCCCAGCGCCTCGCCGAGGATCCGCTCGCTGCGCCCGAAGCCGTAGATCTCGGCGGTGTCGAACAGGGTGATGCCGAGCTCACGGGCCCGGCGCACGATGTCGCGGGCGGCGCCGTCGGCGTAGCTGTCGCCGTACCCCCACTCGCGGGAGCCGAACTGCCAGGTGCCCAGGCCGATGCGGCTGACGGGGCCGAGCCCCGGGACGTCGAGGGTGCGCATGCCCCCAGTCTCAGCCGCGGAGGAGGCTCTCGCAGATGGCCAGGCCCTCCAGCGCCCCGTGCTCGGTGGCGCGGCAGCAGTGCACCAGCCACGCGGCCACGCCCTCGGGGGTGCCGGTCGCGTAGCCGGCGAGCGCCTCGCCGTAGGCGTCCCGGCCGAGCTCGGCGAAGCCCACCTCGGGCACCGACACGGCCTTGGGGTCCAGCCCGCGGGCGATGCCGGTCAGCCGGGCCGCACCCCGGGCGACGACGCCGTCGGCCACGCCGAACGGGGCCAGCGCCGCCAGCTCGCCGTGCACCAGCGCGGCCACCAGGACGGCGGGCACGGTGGTGGTCCCGGTGGCGAGGGTGAACAGGCCGGACAGCCGGGGGCCGGCGTGCGCGGCCGGCCGGCCGAGGTCGGCCCGGTCGGCGAGGTCGGCGGCGGCCAGCACGTGCAGGCGGGCGATCACCTGCCCCGGGGCCCGCGGCCAGGTCTCGACCATCGAGCCCAGCGCCGCGGAGACGCGCAGCGCACCCTGCACCACCGGGTCGTCGACGCCACCGGCCCGCAGCTCCGCGAGCGGCACGTCGACGCCGGCCAGGGCCGCGGAGGCCCGCGCCCCGCGCAGCGCCGACTCGGTGCTCACGCCCGCGGACTCCCGGCGCAGCACCTTGTGCCTCAGCAGCCGGTCGACGCCCGCGCGCGCCGCGTCGGCGGCGTCCCGGACGCCCGGCAGCTCGAGCAGCGGGACGAGGGGGTCGGGGGCACCGGCCCCGGTCGCGACACGGGCCGCGCCGGGACGCAGGGGGATGCTCACGACCACGACGGTACGAGGCGGGCCGCGCGAGTCCGCGGGCCCCTGCCCTACGCTGCCTCCTTGCCATGGCCCGACCGCTGACCCTCCTGCTCGTGCGCCACGGGCAGAGCGAGTGGAACGCGGCCGGGCGCATGCAGGGCCAGGTGGCCCACGTGCCGCTGACCCCCCTGGGTCACACGCAGGCCGAGGCGGCCGCCGCGGAGCTGGCCCGGCTGCGGCCGGGCGTGCTGCTCTCCAGCGACCTGCTGCGCGCGGTGCAGACCGCCGAGCACTGCGCCCGCGCCACGGGCCTGCCCTTCACCACGACACCGGCGCTGCGCGAGCAGGGCTACGGGGTGCTGGAGGGCCGGCCGTCGCGGGAGCTGTGGGACGTCGTCGACTGGTCCGACGCGCACTGGTCCGCCGAGGGCGGCGAGAGCCTTGCCGAGTTGCACGCGCGCGTGGCCGCCTACCTGACCCAGCTCTGCGCCGAGCCCCCGGCCGACGTGGTGGCGCTGGTGACCCACGGCGACACCATCCGCGCCGCGCAGGCGGTGGCGGCCGGGCTCGGGCCCGACGCGATGCCGGCGGTCACCCCGCACAACGGCACGGTGACCCGCCTGGAGATCTGCGAGTGAGCACGGGGCCCGGCCGTGCGGCCGGGCCCCGTCGCCCCGCTCAGCGGCGGCGCAGGAAACCCTGCACCAGGCGGCCGATGCCCCCGCCGGAGGTGGGGGCCGGGCGGCCGCGTCCGGTGCCCCTGCGCGCGCTCGTGGCGCGGCCCATGCCGCGCCCGGCCGCCGCCCTGCCCGTGCCGCGCCCACCCCGCGTCGCGCTCTGCGCCGTGCCCATCAACTTTCCGAGGATGCTCATGGCGAGCAGGTGCCCACCGGCTCACCGGCCGACGCGACGACGGCGTGTCCTCCCGGCGTGGCGCGGCGTGTCGTCACTGCGCGCAGGTCCGAGGCCATCCGCTGGTCAGCTGCTGACCTCCACCAGGTCGACCACGAACACCAGCGTCGAGCCGCCGGGGATGGGGCCGCGGTCGGCGTCACCGTAGCCGAGCTCGCTGGGGATGGTGATGACCCGCCGGCCACCGACCTGCATGCCGGTGATCCCCTGGTCGAAGCCCGGGATCACCTGGCCGGCGCCGAGGGTGACCGGCAGCGTCTCGTCCGCCCCGCGGCTCCAGGAGGAGTCGAACTCCTCGCCGGTCTCGTAGAACCCGCCCACGTACTTGACCGCGACGGTGCTGCCCTCCACGGCCTCCGCCCCGTTCCCCCGCACGACGTCCTCGACGACGAGCTCGGTCGGCGCGGGGGCGTCGGAGGCGGGCACCCCGGGGGCCTCCGAGAGGTCGGTGCTGATCTGCTCCGCGACCACCGACGTCGGGTCCTCGGACGCCGACGGCGCCGCGTCCTCCCCACCGCAGGCGGTCAGGACGACGGACAGGGCGAGGGCGAGCAGCGCCCCCGGGACGGTGCGGCGGGTCATCGGTACTCCTGGCCGAGCGGGTGCTCGTGTCGGGCCGGCGAGGCGGTGGGCGCTCGCCGCGGGCAGGGCGGCGGGGCGGCTCGGGCCCCGGGAGCCATCGTCCCAGAACCGCCCGGGCCGCTCGCGGACCGCGGTCAGGCGACGCCGAGGGCGTCGGCCAGACGGTGGTGCACCGCCGCCTCCTGGCCGCGGCTCTGCCGTTCGAGGGTGCGGGCCAGCGCGCGGCGCGCCCAGCCGTTGCTGGGCGCGAGCTCCACCAGCCGGGCCAGCGCGTCCTCGGCCGGGCGCAGCTGCGCGGAGCCGTAGTAGGCGCGGGCGAGCAGTTCCAGCGCCGCCTGGTTGCGCGGCTCGGCGTCGACGACCGGCTGCAGGATCCGCGCGGCCGCGTCGGGCTGCCCCATGTTCAGCAGCAGGTCGGCGCGGAGGAACTCCGAGTGCAGGTCGATGGGGTGGATCATGCCCCGCGCAACGCGGGCGGGGCAGGAGCACTTCCCGCTCACTCCTCCGGTTCGGGGTAGCGGGCGCCCGCGGCCAGCTCGCTGCCGTCGGCCACCCGGGCCCGGCGCCCGACCAGCGTGATCTCGCCGTCCCCACCGACCGACGCGCCGCTCCCGACGTCGACCCCGTCGTCGAGCACCGCGCGGGTCACGGTCGCCCCGGCCCGGACCCGGACGCCCGGCAGCAGCACCGAGTCGACGACGGTGGCGCCGCGTTCGACCACCACGCCCGGGGAGAGAGCCGAGCCGCGCACGTTGCCGGAGATCCGGGTGCCGCCGGAGAGCAGGCTGTTCTCGATCCTCCCGTCGTCGAGCACCCGGGCGGCGCTGTGCCGCCCGCCCCGGGTGTGCACGGGCCAGCGCGGGTCGTCGAGGTCCAGCGGCGGCTTCTCGTCCAGGAACTCGCGGTTCGTCCGCCAGTAGGACTCGATGGTCCCGACATCGCGCCAGTAGCCGTCCAGCGGGTAGGCGCGGGCGAGCCCGTCCTCGGTCTGCGCCGGCAGCAGGTGGTCGCCGAGGTCCTCCAGGCCGTCCTCGCCGACATCGCGGCTCAGCGCCTCCAGCCGGTCCAGCGTGGGCTCCGGGGAGAAGACGAACACCTCGTTGGTCGCCGTCGTCGTCGCCGGGTCGTCGGGCTTGTAGGCGTAGCCGGTCACCCGGCCCCCCTCACCGACCTCGACGATGCCGTAGCGGGAGGCGTCGTCCGCCTCGACCTCGGTGGTCACCATCGTCACCTCGGCACCGGAGCCCAGGTGGCTGTCGACGACGTCGCGGTAGTCCAACTTGTAGACGGCGTCGGAGCTCACGACCACGAGCGCGTCGGGCGCGAACTGCCGGATCAGCTCGGACTGCCGCCACAAGCCGTCGGCGGTGCCCTCGGTGAAACCGCCCCGCTCGCTGCCCTGGAACGGCGGCAGCATCATGAGGCCGCCGTTCGTGCGGTCCAGGTCCCAGGGGCGACCGCCGCCCAGGTGCTCGTTCACCGACTGCGGCTGGTACTGCACCGACACCCACACGTCGGCGATCGACGAGTGCTCGCAGTTCGACAGCGGGAAGTCGATCAGCCGGTAGACCCCGGCGAACGGGACGGCGGGCTTGGCCCGCTGCTCGGTGAGCAGTTCCAACCGGTTGCCCTTGCCACCGGCGAGCACGAGCACGAGGACCTTGGGGAGCGCCATGCGCGGCTCGCTACCCCGTCGCCGGGCCGCGCACCCGCGGCTGTCAGCGCCCCCGTACGGAGCCGACGAACCCGGCGATCCGCTCGTGCAGCTGCGCGGCCCGCTCGGCGACCACCTCCCCGGGGTCGCGGTCGCGCAGCCACGGAGGGATCTCCGTGCGCACCCGCGGGGAGCAGCGCAGGTCCGCGCAGATGTAGGTGCCCACGGTGTTGCCGTTGCGGCCGGCGTCCCCGGTGCGGCGCGCGGTGAACAGCGAGACGGCGTCGCCGGACTGCGCCGTCTGGCAGAGCAGGCACATCGCCGCCGTCCGGCCGGACATGCGGCTCTCGGCGGCCCGGACGGCGATGCCGACGGTCCCGTCGTCGACCTGCGCCACCAGGTAGCCCCGCAGCGGCGCCCTGGGGTCGCGCCAGCCGAGCACCTCGTGCTCGGCCCAGTCGAGCTCGCAGAAGTCCTCCGGGAGCGTGAGGGTCCTCGCCTCGCCGCGCGAGCAGTTGACGAACGAGCGCCGGACCTCGGCCTCGGACAGCGGTGTCACCGGTGGTGCCTCTCTCTGGTGGTGCGGGTGCCGACCGAGGATCTTCGGTGATCGGCCCCGCGCGCTCACCTGGTTTTCGGCAGGCCGCTCAGGCGGGGAGCTCACCGCCCGGGCCGGCCGCCTCGGCCAGCAGCCGGTCGCGCTGCTCGGCAGGGAGGCGGTCGACGTAGACGGTGCCGTCGAGGTGGTCCACCTCGTGCTGCAGGCAGCGGGCGGCCATGCCGGTGGCCTCGATCGTCACCGGGTCGCCGTGCAGGTCGACGCCGTCCACCCGTGCCCGGAAGGCACGTGGCAGCTCGGCGTAGGGGCCGGGCACCGACAGGCAGCCCTCCTCGGTCACCTCCTCCGCCGGGTCGTCGCCGACCGGCGGGAGCGTCGTCAGGACGGGGTTGACCACGTAGCCGATGACGTCCTCGCCGTCGGCGTCCGGGCAGTCGATGACGAAGACGCGGGCGTCCACGCCGATCTGGTTGGCGGCCAGCCCGACGCCGTCGGCGGCCTCCATGCTGGCGAACATGTCGAGCACCAGCCGCCGCAGCGCGTCGTCGAAGACGGTGACCTCGGTGCAGCGGCGGTGCAGGACGGGGTCGCTGCCGTAGGTCACGATCGGCCGGGCGACGCCGTCGTAACGGCCGAACAAGCGCATGCGGCGATCCTAGGGACGCCCCACCGGCGGACGGGCCCCGCCGGGCGCTTGGCACGATGCCGGGGTGCGCCCGACCCCCGATCCCGCGACCGCGCTGGGGCTGGGCCTCGGCGCGCTGGCCGACCTGGCGCTCGCCGATCCCCGGCGGGGTCACCCGGTGGCCGGTCTGGGCCGCGCCGCCGCCGCGCTGGAGCGGCGCGCGTGGCGCGACTCCCGCGCCGCAGGCCTCGGCCACTGGGCCGTCGTCGTCGGGGGCGCGACCGCGCTCGGCGTGGCCGCCGACCGCGCCACCCGTTCCTCCCCGGCTCTGCGCACGGTGGTGACGGCGGCCGCGACCTGGGCCGTCCTGGGCGGGACGTCGCTCGGGCGGGTGGCCGGCTCCATGCACGCGGCGCTGGCCGCCGGCGACCTGCCCGCGGCCCGCGCCACGCTGCCCGGGCTGGCCGGGCGCGACCCGCGCGGGCTCGGGGAGGGCGAACTGGCCCGCGCGACGGTGGAGTCGGTCGCCGAGAACACCTCCGACGCCGCCGTCGCCCCGCTGTTCTGGGGAGCGGTGGCGGGCGTGCCGGGACTGCTGGGCTACCGGGCGGTGAACACCCTCGACGCCATGGTCGGGCACCGGTCGGCGCGGTACGCCCGGTTCGGCTGGGCCGCGGCCCGCGCGGACGACGTCGCCAACTGGGTCCCCGCCCGGCTGACGGCGGCGCTGACGGTCGGCTGCGCCCCGCTGGTGGGCGGGTCGGCCGCCGGAGCGCTGCGCGTGTGGCGGCGCGACGGCGCCGCCCACCCCAGCCCCAACTCGGGGCGCTGCGAGGCCTCGCTGGCCGGCGCGCTGGGCCTGCGCCTGGGCGGCCGCAACGTCTACGGCAGCCGGGTCGAGGAGCGGCCGGCGCTGGGAGACGGCCGGCCGCCGGCGACCGCGGACATCCCGCGCGCGGTGGCCCTCTCCCGCGCGGTGTGGACCGCCGCGGCGGTCCTGGCGACGCTGGCCCGCCGATCGCGCCCCTGACGGCGGCCGCGCACCGCGCCGCGGGGCGCGGGCACCACCGGGAAGCCGGCCGGGTCCACCCGGGGGTGGCTGGCCGGCGGATCACCCGGTCCGCGGCCACCCCGCAGCGTCACGAGGAGCGTGGACACCGAGAGGTGTCCCAGCCCCAGCAGGACGAGCACAGACGCGACGGTTCCACCTTCATCCATGCCGCCCACAGTGGCACTACCCGGGCTGGCGTTCGGCAGGCCAATCCGGCATGGTGGCCGCATGCCACCCGGTCCAGAGCGGTCCACCGGTGCCCGCGAGCTGGCCGCGCTCGTCGGCCCCGTGGAGGG
The DNA here is from genome assembly GCF_054050835.1 of Blastococcus sp. SYSU DS0510. Taxonomy (NCBI): domain Bacteria; kingdom Bacillati; phylum Actinomycetota; class Actinomycetes; order Geodermatophilales; family Geodermatophilaceae; genus Blastococcus; species Blastococcus sp. SYSU DS0510. Next base: position 10,117 of record NZ_JBJHAC010000029.1, on the reverse strand, counting down.
GCTGACCACCCCCCGGTACACGGGCCTGGCCCACCGCGTCCGCGACCTGCTCGCCGCCGGCTCGCTCCCCGCCGGGGTGCGGCTGCCCGCCGAGCGGGAGCTCGCCGCCGCGCTGGACCTCAGCCGCGTCACCGTCGCCTCGGCCTACCGGGTGCTGCGCGAGCAGGGGTTCGCCCGCACGCGGCACGGGTCGGGGACGGTGACCGCGCTGCCCGACGTCCGGTCCGGCTGGACGCCGCCCAGCACCACCCCCGGGGTGCTGGACCTCGCGCACGCCGCTCCAGAGGCGGCGCCGCAGCTCCTGCCGGCCTACGAGCAGGCGCTCGGCGAGCTGCCGGCGCACGTGGGCGCCCACGGCTACGCGCCCAGCGGGCTGCCGCAGCTGCGGTCGGCCGTGGCCGCCTGGTTCACCGGGCGCGGCCTGCCGACCGACGCGGAGCAGGTGGTGATCACCGCGGGCGTCGGGGACGCGGCCGCCCTCGTCCTCGGCACCCTGCTGGAGGCCGGTGACCGGGTCCTGGTCGAGCACCCCACCTACCCCGGCGCGGTGGGGCTGGTCACCGCGGCCGGGGGACGCTGCGTCCCCGCGGCGGTCGATCCCGCCGATCCGGACGCCCTCGTCGGCACCGCCCAGCTGGTCGCGCGGCAGAGCAGCCCGCGCATGGCCTACCTGATGCCCGACTGCTCGAACCCGACCGGCGCGGGCCTCTCGGCGGCCGGCCGCCGACGGGTGGCAGCGACCCTCTGGCAGCACGGGGTCCTCACCCTGGTCGACGAGGTCGCCGCCGGGCTGGAGCTGGACGGCCCGCCCCCGCCGCCGTTCGCCGCCGGTGTCCCCGACGCGGCGACGGTCACGGTCGGCGGGCTGTCCAAGGCGGTGTGGGGTGGGCTGCGCATCGGCTGGCTCCGGACGGAGCCGGCGCTCGCCGCCCGGCTGGGCCAGGCGCTCAGCCGCCGCCAGCTCTCGGTCGGGGTGCTCGACCAGCTCGCGGCCACCGTGCTCGTGCGGCAGCTGGACGAGATCCTCGAGCACCGGCGGGCCCAGCTCCGGGAGCGGCGCGGCGTCCTCCTCGCCGAGCTGGCGGCGCAGCTGCCCGCATGGACCGCGCCGTCCCCCGCCGGCGGGCTCTCCGCCTGGTGCCGCCTGCCGCCGGGGACCAGTTCGGCGGCGCTGACCTCGGCCGCCGCCGACGTCGGCCTCCTCCTCGCCGACGGCCGGGCGTTCGGCACCGGGCACGCCTTCGACGACCACCTCCGCCTGCCGTTCACGCTGCCCCCGGAGCGCCTCCGCGCGGCCGTCGGCGTGCTGGCCCGGCTGGACCAGCAGTCCCGCGCCACCACCCGCACCGCCGCGCCGCCGCGCCCGCTCACCGTCGTCTGAGCCCAGCTGCTGCAGGCACCGCCGAGGGGACGTACCGTCCATGCATTCGGGAGGTCCGGTCCCCCTCGCGGGGCCGGGGCCCCGGGGTGTCGAGACTCCGGCAGCCCGGGCCTGCCGGCAACGGCACGCCTCTGCCGAGGAGGTCGACCATGTCGTCACCGGCGCTCCCCCGTTCCCGTCCCGACACCCGGTCCCCCCACGCCCGGGGCCAGGACACCCGCCGCACCGTCACCCGGCACCCCGCGCGGTCCTCCCCGGTCGCCGGCCGCTACCGCTTCGACCGGCACACCGGGCAGTGGTGGTGGTCCCCCGAGATGCAGGCGCTGATCGGCGCGGACGCCGCGCCCTCCACCGAGGCCCTGCTCGCCGTCCAGGAGCCCGACGACGGCGCCCGGGTGCTCGCCGCGCTCTCCGCCGGGCATCCGTTCGCCGTCGAGACGCACGTGCGGCGCCCCACCGGGACGCCGCGGCCGGTGCTGCTGGTCGGCGAGCCGGACCGGGACGACGCCGGTGAGGTGCGCGCGGTGGAGGGCCTCTGCGTCGACCTCACCGGCGCGCGTCCCCCCGCACCCGACCCGGCCGGGAGGGACGCGCTCCTGACCGAGGTCGAGCAGCTGCGGGTGGCCATGGTCAGCCGGGCGGTCATCGAGCAGGCCAAGGGCATCCTCATGCTGCTCACCGGCTGCGCCGAGCAGGCGGCGTTCGACCTGCTGGCGCACATCTCCAGCAACACCCACCGGAAGGTGCGGGACGTCGCCCAGACGATCACCGACTCGGCCACGGGGCGCTGCGGCCTGCCCGACGACGTGCGCGCCATCCTCCGCGACGCCTGCCCACCGGCCTAGGGAGCCGCCCACCTGCCGCCGGCCGGGTTCCGGCAGGATCGGGGCCAACCCGCGGTGTCCGGGGTCGCGGCTCCCGGAGCCGCCGAGGAGGGGAGCCCGCGATGTTCTACGTCCTGGCCACGTTCGTGCTGCGACCGCTGTTCCACATCCTGTGCCGGCCGCGCATCACCGGCCGCGAGAACGTGCCGCTCGACCGCCCGGTGATCCTCGCCAGCAACCACCTGTCCTTCATCGACAGCATCGCGATCCCGCTGGCCGCCCCGCGCCGGGTGGCCTACCTGGCCAAGGCCGAGTACTTCACCGGCCGGGGGGTCGGCGGGTGGCTCACCCGCACGCTGTTCACCGCCCTCGGCGCCTACCCGGTCGAGCGGGAGACCCACCGGGCCGCGCAGGCCGCCCTGGACACCGCCCTGGGGATCCTGCGGGGCGGCACCGCCTTCGGCCTCTACCCCGAGGGCACCCGCTCCAAGGACGGCCGACTGGCCCGCGGCAAGACCGGCGTGGCCTGGCTGGCGCTGACCGCCGACTGCCCGGTCGTCCCGGTCGCGGTGCGCGGCACCGACCGGGTGCAGCCGGTCGGCGCCCGCTGGCCCCGGCCGCACCGCATCGCCATCACCTTCGGCGAGCCGCTGACCTTCCCGGAGTTCGCGGGCCAGGCCAACCGCAACCGCGCCCGCCGCGAGGTGACCGACCGGATCATGCTGGCGATCGCGGAGCTCTCCGGGCAGGAGAAGGCCGGCTGGGACGCCCCCCGCGAGACGGCGTGAGCGGGGCGCTCCTCGTCGCCGGCACGACCTCCGACGCCGGCAAGTCGGTCGTCACCGCGGGGATCTGCCGGTGGCTGGTGCGCCAGGGCGTGTCGGTGACCCCGTTCAAGGCGCAGAACATGAGCAACAACTCCATGGTCACCCTCGACGGCGCCGAGATCGGGCGCGCCCAGGTGATGCAGGCCGCGGCGGCCCGGGTCGAGCCCGAGGCGGCCATGAACCCGGTGCTGCTCAAGCCAGGCGGTGAGAACTCCAGCCAGGTCGTGGTCCTGGGCCGCCCCGTGGCCGACGTGACCGCGCTCTCCTACCGGCCGATGAAGGCCGCCCTGCTGGAGCAGGTGCTCCAGTCGCTGGCCGACCTGCGGTCGAGGTTCGACGTCGTCGTCTGCGAGGGCGCCGGCTCCCCCACGGAGATCAACCTGCGGGCCGACGACATCGCGAACATGGGGCTCGCCACCGCCGCCGGCCTGCCCGTCGTCGTGGTGGGCGACATCGACAGGGGCGGCGTCTTCGCCGCCCTGCACGGCACGGTGGCGCTCATGCCGCCGGCCGACCAGCGGCTGGTCGCCGGCTTCCTGGTCAACAAGTTCCGCGGCGACGTCCGCCTGCTGCGCCCCGGGCTGGACCAGCTCGCGGCGCTCACCGGCCGGCCGACCCTCGGGGTCCTGCCCTGGGCCGCCGGGCTGGAGATCGACGTCGAGGACTCGCTGAACGTGCCCACGGCGCCGTCGGGGACGGCGCCCGTCGGCGAGGACGTGCTGCGCGTCGCGGTGGCGCGCGTGCCCCGCCTGTCGAACTTCACCGACCTCGACGCGCTCGCCGCCGAGCCCGGGGTGCTGGTGCGGTACGCCACCCGTCCGGAGGAGCTCGCCGACGCCGACCTGGTGGTGCTGCCGGGCAGCCGCGCGACCGTCGCCGACCTGGCCTGGTTGCGCAGCACCGGCCTCGCCGACGCGGTGCTGCGCCGGGCGGCGGACGGTACGCCGGTGCTCGGCATCTGCGGCGGCCACCAGATGCTGGCGCGCACGATCACCGACGAGGTCGAGTCGCGGGCGGGCACGGTGGCGGGGCTCGGACTGCTGCCCGCGGACGTCCGCTTCGCCCCGGGGAAGACGCTGGCCCGCCCGGTGGGCAGCGCCCTCGGCGAGACGGTGCACGGCTACGAGATCCACCACGGGGTCGTCACCGTCGACGGCGACGCCGAGCCCTTCCTCGACGGAGCCCGGGTGGGCGCGGTCTTCGGGACGACGTGGCACGGCGCGCTCGAGAACGACGGCTTCCGCCGCGCCTTCCTGACCGAGGTCGCCCGGATCACCGGCCGCCGGTTCGTGCCGGCGCCGGCGACGGAGTTCGCGGCGGTGCGCGAGGCCCGGCTGGACCGCTTGGGCGACCTCGTCGCCGAGCACGCCGACACCGACGCGCTGTGGCGGCTCATCGAGGACGGGCCGCCCGCGGACCTCCCCTTGCTTCCGCCGGGCTCGGGCTTCAGCCCTCGGTGAGCCGCGCCCGCACGTCGTCCGGCCACGGGGTGGCGCGGCCGTCGGCGATCGCGACGTAGGTGGTGCGGACGACGCAGCACACCCGCTCGCCCACGCGCACGGTGAAGCGCACCGTCACGCTGGTGCGGCCCACCTTCTCCGTCTCGGCGTCCACCACGACGGTGTCGCCCCAGCGGGCCGACGACATCCACTCCAGCGAGCTCGCCTTGACCAGCGGGTCCACGCCACGGGCGACCAGGTCGTCCCAGTCGAGCCCGTGCGCGGCCCACCACCTGTTGGACGCCTCGTCGGCCCACGTCAGGTAGTGGGCGTTGAAGACGACGCCCTGCTGGTCGCACTCGACGTATCGGACGGGAGAGCTCCACACCTGCGGCACGAGGCGCCACGCTAGCCGGGCGACCGTCTACCGTCGTCGCGTGCCCGCCGCCCCGCTGCCTCCGCCGCCGACCGACGACCCGGTGCTCGCCGGCTACCGGACGCCGGGTGGCCTGGTGCTGGACAAGGTGATCGACCGCCTGGACACCCACTGCCGGGAGTTCATCGCGCACTCCCCCTTCGCGACGCTGGCCACCGCCGACGCGGAGGGCTGGCCGGACGTCTCCCCTCGCGGGGGCGACCCGGGGTTCGTCCACGTCCTCGACGAGCACCGGCTCGTGCTGCCGGACCGGCCGGGCAACAACCGGGTGGACAGCCTGCGCAACGTGGCGGTGAACCCGCGCGCCGCGCTGATGTTCCTGGTGCCCGGCGTCGAGCAGACGCTGCGCGTGTACGGGACGGCGTCGCTCGTCCCGCCCGGCGACCTCCCGCTGGACCTCGCCGAGTTCGGGCGCGCGCCGCTGTCGGTGCTGGTCCTGGAGGTCCGGCGGGCGTACTTCCAGTGCCCGAAGTCGGTCATGCGCTCGGGCCTGTGGGACCCGGCGAAGCGGATCGATCCCAAGGTGCTCACCCCGTTCGGCCGGGTGCTCAAGGACCACTGCGCGCTGGCCGACGACCTGCCCGACGACGCCACCATCCGGGCGGAGCTCGCCCAGGAGCTGTGAGGAGGAGCCGACCTCAGCCGGCGCGCAGATCCCGGGCGAGCTTCCGGTCGGCGACGGCGCGTTCGGCCATCGCGCGCATGCGCAGGCGGCGTCGTCTGCGGCTCGAGCCGAGGTAGCGCGCGTCCTCCACCAGCTGGAACGCCGCGAGCACGCTCGCCTTGACCTCCCGCGCCCGCGGGGCAGCGGGGCGCGCCGGTTCGGCCGAAGTCATGTGGAGCCCCCCTCTCCCGGGGCGCCGCCACGCTCCCGCAGCTCCATGGTTGCCCCCGGACCGCCCCGGCCAACCCCGACTGTGACCGATTGGTGCCGATGGGTCACATGGGACGAGCGGTGATGCTCCTGTGTCCTCGGCCACGTCCCGCGGCGGCGGCGCGGGCTCCGTACGGTGCTCGGCATGGCCTCTCTCCGGCGGCTCGGGCGGACGGCGGCGCGGACCGCCGGACGCGTGCTGCGCCTGCTGCGCAGCCCTACGCCCGGCGAGGTGCGCCGGCGCCCGGCGACGTCGGCCCGGCCACGACGCACCGGCGCGCCCGACGTCGACTACCGCCCGCGCGACGACGGCCGCCCCGATCCCGGGGAGGTCGTGTGGGCGTGGGTGCCCTACGAGGAGGACGACGGCCGGGGCAAGGACCGGCCGGTGCTGGTCATCGGCCGGCGGGACGACGACCTCCTGGGCCTGATGCTCACCAGCCGCGACCACGACCGGGACGCCACCGACGAGGCGCGCCACGGCCGGTCGTGGACCGACATCGGCACCGGCGGCTGGGACCCGCAGGGCCGCCCCAGCGAGGTGCGGCTGGACCGGCTGCTGGTGCTGGACCCGGCGACCGTCCGCCGCGAGGGCGCCGCGCTGGACCGGGCCCGGTTCGACCGCGTCGTGGCCGAGGCCCGCCGCGCACAGCGCTGGTGACGCGGGGTCAGTCCGCGACCGACTCGTCCCGCGCCGGCCGCCGCACCGGGGGCCGCAGGTTGTAGACGCCGACGCCGTCGCCGATCGGCTCGAGGTCGTAGCGGTGCACGACCTTGGGCCCGTCGTGGAGGTGGACGTGGGTGACCGTCGGCAGCGGGTCACCGTGCCGGGCCTCCCGGATCTGCACGCGCCCGTCGAGCGGGCCGCCGACGAACAGCAGCACCGCGTCGTCGGCCCCGCCCCCCGTGGTGGCCGCGTTCTCCTCGGACAGCTCCGCTCTCCTCCCGCTCGTGCGCCGGTCCACGAGGGTAGGCGCGTCACCGGCGCACGTCAGGGCCCCCGCCCGGCGGACCGGGGAATCGGCCGGTCAGCCCGGCGCCGGCCGCCGGAGCAGGCGCGCCACGAGCGGGGCGCTGAAGAGCATCACGAACAGCCGCAGCACCTGCACCGCCAGCACGAAGGTGGTGTCCGCGCCGGTGTCGCGGGCGGTGGCCAGCACCGCGTAGAGACCACCGGGGGTGGTGGCCAGGTACCCGTCGAGCGCGCTCGCCCCGGTGGCCGCCGCCAGCAGGCCGCCGAGCCCGGCGCACGCCAGCACCAGGACCAGCACGATGGCCAGCGCCAGCGGCAGGACCCGCCCGATGGTGCGCAGGCTGCCGCGGGTGAAGCTGACGCCCACCTGCAGGCCGATGACGAGGAAGGCCGCGCTCTCCACGGGCACCGGCACGCTCGCGCCGGCGGCGAGACCGGTCAGGTCGGCCACCGCGGCCACCACCAGCGGGCCGAGCAGCGCGGCGACGGGCACCCGCAGCAGCCGGCCCGTGACCAGGCCCACCACCGCGCAGGCCGCGGTGAACACCAGGCCGGCCGGCCACCCCGGCCCACCGGAGCCCTCGGGGGCCGGCCCGGCCCCGGCGGCGGCGCCGTAGGCGGTGGTGGCCACGACCGGCATGAGCAGGACGATGAGCAGCACGCGCAGGTACTGCAGCACCGCGACCATCCGCTCGTCGGCGCCGAGCTCGCGGGCCATGACGACGATCCCGGACGCGCCGCCGGCGATCATGGCGAAGGCCCCGGTCACCGGCGTGATGCCCGGGTGCAGCCGCAGCACCAGCCCGGCCACCAGGCTGAGCAGCAGCGTCGCGACGGTGACCAGCAGCACCGGCAGCCAGTCGGCGGCCACCGCGCGCAGCGTGCCGACGTCGACCAGCGCACCCATCGACACCCCGATGACGGCCTGGGCAGCGGTGCCCGGGCCCTCGGGCACCCGGGCCGGTGCGCGCACCGCCAGGGCCCGGACGAGCCCGGCGACCAGGCCCCCGAACAGGGCGGGCGAGGGCAGGCCGGCGAGCCCGAGCAGCAGGGCCAGCCCGACGGCGCCGGCGACGACGGCGGCCGCGTCGAGCAGCGCACCCCACCGGCCCCGCATCAGCCCCCCGCTCCGCCCACCCGTCGGCGACCACTCTGCCGGGGCGCCGGGGCGCGCGTGCGGGCGGTCACCCCCCGGTGATGCGCCGCAGCTCGGCGACGTGGGCGTCGAAGGCCGCCCGCCCGGCCTGCGTCAGCGCCAGGCCGGTGCGCACGTGCGACGCCGCCGCCGGTCGACCGCCATCAGCCGCGGAGCCGGCCGGGTGGACCACAGCACACCGAGCGTCAGCCACGGGGAGGCGAACGAGCACGGCGCAAAGAGCAGGAACGCGTCGGTCACGCGACGCCACACGCCTGTTACACGCGACGTGGTCTCATGGCCGCCGAGCCCGTTGCGACAGCGAAGAGGAGACGTGACCGATCTGCGGCACCACGGCGACGCCGAACTGGCGCCCGGCCTCGTCGACCTCGCCGTCAACGTGCGGGCCGGCACCCCGCCGGCGTGGCTGCGCGCGGTGCTTCGGGAGGCGCTGGACGACAGCGCGGGCTACCCCGTCCTCTCCCCCGCCCGCGCCGCGGTGGCCGCCGCGCACGGCCGCGACCCGTCCGAGGTGCTGCTGGCCGCCGGCGCCGCGGAGGTGTTCGTGCTGCTGGCGCGGGCGCTGCGGCCCCGCCACGCCGTCGTCGTCCACCCCTCGTTCACCGAGCCCGAGGCCGCGCTCCGGGCCGCTGGGCACCCGGTCACCCGACTGCTGCTCCGCGAGGCCGACGGCTACCGGCTGGACCCCGCGGTCGTCCCCGACGACGCCGACCTCGTGGTGCTCGGCAACCCGACCAACCCGACGTCGGTGCTGCACCGGGCGGCCGACCTCGCGGCGCTGGCGCGGCCGGGGCGGGTGCTCGTGGTCGACGAGGCGTTCGCCGACACCGTGCCCGGGGAACCGCAGTCCCTGGCCGGCCGGGCCGATCTGCCCGGCCTGCTCGTGGTGCGCAGCCTGACCAAGACCTGGGGCCTCGCCGGGCTCCGGGTGGGCTACGCCCTCGGGCCGCCGGAGCTCGTCGCGGCCCTGGCCGGGCAGCAGCCCCCGTGGCCGGTGAGCACCCCGGCGCTGGCCGCGCTGATCGCCTGCACCACCCCGGCGGCCCGCGCGGAGGCGCACGACGCGGCGGTCGCGCTGACCGGTCACCGGGCGACGCTGCTCGCCGTGCTGCCCCCGGAGGTGGCGGTCCTCGGCGACCCCCGCTCCTCGTTCGTCCTGCTGCGCGTACCGGACGGCGCCCGGGTGCGCGCGGACCTGCGCGCCGCCGGCTGGGCGGTCCGCCGCGGCGACTCGTTCCCCGGCCTGACCCCGGACCACCTGCGCGTGGCCGTGCGCGATCCCGGCACCTCCCAGGCCTTCGCCGCGGACCTCGCTGGGATCCTGTCCCGGACACCTCGACCGGGCTCCGCGGAGGAGATCCCGACCGGCATCCCGGAGGAGATCCGCTGAACGCCACCCCGGTGCCCCCCGAGTCGGGCACGGTCTACCCCGTCGGCCTGCGACTGCGCGACCGGCCGGTCGTCGTCGTGGGCGGCGGCCGGGTCGCCCACCGGCGCGTCGCCGGGCTGCTGGAGGCCCGCGCCCGGGTGACGGTGGTCAGCCCGGAGGTCACGCCGGCCCTCGAGTCGCTGGCCGCGGCGGGCAGGACGACGTGGCACCGGCGCACCTACCGCCCCGGAGACCTGGACGGTGCCTGGTACGCCGTCGCCGCCACCGACGACCCCGCGGTGAACGCCGCGGTGGCCGACGAGGCGGAGCACGCCCGCATCTTCTGCGCGCGGGCCGACGACCGCGCCGCCTCCAGCGTGTGGACCCCGGCGATCGGCCGGCAGGGCGACCTGGTGGTGGGGGTGCACGGGGGCGGCGACCCGCAGCGGGCGATCGGGGTGCGGGACGCGATCGTCGCCGGGCTGACCGACGGCAGCATCCGCGACCGCGCGGCCCGGCCGGCTCCCGCGGGCAGCGTGGTGCTGGTGGGTGGGGGCCCTGGTGACCCCGGGCTGATCACCGTGCGCGGCCGCCAGGCCCTGGCCACCGCCGACGTCGTCCTCGCCGACCACCTCGGCCCCCAACCCCTGCTCGCCTCCCTGCCCCCCGAGGTCGAGATCATCGACGCCGCCAAACTCCCCCGCGGCCGCTCCATGGCCCAGGAGACCATCAACGACCTCCTCATCACCCACGCCCGCGCCGGCCGCCGCGTCGTCCGCCTCAAGGGCGGGGACCCCTTCGTCTTCGGCCGCGGCTTCGAAGAGCTCCAGGCCTGCAC
>NZ_JBJHAC010000028.1:0-57962 GCF_054050835.1 Blastococcus sp. SYSU DS0510 | reverse complement strand
CCCCCCCCCCCCCCCCCCCCCCCCCCCCCCCCCCCCCCCCCCCCCCCCCCCCCCCCCCCCCCCCCCCCCCCCCCCCCCCCCCCCCCCCCCCCCCCCCCCCCCCCCCCCCCCCCCCCCCCCCCCCCACGATCAGGGCAGCTGATCGTGGCCGCGGACGCCTCAGCCCATGTAGGGGTAGCGGTGATCGGTGGGGGGCGCGAAGGTCTCCTTGATCGACCGGCTCGAGGTCCAGCGCATCAGGTTCTGCATCGCCCCGGCCTTGTCGTTGGTGCCCGAGGCCCGCCCGCCCCCGAAGGGCTGCTGGCCGACGACGGCGCCGGTCGGCTTGTCGTTGACGTAGAAGTTGCCCGCCGCGTGCCGCAGGAACGTCTGCGCGTGCGCGATCGCCGCCCGGTCCTGCGCGATGACCGCGCCGGTGAGCGCGTACGGCGCGGCCGACTCCATCTGCGAGAGCACCGTGTCGTAATCCGCGTCGTCGTAGACGTGCACCGCGAGCACCGGGCCGAAGTACTCGGTGGTGAAGACCTCGTGCCCCGGGTCGGTGCCCTCGATGATCGTCGGGCGCACGAAGAAGCCCTCAGAGTCGTCCTTCTGCCCGCCGGCCACGATCGACAGCGCGGGGTCGTCGTCGACCCGGTCGATGACGCCGGAGAGCTTCGAGAACGACTTCCGGTCGATGACCGCGCCCATGAAGTTCGAGAAGTCGGTGACGTCGCCCATCGGCAGCGACTCGGTCGTCGCCACCAGGTCGTCGCGCAGCCGCTCCCACACCGACCGGGGCACGTACGCCCGCGACGCCGCGGAGCACTTCTGCCCCTGGAACTCGAACGCGCCGCGGACCAGCGCCGTCCGCAGCACGTCGACGTCGGCGGAGGCGTGGGCGACGACGAAGTCCTTGCCGCCGGTCTCCCCCACGATCCGCGGGTAGCCGCGGTAGCCGGCGATGTTCTCGCCGACCGTGCGCCACAGGTGCTGGAACACCGGCGTGGACCCGGTGAAGTGGATGCCGGCCAGGTCGCGGTCGGCGAGGGCCACCTCGGAGACGGCGATCCCGTCGCCGGGCAGCATGTTGATCACGCCCGGCGGCAGCCCCGCCTCCTCGAGCAGCCGCATGAGGAGGTGCGCGGCGAACTGCTGGGTGGGCGCGGGCTTCCAGACCACGGTGTTGCCCATGAGCGCCGGCGCCGTCGGCAGGTTCCCCGCGATCGCGGTGAAGTTGAACGGGGTGATCGCGTAGACGAAGCCCTCGAGCGGCCGGTGGTCGGTGCGGTTCCACACGCCGGGCGAGGACTGCGGCTGCTCGGCGAGGATCTGCCGCGCGAAGTGCACGTTGAAGCGCCAGAAGTCGATCAGCTCGCAGGCGCTGTCGATCTCCGCCTGCTGCGCGGTCTTGCTCTGGCCCAGCATGGTGGCGGCGTTCAGCGTCTGGCGCCACGGCCCGGCCAGCAGGTCGGCGGCCTTGAGGAACACCGCGGCGCGGTCGTCGAAGGAGAGCTCCTGCCACCCGGGAGCGGCCTCCTTCGCGCAGCGGATCGCCTCCTGCGCGTCGGCGTGCGTGCTCTGCGCGGAGGTGCCCAGGACGGCCGCGTGCCGGTGCGGCTGGACGACCTCGAACGTCTCGCCGGCGGCCATCCGCTGCCGGCCGCCGACCGTGGCGGTCAGCTCCAGGGGCTCGGCGGCCAGCTCGGCGAGCCGCCGCTGCAGCTGCTCCCGCTCGGGCGTGCCCGGGGCGTAGGTGAGCACCGGCTCGTTGACCGGGGACGGGACTCGGGTGACGGCGTCCATGGGGAACCTCGTTCTCAGGAGCGGGTGGTGAGCGAGCGGAGGAAGAAGGCGACGTTGGCCGGGCGCTCGGCCAGCCGGCGCATGAAGTACGCGTACCAGTCGGCGCCGTAGGGCACGTAGGCGCGCACGCGGGTGCCGGCGGCGGCCAGCCGGCGCTGCTCGTCGGGGCGGATGCCGTAGAGCATCTGCACCTCCCAGGAGTCGGCCGCACGCGAGTGCTGCGCCGCCAGCTCGTGCGCCAGGGCGACCATCGCGGGGTCGTGCGAGCCGACCATCGGGTACCCGGGCCCGCTCATGAGGATCTCCAGGCAGCGGCGGTAGGCGGCGTCGACGTCCCGCTTGCGCTGGTGGGCCACCGACTCCGGCTCGTGGTACGCCCCCTTGACCAGCCGCACGCGGGACCCGCTGACCGCGAGCTCGGCGGCGTCGGCCTCGGTGCGGTGCAGCATCGACTGCAGGACGGCGCCGGTCGCCGGGTGCTCCTTGCGCAGCTCGGCGACGGCGGCCAGCGTGGAGTCGACGGTGCGGTGGTCCTCCATGTCGAGGGTGACCGTCGTCCCGATGGCCGACGCCGCCTCGACCACCGGTCGGACCAGCTCCAGCGCGAGGTCGTGCCCGCCGTCGGGCAGCACCTGCCCGAAGGCCGAGAGCTTGACCGACACCTCGGCCGCGGGCCCCAGCCCCAGCGGGGCGAGGGCCTCGAGTGCGGCGAGGTAGGCGTCGCGGGTCCGCCGCGCCTGGGCCCGGTCGGTGACGTCCTCGCCGAGGTGGTCGAGGGTCACCGCGATGCCGGCGGCGGCGAGCGCGCGCACCGCCGCGATCGCGTCGTCCAGCGACTCCCCCGCCACGAACCGGTCGACCACCCGCCGGGTGGCCGGCGTGCCGGTGACCGCCCGGCGCAGGGCCGGCCGGCGGGAGACGGCCAACAGGACCTTCTGCAGCACCACGGGTCCTCCTCCGGGCCGACGCCACGTGCCCCTCGAACGCTAGGTACCCACCACCCCTCCGGGCCAGCGACAGATGTCGGGATTCCTCGCGTCTGCTCTCATACAGCTGTACGAGACCTCAGGAGGCGGAGGAGGCGTGGTGCGCGACGAGCTGCAGGAGCTGGTCGACGAGGTGTCGCGGGTGCTCCGGGCCCCCGCCACCCTGGAGGACGCGGGCTTCACGCTGCTGGCCTTCTGCGCGCACGACGACAGCGGCGCCGACCCCATGGACGCCGTCCGCACCCGGTCGATCCTCACCCGCGGCTCGACCCCTGAGACCCGCCGCTGGTTCGAGGACTTCGGCATCGCGTCGGCGACCCGGCCGATGCGGACGCCGGCCGACCCCGCGGCCGGCGTCCTGACCCGGCTGGTGCTGCCGGTCCGCCACGAGGACCGCACCCGGGGCTACCTCTGGCTGCTCGACGACGGCCGCATCGACCCCGACGACGACGCCGACCCGGCGCTGCGCCGGGCGCTGGACCTCGCGGCGAGCGCCGGGCGCGCGCTGGACGGCCGCCCCGCCGCCGACCTCGGGCCGGTGCTCGCCGACGCGCTGGCCGGGCGCCCGGCGGCCCGGGCGCAGGCCGCCCTGCGGCTCGGCGACCGGCTGACCGCCGAGGGCGCCCAGGTGCTGGTCGCCCTCTCCCCCGCGCCGGGGCACCCGGTGTCGGGCCGGCTCCCCGCCGCGGGCGCGGTCGCCACCGTCGTCGACGGCGGGGTCGCCGTGCTCGTGCCGCTCCCGGCGCCCACGGACCTGCGCCCCGCCGGCGCGCTCGCCGCGGCCTCGCTGGCCGCGCTACCGGCCGGGAGCACCGCCGGCGTCTCGTCGGCGCGCCGCGGCACCGGCGACCTGCCCGGCCAGTGGGCGGAGGCCCGGGCGGCGGCGCGGGTCGCCGCGGCGGTCGACCGGTTCTTCCCCGTCGCCCGCTGGGGGGAGCTCGGCGGGTGGCGGACGGCCACGGCGCTGCCCGGCCCCGATCCGGTGCTGGGCCCCTTGCTCGACGACCCCGTGCTCGCGGCGACGGCGGAGACCTACCTGGACTGCGCCGGCAGCGCGGCGCGGACGGCGGCGGCGCTGCACGTCCACCGGCAGACGCTCTACTACCGGCTGGGCCGCATCGCGGCGCTGACCGGACTGGACCTCTCCGACGGCGACGCCCGCCTGCTCCTGCACGCCGGGTTGCGCGCCGCCCGCCTCGCCGGGGGTCGGCCGCTCGACCCCTCGTGAGCGCCGCGGCTCACCTACTCTCGGTGCCGATGGCTGCGGGAGACATGACTGCGCAGGTGGACCCCCGCAGCGGGCACGAGGACGTCCTGCGTGCGCTGCGCACCGGGACCGCCGAGGAGCACCGGGTCGTCGAGGACACCCTCGACCTGCTCGACCCGGAGCTGGACCGGGCCCGGCTGGCCCACGTGCTCGGCCTGATGCACGGCTTCTGGACGGCGGCCGAGCGGGGCCTCGACGGGTGGGCCGCCCGCCACCCCGCCGACGCCGCGACCGTGGACTGGGCCCGCCGCCGCCGGGCCGGGCTCTTCGCCGCCGACCTCGCGACGCTGGGCGTGCCGGTGCCGGGCCACGCGCCGGAGCTCCCGGCCGTCGCCGGCACCGACGAGGCGCTGGGCCGGCTCTACGTCCTGGAGGGCTCCACCCTCGGTGGCACGTCCATCGACCGGCACCTCGCCGCGCTCCCCGGCCTGGCCGGCGTCCGCATCCGCGCCTTCTCCCCGTACGGCGCCGAGACCGGCGCGATGTGGGCCGCCTACCGCCGGGTCACGCGCGCGCACGTCGGGGCCGGCGGGGACGCCGACCGCGTCCTCGGCTCCGCGCGTGAGGCGTTCCGCGCGCTCGCCGCGTGGTGCCGGCCGGCCGCGCGGCGTGCTCATCGCCGTCCGGCCCGGCCGTCGTCCGGCTGACCCCGGCGGTCAGTCGGCGCCCGGTGCGGTGAACCGGGGCGTCAGACCGTCGTCGGGCGGCCCGCCACGGCCGGGCAGCGGGCGCTCGTCCTCGGCCGCACGGACGACGGCGATCGTCTCCAGCGGGTCCGGCGGCCCCCTGCGGGCGCCGCGCTCGAGCGCGGCGAGCAGCCGCTCCTCGTCGGGCGCGAGGTCACCGGGGCCCAGCCGCCCGCCGGGGCTGCCCGCGTCGGTGCCCGACGCCATCGCGGTGTCGGGCGTCGGGTCGTCCGGAGCGCTCATGCGGCAGTTCCTCATGGTCGATCAGCGGGGGAAGTTCGGCTCGAGCCGCGGGACGATCTGCATCTCGGGGACGAAGGCCGCCGGGTGGAGGGCCAGCAGGGTGCGGATGGCGTCGGCGACCGCCGACGGCGGCATCATGAGGTGCCCGGGGATACCCCACTGCTCCATCATCGGGGTGTCCATGGCGGCGGGGATGACGCTCTGCACCCGGCACGGGAAGGGCCGCTCGCTGCCGTCGTCGAGCCGGACCGCCTTCTCCCGCAGCTCGCGCTGGATGCACCGGGTCGCGTTGAGGAAGCCGGCCTTGGAGCCGTTATACGCGATCGCCCCGCTCCCGGAGGTGATCGCCGAGAGCGAGACGACGTGGACGACGTCGGCGGTGCGCCCCTCGGGCAGGTGCTGCACCCGCTTCACGAACTCGCTGGTGAGGAAGATCGGCCCCTCGCAGTTGACCGCCTGCACCCGCTGGTAGTCCGCGAGGTCGATGTCGGTGATGTAGCCGGGCCGGTCGATGCCGGCGACGTTGACCAGGACGTCGAAGGTGTCGCCGTGCCGGTCGAAGAGGTCGGCGACGACGGCCCGCCGGCTCTCGTCCTGGGTGACGTCCAGGTCGGCGACCTCCGCGGAGCCGCCCGCGGCCGCCACCCGGGACCGCGTCTCCTCGCTGCCCGCCGCGTCGATGTCGGCGACGACCACGTGGGCGCCGTCCTCGGCCAGTGCGAGCGCGGTGGCCCGGCCGAGCCCGCTGGCCCCGCCCGTCACGAGTGCGACCCGGCCCTTCAGCGACGCCTCCACAGCAGTTCCTCCGTCGTCCGTGCGTGTCCGTCGCCGACAGCCTCGCCGAGAACCGCCGCAGCCGCAGGTCGGGCCGCTACCGCCTGGTGGACCAGACGTCGGCGAGGGTGACCGTCTGCAGCCCGCGCTCGGCGATCAGCTCCAGGAGCTGCCCGTACACGGTGGTGACCGTGGGGTGGTTGGCGTGGCCGACGACGATCGTCCGGGCGCTGAACCAGCGCCGGGCCGCTGCCATGAGCTCCTCGGCGGTGAGCACCCGGAAGTCCTCGAAGGTGCCGTTCCACATGGCGATGGTCGGGTGCCCGAGGTCGGCGGCGATCCGGTCGGTCCGCTCGTCGCGGGCGCCGAACGGCGGGCGGAAGAAGGGGCTGTCCTCCACACCGAACGTCGAGCGCAGGAAGTCGCGGTTGCGCCGGATCTCCTCGGCGACCTCGCGGTCCCCGAGCGTGGTGAGGTCGGGGTGGGACCAGGTGTGGTTGCCCAGGGCCACCTGCCCGGAGTCGACGAGGGGGCGCAGCAACGCGGCGTTCTCCTCCCACGCCCGGTAGCGGCCGTTGGGGAAGAAGGTCAGGCGGGTCCCGCTGTCGGCGGCGAACCGCGCGAACGCCGCGACCACCTCGCTGCTGGTGCCGTCGTCGATCGTCAGCGCGAGCAGGTCCTGGTCCAGCGGCAGGGCCTCGACCACCCCGGTGGGCGGCGGCTGCGACTCGACCCCGGGCACGCCACGGCGCACCGGCTTCCCCCGCGCGACGGGGTGCCCGGCCGGCTCGGGCGGCGCCGGGGCGGCCGCCCCGGGCGCGGGCTCGCCGAGGGCGGCCGCGCCGCGCGCCACGGCCGTGCCCGCCAGCCCGGCCGCGAGGGCGAGCAGGAACCGTCGTCGGTCCACGCCCGGGAAACTAGCGAGACGTCGTCCGCCCCCCGCGGAGGCGGGCGGACGGCACGCCGGACCCCTCCGGGGCGCGACGGGTGGTCCGCGCGCCGTCACGTCCTGCGGTCAGAAGCGGTGCAGCCCGGCGTCCTCGATGAGCCGCGCCTGCTCCCGGCACCACGGCGACCACGCGTCGCCCTCGGTCTCCTGCCGGCGGCGGAACGCGTCCCACTCCAGCAGCTCCCACTCGCCCACCTCGGTGGGCTCGGGTGCGGGCGAGCCGGTGAACCGCCCGACGTAGACCGGGCACACCTCGTTCTCCACGACCCCGCGGAACTCGGCGCGGTAGCGGTAGCCCGGCAGCGCGGGGCGGACGTCGGTGACGCCGAGCCCCAGCTCGAAGCCGGCGCGGCGGGCGATCGCGTCGCCGTCGTCCTCACCGGGGCCCGGGTGGCCGCAGACGGTGTTGGTCCACATCCCGGGGAAGGTCGCCTTGTCCTCGGCCCGGCGGGTGACCAGGAGCCGGCCGTCGTCGGAGAAGAGGTAGGCCGAGAAGGCGCGGTGCAGCGGCGTCTCGCCGTGGTGGACCTCCGGCTTGGGCATCGCGCCGATCGCCCGCCCGTCGTCGTCGACCAGCACGATGAGCTCGACAGGGGTGGCGGTCACGGCGCCATTGTCGTCCTCCGGACGACACCGCGGCCACGTGCCCTCCCGCTCCTGCGTGGAGCCCTTCCCGGTCCTCCTCGGGGAGGCCTCCGGCCGCCCATCGTCGGACCGCCTCGCAGGGCGGCTCCTGTCGCTCTTTGGCACAGTCGTCGGGTGGACAGCTTCCGGAGGAACGACCTGACCTTCGACGTCCGGGACGCCGGGCCCGCCGATGGCGACCCCGTCGTGCTGCTGCACGGCTTCCCGCAGGACTCCGGTGCCTGGGACCGGGTGGCCCCGGCGCTGCACCAGCACGGGCTTCGCACGCTCGCGCCCGACCAGCGGGGCTACTCCCCCGGGGCCCGCCCCCGCGGCCGGGCGCACTACCGGCTGCGCGAGACCGCGGACGACGTCCTCGCCCTGCTCGACGCCGCCGGGCTGGAGTCCGCGCACGTGGTCGGGCACGACTGGGGCGGCCTCGTCGGGTGGGCGCTCGGCGCCTGGTACCCCGACCGGGTGCGCACCCTCACCGCCCTCTCGGTGCCGCACCCGGGGGCGATGGCGCGCGCGATGGTGCGCAGCGACCAGGCGCTGCGCTCCTCGTACGTGGGGCTGTTCCAGCTGCCCGTCCTGCCCGAGCGGCTGCTGCTGGCCGGGGAGGGGGCCGTCCTCCGCCGGGTGCTCCGGCAGGGCGGCCTGCCCGACGACGCCGCCGACCGCTACGTCCGGCGGATGCGCGAGCCGGGCGCGCTGACCGCGGCGCTGGACTGGTACCGCGCCGTGCCGTGGAGCGGGCGGGACCCGGTCGGGAAGGTGCGGGTGCCCACGCTGCACGTGTGGAGCACCGGTGACGCCTTCCTGGGCCGCGCCGCCACCGAGGACACCGCCCGCTTCGTCGACGCGCCGTACCGGCTCGAGGTCCTCGACGGCGTCACCCACTGGATCCCGGAGCTCGCCGCGGAGCGGACCGCCGAGCTGGTCACCGCCCACGTCCGCGGCTGACCGGCCCGGTTGCGAGACTGCTCGCCATGACGGAGACGACGTCGCTGACCCGCGCCGAGCGCCTCGACCGGCTGCCCGTCACCCGGGAGCACCACCGGCTGGTCGTCGGCTCCGGCATCGGGTGGGCGCTGGACGCGATGGACGTCGGCCTCATCTCGTTCGTGATGACCGCGCTGGTCGCGCAGTGGGGGCTGTCGAACGGCGAGGTGTCGTGGATCGGGTCGATCGGCTTCGTCGGCATGGCCCTCGGCGCCACGCTCGGCGGACTGCTGGCCGACCGGTTCGGCCGCCGCCAGGTGTTCGCCCTCACGCTGCTGGTGTTCGGGCTGGCGACCGGTGCGGCCGCGCTGTCCTGGTCGGTCGGCGCGCTGCTGGTCTTCCGGTTCCTGATCGGCCTCGGGCTGGGCGCCGAGCTGCCGGTCGCCTCGACCCTGGTCAGCGAGTTCGCCCCCGCGCGGGTGCGCGGCCGGGTGGTCGTGCTGCTGGAGGCGTTCTGGGCGGTGGGCTGGACGCTGGCCGCGCTGATCGGCTACTTCGTCGTGCCCACCAGCGACGACGGGTGGCGCTGGGCGCTGGCCCTGGGCGCGGTGCCGGCGCTGTACGCCGTGGTGGTGCGCCGGGGGCTGCCCGAGTCGGTGCGCTTCCTGGAGCTGCGCGGCCGGACCGAGGAGGCCGAGGCCACGGTGCGCCGCTTCGAGCGCTCCGCGGACGTCGCGCCCGTGCCCTCCCCCGCTCCCGCTCCGCCCGCCGCCCCGCCGGGCCTGCGGGCGCTGTGGGCCGGGGGCGCCGCGCGACGGACGGCCGCGCTCTGGACCGTCTGGTTCAGCATCAACTTCGCCTACTACGGCGCCTTCATCTGGCTGCCGACGCTGCTGTTCAACGACGGCTTCTCGCTGGTGAAGTCGTTCCAGTACACGCTGATCATCACGCTCGCCCAGCTGCCCGGGTACGCGGTGGCGGCCTACCTGATCGAGAAGTGGGGCCGGCGCCCCACCCTGGCGACGTTCCTGCTCGGCTCCGCGCTGGGCGCCGGGCTCTTCGCCGCCGCCGACGGCGACACCGCGGTGCTGGTCACCGGCATGGTGCTGTCGTTCTTCAACCTCGGCGCCTGGGGTGCGCTCTACGCGGTGACGCCGGAGATCTACCCGACCGCCCTGCGGGCCACGGGCGCGGGCGCTGCCGCCGGCTTCGGCCGGCTCGCCTCCATCGCGGCCCCGCTCTGCGTCCCGCTGCTGGTCGACGCCGGTGGCACCGGCCTGGTCTTCGCCACCTTCGCCGCCTTCTTCGTGGTGGCCGCGGTCGCCGCGTTCGCGCTGCCCGAGCTGCGCGGGCAGGCGCTCGACGCGGAGGCCCCCCGCGGGGCGACGTCGTCGGCGATGCGCGGCTGAGGACGCCGACCCCCCGGTTGGCCCGGGGACGGACGGGTAGCCGCAGGAGCATGCCCAACCTCACCCCCGGCCAGCTGCGCGGCCGCACCATCGCCGTCACCGGAGCCAGCGGCAACGTCGGGACCGCCCTGCTGCGCCGGCTGACCGCCCCCTCCGCCGGCGTCGCCGAGGTCCGCGGGCTGGCCCGGCGCCGCCCGCCGTCGGGCGCGCCCTACGACGGCGTGCGCTGGCACCTGGCCGACCTCGGCGAGGCCGCCAGCGAGCGCGAGGTCGCCGAGTTCGTAGCCGGCGCCGACGCCGTCGTCCACCTGGCCTGGGCCCTGCAGCCGGGCCGGCAGCCCGGCCGGCTGCGCGAGGTGAACGTGGAGGGCACCCGGCGGGTGGCCCGCGCCGCGGCGGCCGCGGGGGTCGACCAGTTCGTGCACATGAGCTCCATCGGCGCCTACGCCGGCGGGGCGCGCGGGCAGCGGGTGACGGAGGACTGGCCGACCACCGGCATCCCGAGCGCGCAGTACAGCCGCGACAAGTCCCAGGCCGAGAGCGCGGTCCGCGACGTGTTCGGGCGGCACCGGGACACCACGCTGACCGTCGTCCGCCCCACCCTGGTGCTGCAGCCGGAGGCGAGCAGCGAGATCGGCCGCTACTTCCTCGGCCCGCTGCTGCTCGGTGCCGCACGCCTGCTCCCCGGCCCGGTCGCCCGCCTGCTGCCGCTCCCCCTCCCGGCGCTGGCCATCGCGTTCGTGCACGCCGACGACGTCGCCGACGCCCTCGAGCGGATGCTCGACCGGCGCGCTCCCGGCCCGTTCAACCTGGCGGCCGAGCCGCTCATGGACGCCGACGCGCTCGTCCGGGCGCTGGGGTCGGTGCGGATACCCACCCCCGCCTTCGCCCTGCGCGCCGGGCTGCAGGCCGCCTTCACGGCCCACCTGGTGCCGACCGAGCCCGGCTGGCTCGACATCGGCACGCAGGCGCCGGCGCTGGACACCGGCCGGGCGCGCAAGCTGCTCGACTGGGCGCCGTTCCACGCCGGGGACGACGTGCTGCGGCAGTTCGTGGCCGCCCTGGGCGCGGGTGTGGGCGCGCCGGGCCCGCTGCTGCGGCCGGCGGGCGGCCCGGAGCTCGACCCCGCCGGCGACGCCGCCAACGCGCCGGGCCCGCGGGCGAACTGACTCAGCCGGGGAGGCTCCCCAGCAGCGTGCGGGTCATCGCGTTCCGGGTGTCGAGCAGCTCGTCCAGCGCCGCGGTCAGGTCGCCGGCCGACACCGCGAGCCCGCCGCCGTCCGGGGTGCGGGTCGCGGCGACCAGCGCGGCCCGGCGGAGCAGCTCCTTGAGGAACGACGCCGTCACCCCCTCGGTGCGGGCCAGCACGTCCTCCAGACCGCTGGTGTCCACGTCCAGCTCGCCGCGGTAGAGCTCGAACAGCGCCCGCCTCGCCGCGGCGTCGGGCAGGTCCAGAGCCACCGCCTGGTCCACGCGGCCCGGGCGCGCGGCCAGCGCCGGTTCCAGCAGGTCGGCGCGGTTGGTGGTCAGCACGAAGACGACGTCGGCGTCCTCGGCGAGCCCGTCCATCTCGTTGAGCAGCTGGAACAGCAGCGGATGCTGCCCGGGGTGCATGCCGCGGTCCTCGGCGATGAGGTCGACGTCCTCGACGACGAGCATCGCCGGCTGCAGCGCCCGCGCCACCGAGCACGCCTCGGCGATGAGGTGCAGCGCGTTGCCGGTGAGCTGGATGACCGTGGTGCCGTGCAGGCTGCTCACCAGGTACCGGATGGTGTGGGTCTTGCCGACGCCGGGCGGGCCGTACAGCAGCACCCCGCGCTTGAGGTGCTGTCCGGCGGCGAGCAGGCGGGCCTTGTGCCGGGCGACGTCGACCACCTGCCGCCGGATCTCGGCGAGGGTGGCCGGCGCGAGGACGAGCTGGTCGGCCCCCAGCTCCGGGCGGCGGTGGAACTGCAGCAGCGTCTGCCCGTGGCCGAAGACCTCCTGGCCGAAGGAGAGCACCTGGCCGCGGAACACGTTGTGCTCGATGCTCGCCTCGCGGATCTCGGCCGCGGCCCGGGCGACACCGGCCAGGTCGGTGCCGACGAGCTGCACCGACACCTGGGCCATGCCCCTCTCCGGCGCCGCTCCCCGGAGCAGCAGGGCGCTGCGGCTGCCGTCCGGCTCGGTGACCAGGTAGATCGCGCACCGCTGGCAGGCGCGCACCTCCCCCTCGGGGCCGCAGGCGAGGTTCACCGTGGCGGGGTTGCCGGGCCGCGGGCCGTGCGGGTGCTCGGCCTCCGGGCCCAGCAGGTCGCCGATCCCGAAGTGCATGTGCTGGAACCCGGCGACGCCGACCAGGTCGTGCCGCCTCCCGGGGCGGGCCAGCCAGGCGTCGACGCCGGCCTGCACGTTGACGTGCTCGTAGCCGGGCCAGGTCTCCTCGACGACGTCCAGGCCCTCGGCGGCGTCACCGAGGTGGGCGGCGAGCACCCGCGACAGCCGCGGCCGCTCTCCTGCCCGGGCCGCACCCACCAGGGCCCGCACCCCGCGCCGGGCCAGGCGGCCGACGTCGGCGAGCTCCGGCCGCGGCCCGTCCGGGACCGCGGCGGAGGGGGCCGTGCGCGGCTGGTAAGCGCCGCTGTAGCTGACCCGGGTACGACGCACGAGCCCTCCTGGTGTGTCGGTGGAGGGCGGACGCTACCGGGTACCGGGCAGTTCTCGAACCGGGATCAGCTGCGGCTGGTCCAGGCGCCGACGTCCCGGCCGGTCCTCGCGAAGACTTCGTTCGCCCGCTCCGCGCGCAGCGCGATCAGCAGCGCCTCACCTTCGGCGAGCGTGGTGTCCGGGTCGTCCGCGGCGACCAGGCGGGCGGTCGCGGTGGCGCGCCGTCCCTCGACCGAGACCAGCCGGCCCGTCACCACGAGGGGCACTCCCAGGTGCACGGGCCGCCGGTAGGTGACCGTCAGCGTGGCGGTCAGGCCCCCGTGCCCGGCCCCGCGCGCCGATCGCGCCAGCACGTGGTCGAGGAGGGTGGCCACGACCCCGCCGTGCACCAGCCCCGGCGGCCCCTCGAGCTTCTTGCCGACGGTCACGTGGCCGACGCAGCGGCCCTCGTCACGGAAGTCCTCGACGACCATCGGCGGGGCGACCGGGCTGCCCGGCCCGTAGACCGGGCTGTACCAGCGCTCCCCGCTGTCCGGGTCGTCCACCGACGCGATCTCGTGCACCTCGCGGAGGTCGGCCGAGAGGAGCGCGGTCAGCTCCCGCGCCGCGCGCGCCGCCTCGGCCAGCCGGTCGACGGGCACCTCGGTGCGGACGGCGGCGTCGACCAGGTCGCGCAGCGCCTCCCCCAGCTCCCCGACGGCGTCGCGCCGAACGCCCCGCTCCTCGCCCGTCAGGTGGCCCTGCTGCAGGGGCCCGCCGCGAGCCTGCGAGTGGTGGGGGGCAGGAGGGTCCTCACGCACGCTGCATGCCGGCCTCGCGCAGCAGCGCGCCACCGACGATGACCCGCTGCACCTCGCTGGTGCCCTCGTAGAGCCGGAACAGCCGGGCGTCGCGGTAGAAGCGCTCCACCGGCGTCGTCCGCAGGTAGCCCATGCCGCCGTGCACCTGGACGGCCTTGTCGACGGCGCGCCCCACCATCTCGGTGCAGAAGAGCTTGGCCGACGAGGGGCCGACGGAGGTGTCCTCGCCGGAGTCGTAGCGGGCCGCGACGTCGCGCACCATGCTCCGGCCGGCGAGCAGCTCGGCGTGCATGTCGGCGAGCATCGCCTGCACCAGCTGGAAGCGGCCGATCGGGGCCCCGCCCTGCTTCGCGCTGGCCGCGTAGGCCACCGACTCGTCGAGCACCCGCTGCGCCATGCCGACGCAGAGCGCCGCGATGTGCAGGCGGCCGCGGGAGAGCACGGTGAGCGCCTTGGCGTAGCCGCGACCCTCCTCGCCGATGAGCGCGTCGGCGGGCACCCGGACGTCGTCGAAGAACACCTCGGAGGTCCAGGCGCCGGCCTGGCCCATCTTCTTGTCGCGGGGGCCGAGGGTGACGCCGGGCGTGGTCGTCTCCACGACGAAGCTGGAGATGCCGCGGCCGCCCCTCTGCTCGGGGTCGGTGCGGGCGAAGACGACGAACAGGTCGGCGATCGGCGCGTTGGTGATGTACCGCTTGCTGCCGTTGATGACCCACTCGTCGCCGTCACGGCGGGCGCTGGTGCGCAGCGCGGAGGGGTCGGAGCCGGCCTCGGCCTCGGTGAGCGCGAACGAGCCGATCAGCTCGCCCGCGGAGAGGCGCGGCAGGTACTTCGTCTTCTGCTCGTCACTGCCGAACTTGGCGATGACCTGGCCGGAGATCCCGTTGTTGGTGCCGAACAGCGAGCGGAACGCCGGCGTCGTGTAGCCGAACTCCATGGCCAGCTCGACGTCCTCGCTCATCGTCACGCCCAGCCCGCCGTAGTCCTCGGGCAGCGCATAGCCGAAGAGCCCCATCTCCGCGGCCTGCGCGCGCAGGTCGTCGGGGATGCGGTCCTCGTCCTCGATCTGCTCCTCGCGGGGCAGCACCGATTCGCGGATGAGCTGGCGAACGGCGTCCTTGACCTGGCGGAAGTCCTCGGCGTCCACGGGGCCATGGTGACGCGTGCCGCGTCCGCCCCTCGCGCCGGGGTCCGGCCGTGCCGAGCCATGCGAACTCGTGGCTATCAGCCGGCGATGGCCACGAGGTTGCATGGCTCGCCCTGCCTGTGGATGGCGGGAGCGCAGCGACCCCTGATTTCGGCACGCTCCTCGGCATGCCCACGCCCCCGGTACCGCCACGGGTCCAGGGTCCGCTGGACCGGCGCGGCGCCCGGGCGAAGGGCATCACCGACTGGCACCTGCGTCACCGGGACGTCCTGCACGCCTCGCGGGACACCTACCTCCCCCGATCCGGCGACGAGTTGCAGCGGATGCGCGCCGTGCTGCTCGGCGCTCCGGACGGGGCAGTGGTCAGCCACCTCACGGCGGCCCGCCTGTGGGGCTTCCAGGTGCCACTGGTGGCGGAGGACGAGCGGGTGCACCTGAACGTCCCGCGCGACGCCCGGCTCCGCCAGCGCCGCGACCGCCGCCTGCACTTCTCCGACGTGCCCGCACCCGAGACGCGCCGGCTGCACGGGGTGGTGACGACCTCGCCCAGCCGGACCTGGATGGACCTCGCCGCCGTCGTCCCACCCGCTGCGCTCCTGGCCGTCGCCGACCAGATGCTGGCCCGGGGGTACCCGCGGGCCCAGTTCCCCGCCGTCCTGCTGCGATCGGCCGGACGTCGGGGGATCGTGACCGCCCGACGGGTCGCCGCGTGCGCCGACCCGTTGGCCGGCTCCCCGATGGAGTCGGTGCTGCGCTGGGCCATCCACGAGGCGGGCCTGCCGCCACCGGTGCTGCAGCACGTCGTGCGGGACGGCGGGCGGTTCCTCGGGCAGGTCGACCTGGCATGGCCCGACCGCCGGGTGGTGGTGGAGTTCGACGGCGACGTGCACCGGGACCGCAGCGTTTTCGTGGCGGACGTCCGCCGGCAGAACGGCCTGGTCCTCGCGGGCTGGACCATCCTGCGCTTCACCTCGGCCGACCTGCTCGGTCGCCCCGACCAGGTGCTCGCGGCCATCCGGGCGGCGCTCGGGCTCGGCTGAGAGGCGGGTGAGCCGCGAGTCATGCGAACTCGTGGCCATCAGGCGGCGATGGCCACGAGTTCGCATGGCCCGCGGGAAGTGCGGGTCAGGCGATGGCGTCCAGGCGGGCCATGTCCTCGTCGGAGAGGGTCAGCCGCGCCGCACCCAGGTTCTCGGTGAGGTGGTCGACCGACTTGGTGCCGGGGATCGGCAGGATGACCGGCGACTTCTGCAGCAGCCAGGCGAGCGCCACCTGCGACGGGGTGGCGTCCAGCTCGCGGGCGATGTCGGCGACCGGGCTGTCGGGGGCGGCCAGGTCACCGGTGGCGATGGGGAACCACGGGATGAAGGCGATGCCCTCGGCGGTGGCGTAGTCGAGCACGTCCTGGCTCTGCCGGTTCGTGAGGTTGTACAGGTTCTGCACGCTGACGATCTCGGTGACCTGGCGAGCGGCCTCCAGCTCCTCGACCGAGACCTCGGAGACGCCGATGTGGCGCACCTTGCCCTCGTCCTGGAGCTCCTTGAAGGCGCCCAGCTGGTCGGCCAGCGGCACCTCGGCGTCGATGCGGTGCAGCTGGATGAGGTCGATGCGGTCGAGCTTCAGGTGCCGCAGGGAGAGCTCCACCTGCTGCTTGAGGTAGGCGGGGCGGCCCACCGGCGTCCAGATGCCGGGGCCCTGGCGGGTCAGGCCGGCCTTGGTCGCGATGACCAGGTTCTCCGGGTACGGGTGCAGCGCCTCGGCGATGATCTGCTCGCTGATCTCGGGGCCGTAGGAGTCGGCGGTGTCGATGAAGTCGACGCCCTGCTCGACGGCGGCCCGCACGACGCGCACGGCGGCGGCGCGGTCGGCCGGCTCGCCCCAGACGCCGGGGCCGGGCAGCTGCATCGCGCCGTAGCCGAGCCGGTGCACGGGGAGGTCGCCGCCGATGGTGAACGTGTCGCTGAGCTGTGCGGTGGTCATGCAGGGAGCCAGCGTGGCAACCCCCGTGCGTGTTCCCTGCCGGGCGTGTTCGATGGGCCGATGGGAGAACTGGTGGTGCTCCGGCACGGGCAGACCGAGTGGAGCCGGAGCGGCCAGCACACCGGGGCGACCGACCTGCCGCTGCTGCCCGAGGGCGAGGAGCAGGCCCGCTCGCTGCGGGAGGTGCTGGGTCGCCGGGCGTTCGCCGAGGTGCGGGTCAGCCCGCTGCAGCGGGCACGGCGCACCGCGGAACTCGCCGGGCTGACCACCACGGCCGTCGACGGCGACCTCGTCGAGCTGCACTACGGCGGCTACGAGGGCCGGACCACGGCCGAGATCAGCGAGGAGCTGGGCCGGCAGTGGTCGATCTGGCGGGACGGCACCGTGGACGCCGAGGTCCCCGGTGAGTCGCTCGCGGACGTCGGGGTGCGGGTGGACCGGGTGCTCGACCGGGTGCGGGACCGGCTGCCCGACGGCGACGTCGCGCTGGTCGCCCACGGCCACGTGCTCCGGGTGCTGACGGCCCGGTGGCTGGGGCTCGCTCCCGAGGCCGGGTCGCTGTTCGCGCTGCCCGCGGGCCGGTACGGCGTCCTGGGCCACGAGCACGGCCGGCCGGTGCTCACCGGGTGGGCCCTGGGCTGAGCGCCGCGGGCCTCAGCGGGAGCGCGCCACCGGCTGCCAGCGCCCCTCGGGCTCCTCCACCGCGGGCTCCGGGCGCTCCGGCCGGCCGAACAACCAGCCCTGGCCCAGGTCGGCCCCGAGCGCGGCGACCTCCTCGGCCAGCTGTTCGGTCTCGACGCCCTCGGCGACGACGACCGCCCCGAGCTGGTGGGCCAGGTCGGTCACCGCCTTCAGCACCGTGCGGGCGCCGTCGTCCGGCAGCTCGTGCACCAGCCCCTTGTCGAGCTTGACCACCTCGGGCCGGACCGCGGCCAGCAGCGACAGGCTGGACCAGCCCGCGCCGACGTCGTCGAGCGCGACCCGCCAGCCCAGGGAGCGGTAGTGCTCCAGCACCGACACCAGGTGCCCGCGGTCGGCGACGGCGTGCGACTCGACGACCTCGAAGACGAGCTGGTGGGGGTCGACACCCGCGTCGTGCGCGACCCGCTCGGTGCTGGCCAGGCAGACCTGCGGCCGGTAGATGGAGGTGGGGTTGACGTTGATGAACAGGTCGTCCCCGCCGAGCCACGGCATCGCGCCGGAGATCGCGGACTCCCGGCCGATGCGGTCCAGCCGGTCCAGCCAGCCCGCCGACTCGGCGACGAAGAACAGGTCCCCGCCCCCGACCTCGCGGCCGTCGACCAGCCCGCGCAGCAGCGCCTCGTGTGCGACGACCGACCGGTCGGCCAGCGAGACGATCGGCTGGTACACCGACCAGAGCTCGGCCTCGGCCAGGACGCCGACCTCCACGGTGACCCCGCGCCGGGCCAGCTCGACGGCGAGCGTGGGTGCGGTGAGCAGCCGGGCGGTGAGCGCGGGGCCGTCGTCCGGCGGGTCGGTGGCCACCCGCACGGCCTCGGTCTCGGCGCCGGTGAGCTCCCGCGCCAGCTTTTGGAACAGCCGCTCCAGGCCACGCCCGCCGCGGTCGTCGACGACGTCGACCAGCTGGGGTGAGGAGTGGACGGTCAGGCCCAGAGTCCTCGCGGTGCGGGCCACGTGCGGCAGCACGTGCCCGATCGAGGTGGCGAGCAGCGCGCGGCTCGCCCGGCCGGGCACCTCCCAGTTCTGGCGGCACCCGCAGACACCGCCGCAGATGGTTCCCACGCAGGACAGGGTGACGCACCGGATGTGGCCCGCGAGACAGGCGCGCGGCGGTATCGGAGCGCTCTTCCGGGGTACTCACAGGGGACTTCCAGCACTTTCTCAACTTGAATGTCTAAGGTTTGCCCATGGCCGCACTCCCCACCGCCGAAGCCGACCGCCCGAGCCGTGGCGGCCGGCCGCGCGATCCCAGCCGCGACGGCGTCATCCGTGCCGCGATCCTGCGACTGCTAGCCGATGTGGGCTACGGGGCGCTCACCATGGACGCGGTGGCCGCGGAGGCCGGCGTCGGGAAGGCGACGATCTACCGCCGCTGGCGCACCAAGCAGGACCTCGTGGTCGACACCATCTCCGACCTCAACCGCGACGTGGCGCAGAGCCCCGACACCGGCTCCCTCGAGGGCGACCTGCGCGAGATCATGCGCACCCTGGTCGGCGTCGTGAACGGGCCGACCGGCGCGGCCACGCTGTCGCTGCTCTCCACCGTGCCGCGCCACCCGGCGCTCGCCGAGGCGTTCGAGCAGGGGCCGCTCGCGGTGTGGCGGCAGTCCTTCGAGAGGGTGTGGCAGCAGGCCGAGGCCCGCGGCGAGGTGGGCCCGGAGTTCCGCAGCTCGGTCGCCGCCGAGACGATCAGCGCGCTCCTCGTGCAGCGCTGGCTGCTCACGCACCGCCCGGTCGACGAGGCCTTCGCCGACGAGGTGCTCGAGACCGTCGTCCTGCCGCTGGTGCGCACCCAGGGCTGACCCCGCCGCTCACCACCCGAGGGTGCCGGGCCCTCCCTTGACCGGGCCGGCGATCTCGTCGGTGATCCAGCCGCCGTAGAAGCCGCCCGGCTGCGGGCGCACCTGCTCCCCGTCGACGAGCGCCCGGTCGACCCTGCCGGGGTAGAAGGCGATCGCCGAGCGCAGGTGCTCGTAGCCCGGGGCGGGGTCTTCGTAGGACCACCCGACGCCCGGGACGCGCCGGCCGTCGAGGACGGCGTCCCAGTAGGTCGCCGCCCCCTTCCACTCGCACACCGAGCGGCCCGGCGCCCGTTCGAGCAGGTCGACGGCGACGTCCTCGCGCGGCACGTAGTACACCGGCGGGTGGCTGGTCTCGCAGACCCGCACCGCGCGACGGGTGTCGGCGAGCACCCGCCCGCCGAGCTCCACGACGACGTGCCGCCCGGTCACCTCGGCGGACGGGGGCCGGGGGTAGTCCCAGACCGACTCCTGACCCGGGCCGACCGGATCGCGGCGCACCGGATCAGCGCGTCCGGTGGGGCTTCTCGACCACGACCTTGCGGCGCCCGACCTGCACGACGTCGACCTTGCGGCGGTGCCGGACCTTCTGGACGACGACCAGGGTGACCAGCAGCCCGACCGCGCCGATCGTGGCCTGGCCCGCCGGCGTCTGCAGGAAGCGCTGGACGGCGTCCCGGCCCTGCGCCTTCAGGCGGGTCGGGCTGCTCCGGTAGGCGATCTGGTCCAGGGTGGCGGCCAGCGACTCGCGGGCCGCATCGATCTCGAGCTGGATCTGTCGTGGGTCGCGGGGCACGGCGACAGCCTGCCAGACGTCCCGCAGGTCAGCGCGCCGACGGTCCTCCACGGCCACTCGTGCGGGTGCTCCTACACTCCGGGACCACGCGGGAGTGGTGTAACGGCAGCCACGCCAGACTTAGGATCTGGTGCCTTCGGGCGTGGGGGTTCGACTCCCCCCTCCCGCACGACGGCCGGGCCCGCGGGCGGCAGGGCCGCCACGGCCGGATCCCCGACGGGAACCCCCGCCCCCTCACCGGTCCGTGGACTCGAGCACCGGGCCCCGCTCGTCCGGGGTGAGGCACCCGTAGCGCTGCCCGAAGAACGCCTGCTCCCGCGGGCCGTCACCACAGCCCCAGCGCGGAGCGGCAGGGTCGCTGACGGACGGGACCGCATCGCCCTCGGTCGGGACGCCCCCGGCCGGGGTCACGGAGATGCCGAAGGCCACAGGGACGGCTGCGACGAGGACGAGCAGCCGTCGCGTGCACGGGCGTCCACGACGAAGGTCGGACCGGGAGCCGGTGCGGCCGGTGGAGAGGGACATGGCTGTCTCCTGAGGACGGGTCGCCATCGGCGACACCCAGGACGCTCCCGGCAGGGGGTGCAACCGCGCTCCAGCCCCGCTCCAACGGCCCTGTACCGATGCGCGGAGCGGTGGGAGCATCCGAGCCGGACCGGGTGGGGGCGCCATGGCGGGAGGACTGCACGTACAGGTGCTGGGCCCGCTGCGCGTCACCGTCGCGGGCGTTCCGGTAGGGCCTGCGGGTCCGCTGCGGCGTTCCCTGTTCGCACTGCTCGCCCTGCACGCCGGCGAGGTCGTGAGCACCGGTGCGCTGGTCGACGGGCTCTGGGGCGAGCACCCTCCCGACAGCGCGGCGGGCATCCTGCAGACGTACGTCTCCGCCTGGCGGAAGGCCCTGGTGGCCGGCGGCGACATGGGCGAAGCACGGATCACGACCGTCGGGCGTGGCTACCGGCTGCGGCTGGAGGAGCGGGAGAGCGACCTGCTCCGCTTCTCCGCGCTCGTGCAGGACGCACGCCGGCTCACGGCCGCCGGCCGGCCAGCGGAGGCGCGGCACGGCCTGGAGCGCGCGCTCGCCCTGTGCGCCGGGTCCGTGCTGTCCGACCTCGCCGACCGTCCCTTCCACTCCTCGGCGGTGCGGGCCCTGGAAGAGCACCGTGATGCGGTCGTCGAGACCTGGGCGGAGACGGTGCTCGGGACGGGAGATGACGACGACCTCCCTGCCGTGACCGCCGCCCTCCACCGGCTCCGGGACGCACGGCCGTGGCGCGAGCGGAGCACGGCGCTGCTCATGTGGGCGCTCGTGCGCCAGGGCCGGCAGCGCGACGCACTCGGGGCGTACGAGGAGACCCGTCGTCGCCTGGCGGACGAACTGGGCGTCGATCCGGGCACGGAGCTGCAGGCGATGCAGACGAGGGTGCTGCGCCACGAGCCCGCGCTCTCCGCCGGTGCGGCCGGGGCGAACCGTCGTCGGATCGCACCGCGGTTGGACTCCTTCCTCGGCCGTGAGGACGACGTCCAGGAGGTGTGCGGACTGCTCGACGACGCCCGGCTGGTGACGCTGACCGGGCCCGGTGGCTCCGGGAAGACCCGCCTCGCCGAGGAGGCCGCTGCCGACTACGCCACCAGGGCAGGCATCGACACGACGACGGTCGAACTGGCCGCGGTGGAGGACCCTGCCCTGCTCCCCGGTGCGATCGCCGCGCGCCTCGAGGTGCAGCCGGCGGAGACGGTCGCGGACCTGGTCGCCCGGCTGGCTGACCGGAGGCTCGTCCTGGTCCTGGACAACCTCGAGCAGATCGCGGGCGTCGGACCCGTCGTCGCGGAGCTGCTGCTGGGCGCCCCCAGTGTGCGCGTGCTCGCGACCTCGCGTGAACCGCTGCGCGCGGCGGGCGAGCAGCGCTACCCGGTCGACCCGCTGCCGGTGCCGTCGGCGACCGAGACCGACCCCGGTCGCCTGGCCGCGACGCCGTCCATCGCCCTCCTCCTCGACCGGGCCCGGGCTGCCGACCGCCGGCTCTCGCTCGCCGGGGACGACTGGCGTGCGGTGCGGGACGTCGTCCGTGCCCTCGACGGGCTGCCCCTCGCCATCGAGATCGTCGCGCCGTGGCTGGGGTCCCTCGGCGCCCGGGGCCTGCTGGCCGAGCTTGCCCACCCCCTCGACCTGTCGGGTCGTCGCCCCGACGTCGACGCGAGGCACCGCACCCTGCGGGCGGCCGTCAGCTGGAGCCACGACCGCCTCGACCTCGACCAGCAGCGACTGCTCCGGCGGCTGTCCGTGATGCGCGGTGGCGGCGACCTCGAGGCCGTCCGGGCCATCGGCGGGACGGATCTGGACGTCCCGGTCCGGGACGTCCTCCTGGACCTGCTCGAGCGGCAGCTCGTCCAGCGGGTGGAGCCGGTCGAGGGCTCGCCGCGGTTCCGGCTGCTGGAGACCGTCAGGCAGTACGCCGCGGAGCGTCTCGCCGCCTCCGGCGAGGAGGTGGCGACGCGGCTGCGGGCAGCCGAGTGGTACGCCGCCTGGGCCGCCGAGCTCGCCGCGCGCAGTGAGGGTCCGGGCTCCCGGGGCTGGGTGGCGCGAGCCGTCGCGGATGCGGACAACCTCCGCGGCGCCATGGAGACCCTCGAGCGGGAAGGGCGCGCCGAGGACCACCTGCAGCTCGTCGTCGACAGCTACGCCCTGTGGTGGAACGCCAGCCAGGAGCAGGAGGGTGGTCGCCGGCTGGAGCGGGCGCTGTCGAAGGCGGCACCCGGGGCGCCGGCCCGCGCGATGGGGCTGTGCCACCTGGTCCAGCTCACCGGCAACGTGGAGTTCCTCCGGGCGGAGGGGCTGCTGGTCGAGGCCGAGTCCCTCGCGCGGGCGGCGGGCGACGAGCTCGTGCGTGCCTACGCCCTCCTCCTGCTCGCCGACATCCGGAACCCGTGCATCGACGAGGCGATCGGCCTCGCCACCGAGGCAGCCGCCGCGGCCGAGCGGCACCGGGCCGCTCCGGTCCGCTACGCGCCCACCGCACCCGACGTCCTGGTCGCGGTAGCCGCCGACCAGCTGTCCTGGCTGTGGTGCCTGCGTTCGCTGCCTACCGCCATCAAATGGCAGCACCGGGCACTGGACGCGGTCGAGCGGAAGGGCGACCGGCCGGCGTTGGCGAAGGTCTGCGCCGAGCTGGGTGTCCGGTACCTCTGCGTGGGCGACGTCCCCGCGGCGACCGGGTTCGTCGACAGAGCGGTCCGGCTCCTCGACGGGGCGGCGACGTCGACGACGGAGGACTTCGTGCCGTGGGCGCAGGCGTGGCTGCTGCACCACACCGGGCGGCTCCATGCCGCCGAATCGGTGATGAGGACGTCCATCGAGGTCGCCCGCGCGGGTGGTCGGGTGCTCCTCCTGCACTTCCAGTCGTGCTGCCTGGTCGACCTCCTGGCCGTCCAGGGCCGCCTGGAGGAGGCAGAGGTAGCGCTGCAGCTGGCCGAGCAGACGCACGCCGCGAGCGACGACCCGGTGTTCGTGGGACGGCTCCGCCTGCGCCGCGCGCGGCTGTCGCGTCTCGCCGGACGCCGGGCGGAGGCCTCAGAACTCCTGCGGGAGGCCGAAGAGGGCATCGACCCCTCCACCGTCTGGCCGGACCACGTGACGTACCTGGTGGAGTCGGCCCTGCTCGCGGGGGACGACCTGGCCCGCCGCGCCTGGCTGCGGCGCCTGGAGGAGACGGCCCAGCGGATCGGGCTCCACGTCTTCCCGTGGGAACGACGGTTCCTCGCAGCCGGCCTCGGGGCGGCGAGCTCGGCCGGCGCCGCGCTCGGCTGATCGGGCGTCGTGCGCACTCGTCAGGTCAGGAGCACCCGCAGGTCGAGCTCGGCCGACGGCGCGTCCGGGTCGTCGTCGTCCACCACGGCCAGCAGGTGCACGGTGTCGCCGTCCACCCCGCACAGCGCCAACCCCTCGACCTTGTGCACGTGCCCGTCCACCTCCGGGATGGGCACGACCGCCTGCACCGTGTCGCCGTCCAGCAGCGCGATCGCGGTGGCGACCACGGGACCGTCGTCCACCGCGTTCGGGGTGTCCTCGGCGGCGGCGCTCAGCAGCACCCGCCCGTCGGGCAGCGCGACGGCGTCGGTGACCGCGAGGCCCACGCCCTCGACCTGGCCCAGCTCGTACTCCCGCGGCCGGTCCACCGGGACGGCGGCGGGCTCCGCACGACCGAGGACGGCGGCGACCACGTCCCGCAGCGGCACGTCGACGCTCGCGGAGCGGACGCCGGCCATGAGGTTGCCGCGGTTGAACCATCGGACCACGTCGCCGTGGCGGCTCGCCCCCTCCAGGTTCACGTGGTCCATCGGCAGCCCCAGGACGTCGGCCACGCGGTGGTAGATCGGGCCGAGCTCCGCGGAGCGCACCACCGGCCGCCCGCCCTCCAGCCGCACGAGGACCCCGCGCATGCGCCGGGGCGAGGAGCCAGAGCCGAGCAGGAGCACGGCCGGCTCGCCGTCCACCTCCGCCGGGCAGGCGACCTCCAGGTCGGGTTTGAGGCGCTTGGTGCCCTCCGCCTCGCGGAACGTGCGCAGCCCCTCGACGGGCGGGAGCACCTCGAGCGCCACCACCTCGTCCGGACGGCGCCAGGCGGCGATCGTCGAGTCGTCCTGCACGACCAGCCAGCCGTCCCCGAGCGGGGCCACGCCCGAGGCCGCGGTCACCGGGGTGCCGTCGGCGAAGCGCAGCGGCCGGGCGGCGTCCACGAAGACCTGCATCGCCCCGGTGTGCCCCGCCCGACGGCCGCTCACGCGCCGCGATCAGTAGTAGCCGGTCCGCCCGTCGACCAGCTCGCGGAGCAGGTCGAGGTGCCCCACGTGCCGCGCGACCTCCTCGACCCTGTGCCCGAGGATCCAGCGCAGCGAGAGGGTCGTGCCCCCGTACTCCTCCTCGCGACCCAGCTCGTCCAGCGACGCGGCCGCCACGATCTCCGTCGATGCGGCGCACTGCGGGCGTACTCGTCGAGCAGCCGCGCCAGCGGGACGCCGCCCACGCGCCAGTCGGCGCTCCCGTCGTCGCCGAACTGCGGGTTGGCCTCCTTCGACCGGCCCAGGAACAGCACCTCGAACCAGCAGTGCTCCACCCAGCGCAGGTGGGAGACCAGGCCGGCGATCGACATGAGCGGTGAGGTCGGCAGCAGAGCCCGGTGGGCGTCGTCGTCGGTGAGCCCCTCGCACGTGAGGTGCACGACAGCGCGCTGCAGGTCCAGCCAGCCGACGAGCAGCTCCCGCTGGTCGCCGGCCCCGGGTGGGCGGACGCGGGCGGGCAGGCTCACGCGCCGGACGCTGGACCTCGGGGAGCCGCCCGTCAGCCCGGTTCGGCCGCCGTCGTCCACTCCACCGCCGCCCGGCCCGCACGCAGCCGCCAATGCGCACCGGCCGTCGGCGCCCGCTGGAGGGCGCCGGCGAGGAGCCCGTGCGCCCGGGCCGGCACGCCGAGCCCGAGGAGGCGGACTCCCTCGCCTGGCTCGGCTTCCCGCTCCAGCGGGGTTGACGCCTCAGCGGGCGCCCAGCACCTCGGCGAGCACCGGCACGAGGGCCGCGAATGCCTGCCCCCGGTGGCTGCGGGCGTCCTTCTCCGCCGGCTCCAGCTCGGCCGAGGTCAGCTCCAGACCCTCCGGGACGAACACCGGGTCGTAGCCGAAGCCGTTGCTCCCCCGCTTCTCGCGGATCACCCGGCCGCGCCACTCCCGCTCCAGCACCCGCTCGGTGCCGTCGGGGGTGACGAGCGCCGCCGCGCACACGAACGCCGCGCCCCGCCGCTCATCGGGCACGTCGGCGAGCTGGCCGAGCAGCAGCGCGGTGTTGGCGTCGTCGTCGCCGTGCCGGCCCGACCAGCGCGCCGAGAGGACCCCGGGCATGCCGTTCAACGCGTCGACCGCGAGCCCGGAGTCGTCGGCCACGGCGGGCAGCCCGGTGTACCGGACGGCCTCCCGGGCCTTGAGCAAGGCGTTCTCCGCGAACGTCGCGCCGGTCTCCGGCGCCTCCGGGTACTCCTCGACGTCGCGCAGCCCGACGACCTCGACCCCGGGCACCGCGCTCGCCAGGAGTCGCTGGAGCTCGGCGAGCTTGCCGGCGTTGCGGGTGGCCAGCAGCAGCCGCGTGCTCATCGGCCGACCGGCTCGCGCGACAGCGCCTCGGCCTGCAGGCGGGTGAGCTCGGCGCAGCCGCCGACCGCCAGGTCCAGCAGCGCGTCGAGCGTCGGCCGGTCGAAGACCGCGCCCTCGGCGGTGCCCTGCACCTCGACGAAGCCGCCGTTCCCGGTGCAGACCACGTTCATGTCGGTGCCCGCGCGGACGTCCTCCTCGTAGGCGAGGTCCAGCCGCGGCTCGCCGTCGATGACGCCGACGCTGACCGCGGCGACCGACTGCACCAGTGGCTCCTTCTTCGCCAGCTTCTTGCGCTCGCCGAGCCACGCCACCGCGTCGGCCAGCGCCACGTAGGCGCCGGTGATGGCCGCTGTGCGGGTGCCGCCGTCGGCCTGCAGGACGTCGCAGTCGATGGCGATGCTGTTCTCCCCGAGCGCACCCAGGTCGATCGAGGCGCGCAGCGAGCGGCCGATCAGCCGGCTGATCTCGTGCGTGCGGCCGCCGATCTTCCCGCGGACCGACTCGCGGTCGCTGCGGGTGTGCGTGGCGCGCGGCAGCATCGAGTACTCGGCGGTGACCCAGCCCAGGCCCGAGCCCTTGCGCCAGCGGGGCACCCCCTCGGTGACGCTCGCCGCGCACAGGACGCGGGTGCGGCCGAACTCGACGAGCACCGAGCCCTCGGCGTGGTCCAGCCAGTTGCGGGTGATGGTCACCGGGCGGAGCTGGTCGGCCGAACGGCCGTCGGCGCGGGGGGTGGGTCGAGGCTGCGTCACGGGTGCCGACAGTAGTGCGCGCCGCCGACGGCCCGCCGCGGCCCGAGCCCGCCCTCCCGCGCGCTGGCGGGCGCGCGGGCCCGGACCTCCGGCAGGATCGGCGCCATGCGATCGGAGCTGCGTGCCGTCCGGACCGGGGGCGTCCCCGTCGTCGTCGACCTCACCGACGACTGCGCCGAGTTCGTGCAGCCGGAGGGCGACGGCCTGCTGCACGTCTTCGTCCCGCACGCGACCGCCGGCCTGGCGATCCTGGAGACCGGCGCGGGGAGCGACGACGACCTGCTCGCCCAGTTGGACGAGTTGCTCCCCCGCGACGACCGGTGGCGCCACCGGCACGGCAGCCCGGGGCACGGCCGGGACCACGTGCTGCCGGCGTTCGTGCCGCCGCACGCCAGCGTCCCCGTGCTGGAGGGGCGGCTGATGCTGGGCACCTGGCAGCGCATCTGCCTGGTGGACACCAACACCGACAACCACCAGCGGCACGTCCGCTTCTCCTTCCTGCCCGGCTGAGGTGCGCCCCCTTGCGAGCCCCTCCCGGAGACACGGCAGGATGCGCGGCATGACCGAGACCGACGCCGCCCCCGTCCGCCTGGCCGCCGGCGACCCGGCGCCGGACTTCACGCTGCCCGACGCCGACGGCACCCCGGTGTCGCTCTCCTCGTACCGCGGCCGCCGCGTGATCGTCTACTGCTACCCGGCCGCGCTCACGCCCGGCTGCACCACGCAGGCCGTCGACTTCACCGCCGCGGCGGGCGACCTCGCCGAGGCGGGGCTGGAGATCATCGGCATCTCCCCCGACCCGGTCGAGAAGCTCGCCCGCTTCCGGGAGAAGGAGAACTTGCGCATCACGCTCGTCTCCGACGCCGACAAGCGGGTGATGCAGGCCTACGGCGCCTACGGCACGAAGAAGCTGTACGGCAAGGAGGTCGTCGGCGTGATCCGGTCGACGTTCGTCATCGACGCCGAGGGCCGGGTGGAGCGCGCCTCCTACAACGTCAAGGCCACCGGGCACGTCGCCAAGCTCCGCCGCGACCTCGGGCTGGACTGAAGGACCACCCTGGAGGGGCCCCTGCAGGGTGGTCGGGCAAGAACGTCTGCCTAGGCCCGCCACGTCCCCGGCCGGGGCTGGCACTCCGGCGGGCAGGGGTAGCCCGGGTCCCACGGGAAGCCGCCGTCCGGGTGGGCCCAGGTCAGCTGGTAGGCGGGCACCGAGTACTCGTCGGGGCGCTGGTAGAAGCGGTTGGCGCTGAACAGGACCTCCCCCGGGTTGGGCAGCTCCTCCACCACGAGCGGCTCCGCCCGACCGTGGGTGAGCACCTCGCCCGGCACCAGGTCCCGGCCGTCGAGGACCAGGCCGGCGACGTGGTCGAGCAGGCCGCTCGCCGCCTCGCGCCCGACGCCCACCACGACCAGTTCGGGGTGCCCCACCCCGAACAGGCCCACGGTGTAGCCGAACGCCGGCTCGTCGGAGGCCGCGCCGCGCATCACGTACTGCACGGCGAACCGGTGGACGCGGATCGCCTGCGCCAGGCGGCTGTCCTCCTGGTCGAGCCAGGCGATCGTCTGCGGATCGGTCGTCATGCCGCCCAGCGTCCCGCCGGCCACCGACGACCGGGGCGCCCGAGACCCGACTGTGGACGACCGCCGCGCCTGGGGACAGCCGCCGGCGGCGGAGGGTCGCCCGCCGGAACATCCCCGGAAACGGCCCGGACGTCGTCCTCAGCGGCGATCGAGCCCGAAGACGCTGGTGACCAGCGCGTCGAGCACGGTCGTCGCCGCCTTGAGGTCCGGTGCCCGGGCGGCGAGCACGTCGGAGTAGAGGAAGGACTCCCCCAGCCGGACGACGGCGAGGGCGAGCAGCGGAACGGGTATCTGCGGCTCCAACCCGTGCTCGTCGACGTCCCGCTGGAAGAGCTCGGTGTAGGCCTCCACGACCCGCGGCTGGACCCGGCCCTGCGGATCGGTGAGCACGCGGATCGCGGTCGCCGGCTCCTCGTCGAGCAGGCGGCGGACGGGGAGGGAGGTGCTGAGGGCGTAGCGGAAGTCCTCCATCACCGCCAGGGAGCGGAGCCGGGTGCCCGGCCCGTCCCCGGACGCCCGGGCGTCGTGCTCGCGCTCGGCGGCCGCGAGCGTCCGACGGCCGAGGAAGGCCAGCGCCTCGCCGAGGATCGCGTCCCGGTTGCCGGCGCGGCGGAACAGGGTCGCCCGGGAGATGCCCAGCTCCGTCGCCAGGGTGCCGGTGTCCAGGCGGCGGCCGCTCATCAGGGTCCGCGCCGCGTGGCGCACGATCTCCTCCGGGGCGCCGCTCACGGATGGCAGCGTAGGGCAGGAGGAGCGGGCCCCGACGTCGTCGGCACCCGCCCGCTCGAGGGCTACCGGCCGGCGTCCCCCTCCGCTGCCTCACGCCGCAGCCGGGCCCGCCGTTTGCCCTCGTGCATGGCCTGCACCCGGG
This sequence comes from Blastococcus sp. SYSU DS0510, assembly GCF_054050835.1. Taxonomy (NCBI): domain Bacteria; kingdom Bacillati; phylum Actinomycetota; class Actinomycetes; order Geodermatophilales; family Geodermatophilaceae; genus Blastococcus; species Blastococcus sp. SYSU DS0510. The sequence goes on along the minus strand of NZ_JBJHAC010000028.1, from coordinate 29,086 downwards.
CCACCGGGATGGTGTGCCCCTCGGCGACGAGCGCGGCCGGGAGCTGCTGCGGCTCCGGCAGCAGCGCCGCCCAGTCCGGCAGAGACGACCCCGAGGTGACGGTGGCGTCGCCCGGCCGCACCGCGTCCAGGTCGGCCCAGTCGACGGGCGCCGACACCGGCAACCCCGGCCGTACCCGCGGGCTGTAGGCGGCGACGACCGTGCCGGTCCCCGACCGGGTGGAGTCCACGAACACCCGGCCCTCCCGCTCCTCCTTGAGGAACGCCGTCGTCGCGACCCCGGGGTCCAGCTGCGCCGTCCGCTGCGCCAGGGCCCGCGTGGCCGCGGCGACGTCCTCGACCGGGGAGCCCTGCACCGGGACGACGACGTGCAGCCCCGAGGAGCCGCTGGTCTTCACCGCGCCGGCGAGCCCGGCATCTTCCAGCGCCCGGCGGGCCAGCCGGGCGACGGCCACGACGGCGGAGAAGTCCGCGCCGTCGGGCGGGTCGAGGTCGAGCACCAGCCCGGTCGGCTCCCGCGAGCCTGCCGGGAGGAAGGGCACGTGGAACTCGACCGCGCGCTGGTTGGCCAGCCACAGCAGGGTGCGGCGGTCGTCGCACAGCACCTGGTGCACCTCGCGGTGGGCGGACTCCGCCCACACGGCGACCGTGCGCACCCAGGCCGGGGCGCCCTTGCTGACGTTGCGCTGCATGAACGGGGCCTGGCCCGGCCGTACCCGCACCACCGAGAGCGGCCTGCCCGCCAGCAGCGGGACCAGCCGGTCGGCGACGGCGTCGAGGTGGTCGACGAGCGCGCGCTTGGAGACGCCGAGCCCGTCACCCAGCGGCGAGTCCAGGCTGCTCAGCGGCACGCCGTCCCGCTCCTCCATGGGGTCACCGTTCCGCGATCACGGCCATCCGGCAACCGGCCCTCCTGCAGCGGCCCGCCGCGAGCCTGCGAAGGAGGCTCCTTCGTCAGATCTCGTACGTGGCGCCGGGGGTGACCAGTTCGGTCTCGCTGAACACCGAGCTGGCGGCGAAGAGCTGGCCGATGTGGTCGACCCAGGCGGGGATGTGGGTGAGCAGCAGCCGGCCGACGCCGGCAGCCGCGGCGTGCTGGGCGGCCTGCCGCCCGGTGAGGTGCAGACCCGGGGGTTGCCCGGGCGCGTTGTCGGGGTGCGCCGCCTCGGCGAGCAGCACGTCGGCGCCGCGGGCCAGCTCGACCACCCGCTCGCAGGGGCCGGTGTCGCCGGTGTAGACCAGCGACCGCCCGCCCGCGGTCAGCCGGATGGCGTAGGTCTCGACCGGGTGCGCGGTGCGGGCCAGCTCCACGTCGAAGGGGCCCAGGCGGAAGGTCCCCGGGCCCACCGGGACGAAGTCGAAGACGTCGGTCAGGCCGTCGCCGTCCACGTCGTAGGCCAGCGCCAGCCGCCGCTCGGCGCCCACCGGCGCGTAGAGCGGTACCAGCGGCCCCCGGGGGCTGCCCGAGTAGCGGTGCCAGACGACGAACGGGGCGATGTCGAGGCAGTGGTCGGCGTGCAGGTGCGAGAGGAACACCGCGTCCACCGACGCGGGGTCCGCGAACCGCTGCAGCGCCCCGAAGGAGCCGTTGCCCAGGTCGATGACGAGCCGGAACCCGTCGTGCTCCACCAGGTAGCAGGACGCGGGTGAGTCGGGGCCGGGCCCGCTGCCGCAGCACCCCACGACGGTCAGCCTCACGCGGCACCCGCCCGCCCGGCGCCGAGCACGGCACCGACCTCCGGCCCCAGGAAGCGGCGGCCGAGCCGGGCGAACGGCTCGGGGTCGCCGGTGGCCAGGAAGACGTGCCGCGGCGAGGGCGCCGCGGGATCGCGGAGCAGGTCGGCGCGGGTGAGCACGCGGTAGACGTCCTTGGCGGTCTCCTCGGCGCTGGAGACGAGCGTGACGCCGTCCCCCAGCACCACCGAGAGCACGCCGGTGAGCAGCGGGTAGTGCGTGCAGCCCAGGACGACGGTGTCGACGCCGGCGGCCATGAGGGGGTCCAGGTAGGACTGCGCCAGGCCCAGCAGCTGCCGGCCGCTGGTGATCCCCCGCTCGACGAAGTCGACGAAGCTCGGGCAGGCGGCCGAGGTCACCGACACCTGCGGCGCGGCGGCGAAGGCGTCGTCGTAGGCGCCGCTGGTCACCGTCGCCTGGGTGCCGATGACGCCGATCCGGCCGTTGCGGGTGGCGGCGATCGCCCGGCGGACCGCGGGCAGGACCACCTCGACCACCGGGACGTCGTAGCGCTCCCGCGCGTCGCGCAGGGAGGCGGCGCTGGCGGAGTTGCAGGCGACGACGAGCATCTTGACGCCGCTGCCGACCAACTCGTCCATGACCGCCAGGGAGTGGCGGCGCACCTCGGCGATCGGCAGGGGGCCGTAGGGGCCGTTCGCCGTGTCGCCGATGTAGCGGACGGCCTCGCCGGGCAGCTGGTCGAGCACGGCGCGGGCGACGGTGAGCCCACCGACGCCCGAGTCGAAGATGCCGATCGGCGCGTCGGCTCCTGGCTGCGTCCCCATGTCGCCGGTCAGGCTAGCGGCCCCCACCGACGGTCCCGCCGACCCCCGGTGACGTGCTGGAACGGCCACCCTTCAGGGGCCGGCGGCGAGCGCGGCGACGTGCTGGAACGGCCACCCTTCAGGGGCCCGCGGCGAGCGCGGCGACGTGCTGGAACGGCCACCCTTCAGGGGCCCGCGGCGAGCGTGCGAGCCGTGGGGAGAAGGGTGGTCCTTTCAGGCCCAGAGCTGGCCCTCCAGCGCGGAGGTCGCCTCCTCGAGCGTGCCCGCGTACGCGCCGGTGGACAGGTACTTCCAGCCGCCGTCGCAGACGATGAAGACGATGTCCGCCCGGCGCCCGGCCGCGACCTCCTTGTCGGCGATGCCCAGCGCAGCGTGCAGGATCGCGCCGGTGGAGATGCCGGCGAAGATCCCCTCCCGCTCCACGAGCTGGCGGGTGCGGTGGATGGCGTCGTCCGGCCCGACGGAGAACCGCGAGTCCAGCAGCTCGGCGTCGTAGAGCTCGGGGATGAACCCCTCGTCGATGTTGCGCAGGCCGTAGACCAGCTCGCCGTAGCGCGGCTCCGCGGCGATGACCTGCACACCGGGCTTGTGCTCGCGGAAGTAGCGGGAGCAGCCCATGAGCGTGCCCGTCGTCCCGAGCCCGGCGACGAAGTGGGTGATCGAGGGCAGGTCGGCGAGGATCTCCGGCGCCGTCCCCTCGTAGTGCGCCTGGGCGTTGGCCGGGTTGCCGTACTGGTAGAGCATCACCCAGTCGTCGTGCTCGGCGGCGAGCTCCTTGGCCATGGCGACGGCCTGGTTGGAGCCACCGGCCGCCGGCGAGGAGATGATCTCCGCCCCGTACATCTGCAGCAGCTGCCGCCGCTCGATCGAGGTGTTCTCCGGCATCACGCAGACCAGCCGGTAGCCGCGCTGCCGGGCGACCATGGCCAGCGAGATGCCGGTGTTGCCGCTGGTCGGCTCGAGGATGGTCGAGCCGGGCCGCAGCAGCCCCTCCTTCTCGGCCGCCTCGATCATCTTGATCGCGGCGCGGTCCTTGATGGAGCCGGTGGGGTTGTGGTCCTCGAGCTTGGCCCACAGCCGCACGTCCGGCGTCGGCGAGAGGTTGGGCAGCCCGACGAGCGGGGTGCCGCCGAGGGAGTCGACGAGGGAGGCGAAGCGGGCCATCGGATGAGCTCTTCCGGAACGGGGACGAGGGGCGAGGAGCGGGGCGCCGCTCAGCAGCCGCCCGCGACCGCCGGGAGGATCGTCACCGAGTCGCCGTCCTTGACCTGGGTGTCCAGGGCGCCGGTGAAGCGCACGTCCTCGTCGTTGACGTAGACGTTGACGAAGCGGTGCAGCTTGCCCTCCTCGGTCACGAGGCGGTCCTTGAGGCCCGAGTGCTTGCTGTCGAGGTCGTCGATCAGCGCGGCGAGGGTGTCCCCCTGGCCCTCGACGGTCTTGCTGCCGCCGGTGTGGGTGCGCAGGATGGTCGGGATCCGGACCTCGATGGCCATGGCGTGGTTCTCCTCGGGACGTGGCTGTCTTGGGGGGGTGCTGCAGAGGCAGCGGTGGTGCATCTGAGCCGGGCAACGCCCGCTCGCCGCGGGGCATTCCGGGACGGCCCCGTCCAGGGCACCGCCCCGAGCGTGCGAGGGGCGGGGAGGGCGGGGCCCTCTCTCAGTCGTAGACGACGGTCGTCGGCGAGTGCCCGAACAGGTAGGACTCGACGATCTCGACCTCCTCCTCCGACACCTCCCCGTCGACGATCCGGTAGCTGCGGAACTCGACGTCGTCGCCGGCCAGGCCGGTCTCGGGACCGTGGTGGCGGGTGGACACCAGCACGTAGTGCGTGCGGGGGTCGGCGGCCGGGCCGGAGGCGTACCCGACGTCGGTGCGCGAGGGGTAGGCCTCGGTGGCGGTGTGCGAGTGGTAGACGAGGACCGGCCACTCGTCCCGGTCGTCCATGTCGCGGTAGAGCGCGAGCAGGTCGGCGCTGTCGAACTCGTAGAACGTGGGCGACCGCGCCGCGTTCAGCATGGGGACGAAGCGCTCGGGACGGTCGGTCCCCTCCGGTCCGGCGACGACGCCGCAGGCCTCGTCCGGATGGTCCTTCCGGGCGTGGGCCACGATGGCGTCGTAGGTCGCGCGGTCGATGCGCAGCACGTCCGCCAGTCTAGGCGTGCCCACCGGGCCCATCCCCGATCGCCCCCGGGACGCCCCCCTGCCGGGTGACCGGCCGGGGCCCGCCGGGTGGCCGCCGGGGAACGAGCCGGGACCGATACGGTCGGCGTCGTGTGGGTCCCGCTGCTCCTGACCGCCGGCGTCGTGCTGCTGGCCCTGCCGGCGTTGGTCATGGGCATGCGAGGGCTGTTCCGGCACCACGGCTACAGCGCCGTGCACCCGGGCGACCGGGGCCCCGTCGTGGTCATCGTCGTCGTGCGCGCGGTCCTCCTGCTCCTGCTGCTCGCCGCCTCGGCCCTGGTGCTGGTCTCCACCGTCGGCGCGATCCTGGCCGACGTCGAGCTGCACGGGATGGTCTACGTGCTCTTCGTCCTCGACCTGCTGCTCGCCGCCCTGGTGCTGCTCACCTTCGGCCGGCGCGACCGGCGACGAGCGCGTCCACGAGCGACCCCTGCAGCGCGGTGAGCCAGTAGTAGACCGCGAGCTGGTGGTCGGTCTCGTCCACGATCTCCTCCGGCGGCTCGGTGTCCTCGCCGATGTCCAGGCGGGTGCCGAGCGCCAGCCGGAGGTCGTTGCTGGTCCGCAGCCAGGCACCGGCCTGCTCGTCGTCCAGCCGGACCTCTCCCCCGTCGGCCGGCAGGGTGGCGCGCACGGTGGCCAGGTCGTCGGCCTTGCCGCCGCGCAGGGTCTGCTCGGTGAGGCCGCGGTAGTCCTCGGCCAGCGCCGGGTCGCTGCGGTGCCCCGCGGGGAAGAGCCGGTCCATCACCGGGTCCCCGCTGCTGTCGGCCCGGTCGGCGGCCAGCAGCTGCTCCAGCTGGTCGAGCAGCAGCCCGACGATGCCTGCCTCGGCCCGGTCGAGGCGGGCCACGAGGTGGCCGCCCTTGGCGCGGAACGGCTTCACGAGTCCCTCCTCGCTGCGCTCGTCGGACGCGTGAACCCCGGGCGCTCCGTCATCGTGAGCTCGCGAGCTCGCTCATGAGTCCCTCTGGTAGCTGGCCCACAGCCCGTAGGCGTGCAGCCGGCTGGTGTCGTGCTCCATGCGCTCGCGCGGGCCCGAGCTGACGATCGCCTTCCCCTCGTGGTGCACCTGGAGCATCAGGGTGGTGGCGGTCGGCTCGTCGTAACCGAACAGCTCCTGCAGCACGAAGGTCACGTAGGTCATGAGGTTGACCGGGTCGTTCCAGACGACGGTCACCCACGGCCGGTCGAGGTCTCCGTGTTCCTCGACGGTCGTCTCGGGGGCCCGGGTCGGGGCGAGCGGTCCGGCCACGGGTCCCAGCTTAGGACGTCGTCCGCCCCGGCGACCGGGGTCCGCCTACGCTCCGGAGCCATGCCGACGGCTCCCGCCCTGCTCACCGACCGCTACGAGCTGACGATGCTGGCCGCCGCGCTCGCCGACGGCACAGCGGAGCGGGACTGCGTGTTCGAGGTGTTCGCCCGCCGCCTGCCGCACGGCCGCCGCTACGGGGTGCTCGCCGGCACCGGCCGGTTGCTCGAGGCGCTGCCGCACTTCCGGTTCGGCGACGCCGAGCTCGCGACCCTGCGCGAGCAGGGGCTGACCGACCGGCGGCTGCTGGACTGGCTGGCCGACTTCCGGTTCCGCGGGGACGTCGACGGCTACGCCGAGGGCGAGCTGTTCTTCCCGGGGTCCCCGGTGCTCACCGTGCGCGCCCCCTTCGGCGAGGGCGTGCTGCTGGAGACGCTGGCCCTGTCGATCCTCAACCACGACTCGGCGATCGCCTCGGCCGCCGCCCGCATGGTGGCGGCGGCCTGCGAGCGGCCCTGCATCGAGATGGGGTCGCGCCGCACGCACGAGGAGGCCGCGGTCGCCGCCGCCCGCGCGGCCCACCTCGTCGGTTTCGCGTCGAGCTCCAACCTGGAGGCGGGGCGGCGCTACGGCGTCCCGACCACCGGCACCAGCGCCCATGCGTTCACGCTGCTGCACGACGACGAGCGGGCGGCCTTCCGCGCCCAGGTGGAGACCCTCGGCACCGGCACCACGCTGCTCGTCGACACCTACGACGTGGAGCAGGGCATCCGGACGGCGATCGAGGTGGCCGGGCCGGAGCTGGGCGCCATCCGGCTGGACTCCGGCGACCTGCCGACCCTGGCCACGCGCGCCCGGGAGCTCCTCGACGAGCTGGGCGCCACCCGCACCCGCGTGATCGTCACCAGCGACCTGGACGAGTACGCCATCGCGGGGCTCATGGCCGCGCCGGTCGACGGCTACGGGGTGGGCACCTCGCTGGTCACCGGCTCGGGAGCGCCGACGGCCGGGATGGTCTACAAGCTGGTGGAGCGCGACGGCGTCCCGGTGGCCAAGCGCTCGGAGGGCAAGAACTCCGTCGGCGGGCGCAAGCGGGCCGTGCGCCGGCACGCCGCCGACGGCACGGCCACCGCCGAGGGGGTGAGCAGCTCCCCGGTCGAGCCGCGTGAGGGCGATCGCGACCTGGTGGTGCCGCTCGTCCGCGACGGCGCGCCCTGCGACGACGTCACCCCGCCCGAGGCGCTGCGACGTGCCCGCGAGCACCACGCGCGGGTGCGCGAGGCGCTGCCGGCCGAGGCATGGGCCCTCTCCCGCGGGGAACCGGCGCTGGAGACCGAGACCACCTGAGCGGCAGAAGGACCCCGTCCTCCCCACCACTCGCAAGCTCGCGGCGGTGCCCTGGACGGGGCCGGGAAAGGCACACTGCACAGATGACCCGTGCACTGATCGTCGTCGACGTGCAGAACGACTTCTGCGAGGGCGGCAGCTTGGCCGTCGCCGGCGGCGCAGCGGTCGCGGCCGCGATTACCGAGCACGTCCGCACGGCGGGCTACGACCACGTCGTCGCGACCCGGGACCACCACATCGACCCCGGCGACCACTTCGCCGAGCACCCGGACTTCCTGGAGACCTGGCCGCCGCACTGCGTGGTCGGCACCGGCGGGGTGGAGCTGCACCCGGCGCTGGACCGCGGCCCGCTGGAGGCCGTGTTCGACAAGGGCGAGTACGCCGCCGCCTACTCCGGCTTCGAGGGGGCCGCCGACGGGGTGGGGCTGGCCGACTGGCTGCGGGAGCACGGCGTCGGCGAGGTGGACGTGGTCGGCATCGCCACCGACCACTGCGTGCGCGCCACGGCACTCGACGCGGTCGCCGCGGGGTTCGCCACCCGCGTCCTGCTGCCGCTCACCGCCGGGGTCTCCGAGGCGACCACCGCGGCGGCGCTGGACCAGCTGCGCACCGCCGGCGTCGCGCTGGAGGGGTCGCCCCGCACCGCCTGAGACGCCGCTGCGACGACGTCCACCCTCACCGCGCGGTGTCCCCCCTCACCGCCGGCCGTGAGGGAGGACGCGCCACGATCAGGGAACCTGATCATGGCGGCGGGTGGGCGGTCAGACCGCGTCGAGGACCTCGTCGCGGGTGAACCCGAGCACCTGCAGGACCGCGTCGAGGTAGGGCTGGTTGAGCGCGGTGTGCGCCTGCTCCCGCACGAACGGCTTGGCGTTGAACGCGATCCCCAGCCCCGCGGTGCTCAGCATGTCCAGGTCGTTCGCCCCGTCGCCCACGGCCACCGTCTGGTCCAGCGGGATGCCGTACTGCTCGGCGAAGCGGATCAGCGCCCGCGCCTTGCCCGGCCGGTCGACGATCTCCCCGACCAGCCCGCCGGTGAGGCGGCCGTCGACCACCTCGAGCGTGTTGGCGGCGGCGAAGTCCAGCCCCAGGCTCTCGGCCAGCGGGTCGGTGATCTGGGTGAAGCCGCCGCTGACGATGCCGCACCGGAAGCCGAGGCGCTGGAGCGTCCGGATGAGGGTGCGCGCGCCGGGTGTCAGCACCAGGTGCTCGCGGACCTCGTCCAGCACCTCCTCCGGCAGCCCGGCCAGCACTGCGACCCGCGCCCGGAGCGACTCGGCGAAGTCCAGCTCGCCGTTCATGGCGGCCGCGGTGATGCGGGCGACCTCCGCCGCCCGCCCCGCGCGCGCGGCCAGCTCGTCGATGACCTCCCCGCGCACGAGGGTGGAGTCGACGTCGAGGACGATCAGCCGCTTGCTGCGCCGGGCGATCCCGACCTGCTCGACGGCGATGTCGGCGCCGGTCGAGGCCGCCACCGAGGCGAGCGCGGCGCGCAGGGCGGTGGCCTCCGCCCCGGAGACGGTGAGCTCGAAGCTGGTGACCGGGTAGTCGGAGAGCCGCCGGATCGCGTCGATGTTGCCGCCGATGCCGGCGACCGCCTGCGCGGCCCCGGCCACCGCCTCGGGCGGAACCGGGCGCCCCAGCACGATGACGTGGTGCGGGCGCCCCGCGGCGACCGGTGCGTCGGGGCCGCTGGCCGACTCCACGGACACGCGGACGCCCACCGCGGTCTCGACGTCCTGCGCCACCGTGCGGAGCCGGTCGAGCAGCTCCTCCTCCCCCACCGGCGCGCTCCCCCCGCTGCCGAGGGCGCCGACCACGACGCCGAGCACCAGGTGCCCGTGCACCACGACCTGCTCGACGTCGAGGACCTCGACGGCGGGGTGCCCGTCCCCGTCCGCGGCGAGGGCGGTGAAGAGCTGGGCGGTCACCCCCGGCCGGTCCGCCCCGGTGACGGTCAGCAGCGCCCGCGGCGCGGTGGCGACGGGGGCGGGCAGCAGGTCGGGTGTGGGCTCGTGCGGCACGCGGTCATCGTGCCGCACGCAGCCTGCGCCCCCTGACCCGCCACGGCAGACGCCCGACGCCCCGCCGGCCCGGAGGCCGACGGGGCGTCGGTGACGGTCTGGACGGCCACCCCGCAGGGCCCCGCGCCGAGCCTGCGGGGCGCGGGGGAAGGGTGGTCCTTCCTCAGGTCGGGTCGGGGTCGTTCGGCCCGGCGCGGTGACCGGTGGTGGCGCCGAGCTCGCTGACGCCGCCGTAGGGCTCGTGCCGCTTGCCCACGTGGGCCTCGGCCTGCAGCCGCTCGATGAGGTGCGGGTAGTGCGCCTCGAACGCGGGGCGCTCCGAGCGGATCCGGGGGATCTCCACGAAGTTGTGCCGCGGCGGCGGGGAGGAGGTGGCCCACTCGAGGCTGTTGCCGTGGCCCCACGGGTCGTCCCGCAGCGCGAGCTCGCCGTACTTCCACGACTTCACCACGTTGTAGACGAACGGGATCGTCGCGGCGCCCAGGATGAACGAGCCGATCGTCGACACCGTGTGCAGCGTCGTGAAGGCGTCGGTCTCCAGGTAGTCGACGTAGCGGCGCGGCATGCCCTCGTTGCCCAGCCAGTGCTGCACCAGGAACGTGACGTGGAAGCCGATGAAGGTCAGCCAGAACTGCAGCTTGCCCAGCCGCTCGTCCATCATCCGGCCGCACATCTTGGGGAACCAGAAGTAGATGCCGGCGTAGGCGGCGAACACGACGGTGCCGAAGACGACGTAGTGGAAGTGGGCGACGACGAAGTAGCTGTCGTTGACGTGCCAGTCCAGCGGCGGGCTGGCCAGCAGCACGCCGGTCAGACCACCCAGGAGGAAAGTGATCATGAAGCCGATGGAGAACAGCATCGGCGTCTCGAAGGTCATCTGACCCCGCCACATGGTGCCGATCCAGTTGAAGAACTTGATGCCGGTCGGCACGGCGATGAGGTAGGTCAGGAAGGCGAAGAACGGCAGGAGCACCGCCCCGGTGGCGTACATGTGGTGCGCCCAGACGGCGAGCGAGAGGGCACCGATCGCCAGCGTCGCGAAGACCATGCCCTTGTAGCCGAACAGCGGCTTGCGGGCGAAGACCGGGATGATCTCGGTGACGATGCCGAAGAACGGCAGCGCGATGATGTAGACCTCGGGGTGCCCGAAGAACCAGAACAGGTGCTGCCACAGCATCGGGCCGCCGTTCTCATCCGAGTAGATGAGAGCGCCCATGTTGCGGTCGGCCAGCATGCCCATGATGGCGGCGGTCAGGATCGGGAAGGCGAAGAGGACCAGCACGCTGGTCACCAGCGTGTTCCAGGTGAAGATCGGCATCCGGAACAGCGTCATGCCCGGCGCCCGCAGGCAGACGATCGTGGTGATGAAGTTGACCGCGCCCAGGATCGTGCCCAGACCGCTGACGGCGAGGCCCGCGAACCACATGTTCGCGCCGGGGCCCGGCGAGTGGACCACGTTCGACAGCGGCGCGTAGGCGTACCAGCCGAAGTCCGCCGCGCCACCGGGGGTCAGGAAGCCGCCGACCGCGATCAGGCTGCCGAACAGGAACAGCCAGAAGGAGAAGGCGTTCAGCCGCGGGAAGGCGACGTCCGGCGCACCGATCTGCAGCGGCATGATGAGGTTCGAGAACGCGAAGAACAGCGGCGTCGCGAACATCAGCAGCATGACCGTGCCGTGCATCGTGACGAGCTGGTTGTACTGCTCCGGGGACAGGAACTGCAGGCCCGGCCGCGCCAGCTCACCCCGCATCAGCAGCGCCATCAGGCCACCACCGATGAAGAAGACGAACGAGGTGGTCAGGTACATCAGACCGATGGTCTTGTGGTCGGTGGTCCGCAGCAGGTTCGAGAGCCGCGAGCCCTTCTCGACCACGTGAGCCGGGCTGGGCCGGCTCACGATGGGCGCCGGTGCAATCGTCACGGCTCGCAGCTTAGACCGTGCCGTGCGGCACCTCAGGTCGGGCAGGTGAGGCGCGCCGCGAGGATCACCGGAGGCGCTGGTAGGTGGCCACGTCGACCGAGATCGTGACCTCCACGGCGGCCGGCAACCGCGCCAGCGAGGCCGCGAGCGCCGCCGCCGTGAGGTGCCGGGCGTGCGGCCCCATGCCCACCAGGGTCGCCACGGCGGCGTGGTCGAGCGAGAGGGTCCGGCGGTGCTGCCGCCCGCCCTCGCGCGCCAGGTGGGGCTCCAGGGTCGCGCTGAGCCGCCCGGCCTTGCCGGGGTCGACGCGGAGCAGGCCCAGCGGGCCGACGAGCTCGGCGAGGTGGTCCGGGCCGGGCGTCACGACGACCAGCCGCCCCTCCGGGTGCAGCACCCGGGCGATCTCCGGGCCGTTGCGCGGGGCGAAGACCACGAGGGCCCGGTCGACGGCGCCGTCGCGCACCGGGAGCCGGGCCCAGGTGTCCCCGACCACCGCCACCGCGCGCGGGTGCGCCCTCGCCGCCCGGCGCGCGGCGTAGCGCGAGGCGTCGAGCACCACACCCGCCGCCCGCGGGAGGTCGTCGAGCAGGCGGGCCAGGTGGTGCCCGGTGCCGCCGCCGAGGTCGAGCAGGGTGGCGGGCTCCCCGGGCGCGCGGACGGCCTCGGCCAGGGCGGCGGTGACGCCGTCGTAGTGACCGGCCGAGAGGAACGCCACCCGGTCGGCGACCATGGCCGCCGAGTCCCCCGACGGCGCCCGGTGGCCCGGGGGCAGCAGCGTCACGTGCCCTTGACGGGCGCGGTCGAAGGCGTGGCCCCGGTCGCAGCGCAGCCCCGCGTCGCCGGGCTCGGCGGTGAGGGGCGCGGCGCAGGCCGGGCAGGCCAGCAGCGCCACCGCGCGCGGGTCCAGCGGCGGTCCGCTCACCGCCGCGGCGGCACGGCGTGGAAGGTCACGTCCCGCAGGCGCCCGGCGTCGGCGACCGCCGTCACGTACGTGCCGTGCGGCTGGCGGCGCCGGTCCGTGGGCGAGCCCGGGTTGAGCAGCCGCAGCCCGGAGGGCGCCACCGTGTCCCAGGGGATGTGGCTGTGCCCGAACACCAGGACGTCGGTGTCGGGGAAGCGGACCGCGCACCGCTGCTCGCGCCCCTTGGCGTCGCCGGTCTCGTGCACGACGGCGAACCGGATCTCCTCGATCTCGGCGCGGGCGACCAGCGGCAGGCGGTCGCGCAGCGGCCCGTGGTCGTTGTTGCCGTGCACGGCCACCAGGCGGCGGGAGCGGGCCTCGAACAGGTCCAGGAGAGCGGCGTCGACCCAGTCGCCGGCGTGCACCACCACGTCGGCGGCGTCGATCGCCGTCCACAGCCCATGAGGGAGGTCACGCGCGCGCTTGGGGACGTGCGTGTCGGAGGTGAACACCAGCGAAACAGGCACGACGACATGGTTGCAGGCCGCTACGTTCTCCTCCGGCCGGCGATCCGGCCCGCTCCGCACAACCGAGGGCCTCCCGTGACCGAACCCCTCCCCTCCCCCGCCGGCGCGCAGGACGGTCATGGCGATGACGCCGAGGGCCAGCCAGCGCTTCTCGTAGGGCTCTTCGGCGCCGGCCGGGCTACACCAGGGCCTTCACGTGGGCGGCCGGGCTGGTGCTGGGGGCCGTCGTCTCGGCGCTGCTCATCGAGGCGACCAAGGACGACCTGCCGGCCGAGGGTGACGCCGTCGTCCACGTCGGCTGAGCGAGGACCCCCTGCCCCCCACCGCTCGCAGGCTCGCGACGGGACCCTGCAGGGGGCCCCGTTCCAGCACCTCACCCGTGCTCGGCGAGCGCCTTGAGGCGGGCGTTGTACGCGGTCAGCTCGGCGTCGCCGTCGCGAGCGGCCGCGCGGTCCAGCGCGCGGGCCCGGCGGTCGTCCGAGCGCGCCCAGGAGAAGAACACGACTGCCAGCACCAGGACGGTGGGCAGCTCGCCGAAGGCCCAGACGATGCCGCCGGCGACGGCCTGGTCGGCGAGGGGGTCGACGCCCCACCCGGCCGGCGGCTGGGCGAAGGTGTCGACGACCAGCGACCCGGCCATCATGATCGCGACGCCGAAGAAGGCGTGGAACGGCACCGGCAGGAACAGCTCGAGCATCCGGCCCGGGTGGCTGAGCGTGCGCGGCCACGGATCCTGGGCGGTGATCGGCCCGAAGAACAGCAGCCCCGTGACGACGAAGTGCGCCAGCATGAACTGGTGCCCCGCCGGGTTGGACATGAGCACGTCGAACAGCGGCGTGAAGTAGACGCCGTACAGGCTGGCGATGAACAGCGGCACGGTGAACAGCGGGTGGGCCACGAAACGGGCGAACCGGCTGTGCAGCGCCTCCAGCAGCAGCGCCCGCGGGGCACCTGCCGCCCCCCGACCGCGCGGCAGGGTGCGCAGCGCCAGCGTGACGGGGGCGGCGAGCAGCAGGAGCAGCGGCGTGATGAGCGACAGCACCATGTGCTGGGTCATGTGGATGCTGAAGAGCACCATGCTGTAGCCGTTGAACCAGGTGCCGGTGACGGCGAAGAGCGAGGCGGTGCCGCCGACCCAGGCCAGCGTCCGCCACCACGGCCAGGCCACGCCGGAGCGGCGCAGGCGGACGACCGCGGCCAGGTAGACGACGAGCCCGATGATGCTGAGGAACGCCAGCACCGACCAGGGGTCCAGGTGCGGCAGGAACATCCGACCCCAGGTCGGCGCCTCCTCCGGGACCCACATGCCCGAGTGGTGCCCGTGCTCCACCGCGATCTCCTCCTGCCGGCCGGTCGTGCGCCTCCACTGTCCCACCGCGCGCGCCGACCTCCACGCGAGGCATCAGCGAGCTGCCCCACGCGCGACGACGCCCCCCGCCGGATCGCTCCGGCGGAGGGCGTCGTCGTGGATCGGGCGTGTCAGATCTGGACGCCGCGCTCCCGCAGCCACGGCAGGGGGTCGATCCGCTCCCCGCCGATGCCGCCGACGTGCACCTCGAAGTGCAGGTGGGGGCCGGTGGACTGACCGCGGTTGCCGAGCAGCGCGATGGTGTCGCCGGCGCGGACCACCTGGCCGGGCGTCACCAGGATCTCGTCCATGTGGCCGTAGACGGTGACGTCGCCGTTCTCGTGCTGGAGGTAGACCACCAGGCCGTAGCCGCTGGCGGGGCCGGCCTCGAGCACGACGCCGTCCATCACGGCGTACTCCGGCGTGCGCATGGGCGCCGCGAGGTCGATGCCCGCGTGGAGCGTGCCCCAGCGCGGCCCGAAGCCGCTGGTGAGCCGCCCACCCTGGACAGGGAGCACCGCCTTCGGGCGGGCCGCCTCGGCGGCGGCGCGGTCGGCCTCCTCCTGGGCGATCCGGTCGGCCTCGGCCTGGGCGTCCGCGGCGGCCGTGCGATCGGCGTCCCGGGCGGTGCGGCTGGCGACCATCTCGCGCAGCCGCGAGGTGTCGTCCTCGTCGACCTGCGGCGTCACCGACGACGCGTCGATGCCGAGCTGCTCGGCGACGCTGACCGAGTGGCCGGCCGTCTCCACCTCCGTCGCCCCGCTGACCGACGCGCCGCTGATGCTGAGCGCACCGACGAGTGCGGCGGCGAGGTAGAGCGCGGACCGTCGCCGTCCCGCGGGCGGGCGGCGGTCCAGCCAGCCTCGGCGGCCCGCCGCGACGGCGGCCACGACCTCGGCCGCTCCCGCGTCGGGCGCGGGACGCTCCGGGGCGTCCTTCACGACGACGACGGCCTCGGGGGTCGGGGCGTCGACCAGCGCGGTGACGTCGGTGACCGGCGCCAGGGCGGCGACGTCGACGGCCGACCGCTTGTACGGGGTGGGCCGGCGCCGCGCCGGCGCCTCGGCGGCGGCCGCCGCGGCGACCTTGGCCGCGATGACCTGCACCACCGCGGCCCGGGCCGCGGAGAGCCGCGCCGCGGACGGCGCCGTCGGCTCGGCAGCCGTGGCGGTCGCCGGGCCGGCGGTGGCTGCCGTGGCCCCGGCGGCCGTCACCGTGGCGGCGTGGGCCCGCGTGCGGGAGGTGTTCTCGGTCGTCCTGCGAGCCCCGGTTCCGCGCGCCTTCCCCTGGCGCTGCGGCGAGGCCGTGGACGCGGCCTTCTCCTCGGTCGACCCGCGGGTGGCGCGGGCCGGAGCGGGCGTGGCGTCGACCGTGGCGGTCGGCGCCGCACCCCTCTCGGGGAGGCGGTCGTGGTGGAGCGAACTCATGCACCTGACTTCCGTCGGCGGACATTGCACAGCGACTCCCGGGGAGAGGAGCGGGGCCCATGTAAACACGCCGTGATGGATTCGTGATCTCTGCGACGGGGTAGGAGGGGCCGGTTGTGTGAACCGGATCACCGCATCGCTGCCCGTTTGCTCACCTAAGCGTAACTGTCTATCGGCGCAGCGTTACGAACACGCTGGAGATGGTTGAGAGTGGCGCGATCCGGCTCACGTAGGGCCTAAAAGCCCTTTTCCGCAGCCCGATCGAGGGAGAAGACCCATGCGCGCAGTGACCTGGCACGGCCGAGGCGACGTCCGGGTGGAGACCGTCCCCGACCCCACCATCCAGGAGCAGACCGACGTGATCGTCGAGATCACCTCCAGCGGCATCTGCGGGTCCGACCTCCACCTCATCGAGGTCATGGCGCCGTTCATGTCGGTGGGCGACGTGATGGGTCACGAGCCGATGGGGGTCGTCCGCGAGGTCGGGCGCGACGTGACCGCGGTGAAGCCCGGCGACCGCGTGGTCGTGCCGTTCAACATCTCCTGCGGCAACTGCTGGATGTGCGCCGAGGGGCTGCATTCGCAGTGCGAGACCACGCAGAACCGCGAGCAGGGCATGGGGGCCTCGCTGTTCGGCTACACCAAGCTCTACGGGCAGGTGCCGGGCGGGCAGGCCGAGTACCTGCGGGTGCCTTTCGGCAACACCCTGCCGATCAAGGTCCCCGACGCCCCGCTGGACGACCGGTTCGTCTACCTCTCCGACGTGCTGCCCACCGCCTGGCAGGCCGTCCAGTACGCCGGCATCCCCGAGGGCGGCAGCGTGCTGGTCCTCGGGCTCGGCCCGATCGGCGACATGGCCACCCGCATCGCCAAGCACCTCGGCGCCGGCCAGGTCATCGCCTCCGACGTCGTCCCCGAGCGCCTGGCCCGCGCCCGGCGCAACGGCATCACCGTCATCGACAGCACGGAGCAGGCCGAGGTCGTCGCCCGCGTCCGCGACCTGACCGACGGCCGTGGGCCGGACGCCGTCATCGACGCCGTCGGCATGGAGGCGCACGGATCCCCGCTGGCCACGATCGCGCAGAAGGCGAGCGCGCTCGTGCCCGACGCGATCATGGAGCGGGTGATGACCGTGGCCGGCATCGACCGGCTGGCTGCCCTGAACACCGCCATCGAGGCCGTCCGCCGCGGCGGCACGATCTCGCTGTCGGGCGTCTACGGCGGCGCGACCGACCCCCTCCCCCTCATGCGCATGTTCGACAAGCAGGTGCAGCTGCGCATGGGGCAGGCCAACGTGTGGCGCTGGGTGCCCGACATCCTCCCCCTGCTGCTCGAGGGCGACCCGCTGGGCGTGGACGAGTTCGCCACCCACCGGGTGCCGCTGGAGCAGGCGCCCGAGGCCTACGCCAACTTCCGCCAGAAGAAGGACGGCGCGGTGAAGGTGCTCCTGCAGCCCTGACCCCCCGCCGGGCGGCCGCGCCGCCCGGCTCGGCACAGTGGTCCCGACCGGCCCCGGGCCCGCCCGGCGCCGGTCGGGGCTCCCCCGCCCACACCGGATCCACCCGCACGCAGCCCGGCACCACCAGGACGACGCCGTCCGCCGGCCCCGCCCCGACCGCGTCCCCTGGAGTTCCCCGTGCCCCGCGGACTGCTCGCCCTGTCCATCGGTGCCTTCGGCATCGGCACCACCGAGTTCGTCGTCATGGGGATGCTGCCCCAGATCGCCGACGGCCTGGGCGTCTCGGTCTCCGCCGCCGGCCTGCTCATCTCCGCCTACGCCGTCGGGGTGGTCGTCGGAGCCCCCACGCTGACCGCGCTGGGCCTGCGGTTCACCCCGCGGCAGACCCTGGTGGCGCTCATGGCCGTCTTCGTCGTCGGCAACACGCTGGCCGCACTGGCGCCCACCTACGGCACCCTCGCCGCCGCCCGGGTCCTCACCGCGCTCGCGCACGGCTCCTTCTTCGGGGTCGGCGCGGTCGCCGCCCGCCGGCTGGTGGCTCCCGAGCACGCCACCCGGGCCATCTCGCTGATGATCCTGGGGCTCACCCTCGCCAACGTCGTCGGCGTCCCGATCGGCACGTGGGTCGCCCAGCAGACCAGCTGGCGGCTGGTGCTCGCCGCCGTCGCCGTCATCGGGCTGGTGACCGTCGCCGGGCTGCTGGCCTGGCTGCCCGGCGACCGCGGCGACGCCGCCGGCCTGCGCACCGAGCTGGCGGCGTTCCGCCGCGGCCAGGTGTGGCTCGTGCTCGGCCTCACCATGATCGGCTTCGCGGCCACGTTCGCCGTCTACAGCTACGTCGCCCCGATCCTCACCGACCTGGCCGGTCTGCCCGCGGCCGGGATCACACCGGTGCTGGCGCTCTTCGGCGTCGGCACCACCGTCGGCACGCTGCTCGGCGGGCGGCTGGGCGACCGGTACGGGTTCCGGTTCGTCGCCGCCGGGATGGCCGGTGTCGCCGTCATCCTGGTGGCCTTCTCCTTCCTGGCCCGCGAGCCGGTCGCGGCCGTGGTGCTGCTCGTGCTCTTCGGCACGCTGGGGTTCGCCATGGGCCCGGTCGTGCAGAACGGCGTGATCGAGGCCGCGCGGATCCGCGGGGGCAGCCTGGTGTCGGCCGCGAACCAGGCCGCGTTCAACGTCGCCAACGCCCTCGGTGCCGCACTCGGCGCCCTGGTGATCTCCCAGGGGCTGGGGCTGACCGCGCCGATGTGGGTGGGCGCGGCGCTCGCGCTGGTGGGTGCGGGGCTCGCGCTGCTCGCCGGGTCCGCGGACCGGCGCGCCCGGGCCGCCACCGTGCCGGTCGGCACCGCCGACCACCCGCAGCCGGTCGCCTGAGGCGCGCATGCCCCCCGCCCACCGGGTAGGGAGGGCGCATGACGATCGGCACCGCGGAGCAGTCCGGCACCTACCGCCTCGGCGACCGGGAGGTGCACCGCATCGGTTACGGGGCGATGCAGCTCGCCGGCCCGCACGTCATGGGGCCGCCGGCCGACCGGGACGCCGCGATCGCGGTGCTGCGCCGGGCCGTCGAGCTCGGCGTCGACCACATCGACACCAGCGACTACTACGGCCCCACCGTCGTCAACGAACTCATCCGCGAGGCGCTGCACCCCTACCCCGAGGACCTGGTCATCGTGACCAAGGTCGGTGCCCGCCGCGACGCCGACGGCGGCTGGCCCGAGGCCCTGGACCCCGACGACCTGCGCCGGGCCGTGCAGGAGAACATCGACCACCTGGGGGTCGAGGCCCTCGACGTGGTGAACCTGCGCATGCCCGGCTTCGCCGAGCCCGTGGAGCGCTCGCTCGCCGAGCCGTTCGAGGCGCTGGCGGCCATGCAGCAGGAGGGGCTGGTCCGGCACCTGGGGGTCAGCAACGTGACCCCGCAGATGTACGCGGAGGCGCGGGCCATCGCGCCGGTGGTCTGCGTGCAGAACCACTACAACCTGGTGCACCGCGCCGACGACCCGCTGATCGACGCGCTCGCGCGGGACGGCGTCGCCTACACGCCGTTCTTCCCGCTCGGGGGCTTCACCCCGCTGCAGTCGGCCGCGCTGGAGACGGTGGCCCGGCGTCTGGAGACGACGCCGGTGCAGGTGGCGCTCACCTGGCTGCTGGCCCGCTCCCCGAACATCCTGCTCATCCCCGGCACCTCATCGGTCGCGCACCTGGAGGAGAACCTGCAGGCCTCCGCGCGGGTGCTCGGCCCCGCCGAGCTGGCCGAGCTCGACCGCATCGGCGGCACCGGGGAGCCCGACGTCGACCTGTGACCCGCGACGGCCCTGGCTCAGGCCTGCGGCGCCGGCCCCAGCACCCGGGCCGGGTGGCCAGCCCGCCGAAGCGGACCCGACCCCGCGTTGATCATCGGCGAACGGTCGGCCCCACCGGCGTGTCGCCCAGCCACACGCCGATGATCAACTCGGGGAGGTGCTCAGCGGGCCCGCAGGACCCGCGTCTCGTCGAACACCGGCTCGGCGGACTCGTACACCCGACCGTCGGCGCCGAAGACCAGGAAGCGGTCGAAGGAGCGGGCGAACCAGCGGTCGTGGGTGACCGCCAGCACCGTTCCGTCGAAGGCCGCGAGCGCCTCCTCCAGCGCCTCCGCCGAGAGCACGTCGAGGTTGTCGGTGGGCTCGTCGAGCAGCAGCAGGGTGGCGCCGGACAGCTCCAGCGCGAGGATCTGGAACCGCGCCTGCTGACCGCCGGACATGGTGCGGAAGGGCCGGTCGGCGGCCTCGGTCAGGCCGTACCGGCGCAGCACCGCCATCGCCCGCCCGCGGTCGACCCCCGGCCGGCCGGGCTCGCCGTGCCACAGCAGGTCGACCGGGGTGCGGTCCTGCCACTCCGGGTGGGCGTGGGTCTGGGCGAAGAAGCCGGGGACGACGCGCGCCCCGAGCCGGCACGCCCCGGTGTGCGCGACCTCCTGCCCCGCGAGCAGCCGCAGGAAGTGCGACTTGCCCGCCCCGTTCGCGCCGAGCACCCCGACGCGGTCGCCGTACCAGACCTCGAGGTCGAACGGGCGCATCAGCCCGGTCAGCTCAAGCTGCTCGGCGATCACGGCGCGCACACCGGTGCGGCCACCCCGCAGCCGCATGGCGACCTTCTGCTCCGGCGGCCGGTCGGGAGGCGGCCCGGCGGCCTCGAACTTGGCCAGGCGGGTCTGCATGGCGTGGTAGCGGTTGGCCATGTCCGGCGAGTTGGCGGCCTGCTGCTGCAGCGTGCGGACGAGGTCGACCAGCCGCTGGTGCTCCTCCTCCCACCGGCGCCGCACCTCGGCCAGGCGCTCGTGCCGGGCGGTGCGCGCCTCGGGGTAGGAGGTGAACCCGCCACCGTGCACCCACGCCGTCCCGCCCTCGACGGTGACCACGCGGTCGGCCACCCGGGCCAGCAGCTCGCGGTCGTGGCTGACGAACAGCACCGTCTTCCGCGTCTCCAGCAGGCGCTGCTCCAGCCAGCGCTTGCCGGGGACGTCGAGGTAGTTGTCCGGCTCGTCGAGCAGCAGGACCTGGTCCGGCCCGCGCAGCAACGCCTCCAGCGCCAGCCGCTTCTGCTCCCCGCCCGAGAGCGTGGCGAGCTCCCGGTACTTGCAGCGCTCGTAGGGCACACCCAGCGCCGCGACGGTCACCGTGTTCCAGGTGACCTCGGCGTCGTAGCCGCCGGCGTCCCCCCACTGCGCCAGCGCGTCGGCGTAGGCCATCTGGGAGCGCTCGTCGTCGGTCTCCATGAGCGTCAGCTCGGCGGACTCGAGGGCGTCCCAGGCGTCGCGCACCGCGGGCGGCGAGAGGTCGACGAGGAACCGCTGCACGGTCGTGTCGTCCCGGACCGCCCCGATGAACTGGCGCATCACCCCGAGCCCACCGGTGCGGGCGACCGACCCGGCCTCGGCCGCGAGGTCGCCGGCGATGATCCGCAGCAGCGTCGTCTTGCCCGCGCCGTTCTCGCCCACCAGCGCCGCGCGGGCTCCTTCCCCGATGCGGAAGGAGACGTCGTCCAGCAGCACCCGACCGTCGGAGAGGGTGTGCCGGACCCCGGTCACGTCGACGTAGCCCACGGGCTCATCCTGCCCCGCCGGGCAACCGCATTCCCGGGGCGCTCAGCCGATGTGCCGGTCCAGGCGGTAGCGCGCCAGCCGCTCGACCAGCTCGGGGAGCGCCCCCACGGGCGACCCGCCCAGGTCGCGCCGGCTCTCCCGGACGACCCGGACGACCTCGCGTCGCCCGACCCGGCCGGAGTACTCGCCGCTCAGCCGGCCGACGGCCGCGCTGACCGCGTCGTCGCCGCGGGGCCGGTCGTGGGTGGCGCCGGCGGGGAGGTCCACCGGACCGGTGGAGCCGTCGGCGGCGGGGCCGGAGGAGCTCGGCGGGACGACCAGGGTCATCGGCGGTCCTTCGTTTCCGGAGTGGAGCCGGGCGGGATCAGGCCTCGGCGGTTCCATACGGTCTCGTTCCGCCGCGCCGGACACCAGGGCCCAAAGGCCTGACCGGATTCAGCCGAGGGCGATGGAGAGCACCGTCGCCCCGGCCGCCAGCAGCATCGCCAGGACCACGATCGCCGCGACCAGCCGCCGCCGGCGCTCCGACTCCGGCCCGCCGGCACCACCCATGCCCATCATGGCGAGCGACGGTACCGCCCGAGGTCCGCTCAGCTCTGCGCGGCGGCGAACCACTCCTCGATCGCGTCGGGCGTCCCGGTCACGACGGGGACGCCACGCCGGCACGCGGGCCGCGATCACCGGTCAGCTCGCGCGCCCGTCCCCAGAGCAGGGAGTCCAGGGCGGTGCCGTGCGGGGTGGCCCGGCGGACCTGCTCCAGCCGGTCGACGTCGAGGAGGCGCGCCACCGGGGCGAGCCGGTCGACGCTGTGCAGGATCGC
The DNA here is from genome assembly GCF_054050835.1 of Blastococcus sp. SYSU DS0510. Lineage (NCBI taxonomy): Bacteria > Bacillati > Actinomycetota > Actinomycetes > Geodermatophilales > Geodermatophilaceae > Blastococcus > Blastococcus sp. SYSU DS0510. The sequence goes on along the minus strand of NZ_JBJHAC010000028.1, from coordinate 7,280 downwards.
CGGGTCCTGCGGCCCGCCGACCCCTGCCGTGAGGTTCTCCACGTCGTGCCCCAGCAGGAGCAACCGCCCGCCGGGGGGGAGCCAGCCGACGGCCCGGGTGAGCAGCGCCGTCGTCTCCGGCTCGGGCAGGTGGAGGTAGGCGACGAGGACCAGGTCCAGCGATGCCGGCGGCGCCGACCAGGTGCGGACGTCGCCGGTCACCCAGCGGACCCGCTCCGCACCGGGGCGGCCCCGCCCGCGCTCGAGCCCGACGGCTGAGAAGTCGACGGCGGTCACCGCCCAGCCCCGTGCGGCCAGCCAGAGCGCGTGCCGCCCCTCACCCGCGGCGAGGTCGACAGCCTCGCCCGGCGGCAGGTCGGCGAGCAGCTCCGCCACCAGCTCGTTCGGCCCCGCGGACCACTGCGCCTGCTCCGCGTACCGCCGGTCCCAGTCCTCCGCCCGCACGCCGGCAGTGTGGCAGCCGGGTCGCTCCGCACGCCGGGGCACGGTAAGCGTGGTGCGTGGCCGCCGTCGTCTCCCTCGTCGTCATCGTCACCCTGGGCCTGCTCGTCACCCGTGTCGCCACCGTCGCGCTGACCATGACCGGGATGTCGCTGCAGCACGCCCGGTTCCAGGCCCGCTCGGCCTTCACGGGGACCGGCTTCACGACGTCGGAGGCCGAGGCCGTGGTGTCCCACCCGGTGCGCCGGCGGATCGTCATGGGGCTGATGCTGGTCAGCGGCGCCGGCGCCGTCTCGGTGCTCGGCACGCTCATCCTCACCTACGCGGGGGTGGACTCCACCGGGGGCGGCGTGCGCCGGACGCTGGTCATCGTCGGCTCGATGGCCGCGCTGCTCTGGCTCTCGCGGAACGACCGCGTCGACCGGGTGCTGCGGCGGGTCATCGAACGGGTGCTGAGCCGGGTCGCGGACCTCGACGTCCGCGACTACGCGGCCCTGCTGCACCTCCGCGACCGGTGGCAGGTGATCCAGCTGCCGGTGCGGGACGACGACTGGATCTCCTCGCGTCCCCTGGGCCGCTCCGGCTGCCCGAGGAGGGGGTCACCGTCCTGGGCGTGGAACGGGACGACGGCACGTGGATGGGGGCGCCGAGCGAGGACCTCCAGGTGCGCACGGGCGACGTCGTGGTCCTCTACGGCCGGCAGGCGATCCTCGACGACATCGCCGACCGGCTGCACGGGGACGAGGGCGAGCAGGCCAGCGAGCGGTCGCGCGCCTGGCACGCGGCCACCCCACCGGTCGAGGTGGTCGAGCGGCGGCGGTAGCCCGACCGTCGCACCCCTCTGCCACGGTGTGCGCGTGACGACGCTGCACGACGTGGCCCTCCTGCGCCTGGTGGCCCAGCGGCTGGCCGGGCCACCGGCCGCGGACCCCACCGCGGCGGTGCACCGGCTCCTGGCGCTCCAGGGCCAGGACTTCCCGGGCGCGGTGACCTCGGTGGCCCTGCGCACCCGGGCCCGGGACCGTGCCGCTGTGCTGCACGCCCTCGACACCGGGGCCGTCGTCCGCTCCTGGCCGATGCGGGGGACGCTGCACCTGCTGCCCGCGGGCGATCTGCCCTGGATGCTCGAGCTGCTCGGGCCGCGCGCGCTGGCCGGGCTCGCCGGACGGCGCGCCGCCCTGGGGTTGACCGAAGCCGACGCCGAGCGGGCCCGCACGCTCGCCGTCGCCGCGCTGTCGGGTGACCGCCGCCTCCCCCGCCGGGCGCTGCTGGTGGCGATCGAGGAGGGTGGGGTGCCGACGACCGGTCAGCGCGGCTACCACCTGCTCTGGTACCTCGCCCAGACCGGCACGCTCTGCCTGGGGCCGACCGAGGAAGGCGAGCAGCTCTTCGTGCTGCTCGACGAGTGGATCCCCTCCCCCCGCCGGCTCACCCGCGAGGAGGCGCTCGCGGAGCTGGCGCTGCGGTACTTCCTCGGCCACGGGCCGGCCACCGTGCACGACCTCGTCCGCTGGGCGGGCACGACCGTGCGTGACGTGCGCGCCGGGCTCGACGCCGTCCGCGACCGGCTGGAGCGCATCGAGGTGGAGGGGGTCGAGCACTTCCTCGACCCGGAGACCTCCGAACGCTGCGCCGCGCACCGGAAGGCCGCCCGGGCGCCGCTGCTGCTGCCGGGGTTCGACGAGTTCGTGCTGGGCTACGCCGACCGCGGCGCGGTCCTGGACCCGGCGCACGCCGAACGCATCGTGCCCGGGCGCAACGGCGTCTTCCGCCCGACCGTGGTCGTCGACGGCCGGATCACCGGCACGTGGCGCGCGGCGGGCCGGGGCGCCGCCCGCACCGTCGAGGCGGAGCCCTTCACCGGCTGGGACGCCGACGTCGCCGCGGCGATCCCCCGGCTGGCCGCGGCGCTGCCGTGAGCCGCGGGGCCGTCCTGCGTCAGCGGCGCTCGACCAGGAAGACGGGGATCCGTCGCTCGGTCTTCTGCTGGTACTCGGCGTAGGGCGGGTAGGCGGCCACGGCCCGCTCCCACCACTCGTCGCGCTCAGCGCCGGAGATCTCCCGCGCCACGCCGTCCCACGGCTCCGGCCCGTCCTGCACGCTGACCTGGTCGGGGTGCGCGCGCAGGTTGGCCACCCACGCCGGGTGCGTCGGCGCCCCGCCCTGGGAGCCCACCATGGCGTACACGCCGTCGTGCTCGACCCGCATCAGCGGCTGCTTGCGCACCTTGCCGCTCCTGGCCCCGCGGGTGCTGAAGATGGCCACGGGCAGCCCGGTGTCCCGCAGCGTGTTGGCCTCGCGCCCGCCGGTCGCCTCGTAGCGCTCGACCTGGTCGCGCACCCACTGCTGCGTGCTCGGTTCGTACTCACCCTCCAGCGGCATGCGCCGAATCTAGGGCCGCCGCGGGCCCGCTGCGCGCCGACCCGAGTCGCGGGCGCCCGGGGCCGGTGGCACCGTGCACTCGGCCGGACGGCGGGAGGAGCAGCACGGGATGCGGTACAGCGAAGGAGCCGACCTCGACACGTCGGGCGTCCGCGACCTGCGGGGCGGCGGCGGGTTCGGCGGTGGCCGCGGGCTGGCCGTGGGCGGCGGCGGTCTGGGCGTGGTCGGCATCGTCGTGCTGGTGCTGTTCCAGCTGCTCGGCGGCGGTGGCGACGGCACCGGCGCCGGCGTCGGCGGTCTCTCCGGTCTGGGGCCGGGCCAGACGGCCGACAACGGCCAGCTGGAGCAGCAGTGCCGCACCGGGGCCGACGCGAACGCCTCCGTCGAGTGCGCGGTGGTCGCCGACATCGAGTCGATCCAGGACTACTGGTCGGGGGTGCTGGGCGCGGACTACCGGCCCACCCAGACCGTCTTCTTCTCCGGCTCGGTGCAGACCGCCTGCGGCGGGGCCACCAGCGGGTCGGGGCCGTTCTACTGCCCGGCCGACGAACTGGTCTACATCGACCTGACCTTCTTCGACCAGCTGCAGCAGCAGTTCGGGGCGCAGGGCGGGCTGTTCGTCAACGCCTACATCATCGCCCACGAGTACGCCCACCACGTGCAGAACCTGCTCGGCATCAACCGCCAGGTCACCCCCGGCGAGTCGGGGCCGACCAGCGGCACCGTGCGCCTGGAGCTGCAGGCGGACTGCTTCGCCGGCGCCTGGGCCAACCACGCCGAGACCGTCCCCGACGAGTCGGGGCAGCCGTTGATCGCCGAGATCACCGAGGACGACATCAACCGCGCGCTCGACGCCGCCGGCCGCATCGATGACGACTTCATCCAGGAGAACCTGGGCAGCGGCACGGTGGACCAGGACGCGTTCACCCACGGCTCGTCGGAGCAGCGCCAGCGCTGGTTCCGCACCGGGTACGAGACCGGTGACCCGCGGCGCTGCGACACCTTCGCCACCGACGACCTGGGTTGAGAGGAGGACCCCCCTTGCCCCCCAGCACTCGCACGCTCGCGCCGGGAGCCCGCACGGGAGCCCCCCACCTGCGCGTGACGCGGGACGGGCACGTCGCCGTCCTCACCATCGACCGGCCCGAGAAGCGCAACGCCATGACCGTGGGCATGTGGGAGGAGCTCCCCGCCGTCCTGGCGCCGCTCGCGGCGGACCCCGGCGTCCGGGTCCTGCTGGTCACCGGTGCCGGCCCCAGCTTCTGCGCGGGGGCCGACATCTCCGACCTGCTGGGCGGCGCCGACCCGGTCGACCCCATGGCCGGCGTGCGGCGGCACAACCTCGCCGCGCAGGCGGCGCTGCGCACCTTCCCCCGGCCCACGATCGCGGTCGTCCGCGGGCACTGCATCGGGGGCGGCGTGGAGCTCGCCACCTGCTGCGACCTGCGGTTCGCCGACCCGACGGCGGTCTTCGGCGTCACCTCGGCCAAGGTCGGCATCGTCCACACCCCTCCTCCACCAAGGCCCTGGTGGACCTCGTGGGGCCGGCGACGACGAAGTACCTGCTCTACAGCGGGGAGCTGATCGACGCCGCCACCGCCCTGCGCACCGGCCTGGTCGACCGGCTCGCCGAGCCCGGTGAGCTCGACGCCGAGGCGCACCGGTTCGCCGAGGTGCTGGCATTCCGCTCGGCGCTCACCCAGCGGGCGACCAAGGAGGTCGTCGCCGCGCTGGCCGACGGCGGGGACGGCGAGGCGCTGGCCGCCGCGCGGTACCGCGAGACGATCGCCGCCGGAGAGCTCGCCGAGGGCGTCTCCGCGTTCGCCGAGCGCCGCGCGCCGCGTTTCCCCTGGTCGGGTTGAGCAACCGCCCGCGATCTTGCGGTTTCACCTACCCCTTGGCAGGGGTACCCCACCCTCTGCGCGGAACGGGGCTCCCACGAGCCGCGGAGGGACGGTGCAGTGCAGCGCCGGCCCGCCCCACCGCCCTCCGGCCGCGCCCCGGGACGCACGGATGCGCCGGGTATCCAGGATCAGCTCTTGCGCCAGAACCCACGCGGCGCCGACCCCATCGACGTCACGGCCCTCCGACCGCGGTGCTCCACCGCCCGGATGTGTGCCGGAACGACGGCGGGGTAGCGCCCCACCGACCACGAAGCATGCCGAGGAGGACCGATGACTCACTCCATCGATGCCCCGTTCCCGCCGCCGGTTCCGGCCACGACGGGCGCCAGCACCACGACCACCAACACGACCGACAGCTCGTCCACCAAGGACGTCGCCAAGGGCGAGGCCCAGCACACCAAGGACGTCGCCAAGGGCGAGGCCCAGCACACCAAGGACGTCGCGAAGGACGAGGCCCGCAACGTCGGGCAGACGGCCGCGCAGGCCGGCAGCCAGGTCGCCTCGACCGCCGCCGACCAGGCCAAGCAGGTGGCCGGCGAGACACAGCGCCAGGCCAAGGACCTGCTCGAGCAGGGCCGCAGCCAGCTCAAGGACCAGGCGGTCAGCCAGCAGCAGAAGGCGGCGACGGGGCTCTCGTCCCTCGCGCAGGAGCTGCGCGGTCTCGCCGACGGCTCCAGCGAAGGCGCCCCCGGGCCCGCCCGGGACCTGCTCCACCAGGCCTCCAGCATGGTGGAGGGTTTCGCCGACAAGCTGCAGAACCGCGAGCCCGCCCAGCTGCTCGACGACGTGCGCACCTTCGCCCGCCGCAAGCCGGGGCTGTTCCTGCTCGGCGCCGCGGCCGCGGGCATCGTCGCCGGCCGGCTGACCAGCGGAGCCCGGGCCGCGCACAGCGATTCCGGCTCCGGCTCCAGCTCCGGCTCCGGCTCCGGCTCCGGCCAGCACAGCGCGCCCGGCAACTACGTCGACCCGGCGCCCACGTACTCCGGGTACTCGACCGCCACCACCGGCGCCGGCACCGGCACGGGCGCTCCGCTTCCTCCGCCGCCGTACGGCACGGTGCCGCCCGCCGGCACCATGGTCCCGCCGGCCACGCCCGCGGGCTGGGACGACCCGGCCCGCCGTCCCGGTGAGGTGCGCTGACATGAGCACCCCTTACTCCGGGGCGACCCCTGCGGGATCGACCCCTCAGGGCTACGCGGACCCGTCACCGCAGAACTACGCGGCCGACTACGCCGAGGGCCAGCAGTACAGCGGCGACATGGGCACCCCGACCACCGACGCCGGTCACCCGGACGTCGAGGGGGTCTCCGTCGGCACGCTGATCGGCGAGGTCGCCAAGGACATGTCGACCTTGATGCGCCAGGAGCTCGAGCTCGCCAAGGTGGAGCTCAAGGTCGAGGCGAAGAAGGCGGGTACCGGTGCCGGGCTCTTCGGCGCAGCCGGCTTCGCCGCCTACATGATGATCTTCTTCCTCTCCATCGCACTGTGGTGGGCGCTGTCCCACCTGGTGGGCCACAGCTGGTCCGCGCTGATCGTCGCGGTCCTCTGGGGCATCGTCGCTGCGGTGGCAGGTTTGATGGGCAAGAAGAAGTTCGAACAGGTCAACCCGAAGCCCGAGCGCACCGCCGAGACCCTGTCGCAGGTTCCCGGCGCCCTGAAGCCCAACTGACCACCAGACCGCGAGGAGTCGCAACAATGACCAGCAGTGACCCGGACGTCATCCGGCGGCAGATCGAGGACACCCGGCGCGAGCTCAGCTACGACGTCGACGCCCTCAACGAGAAGGTCAACCCGTCCCGCGTCATGGACCGGCGGGTGACCGCGGCCAAGGGCCGCATGTCCTCCCTGAAGGAGAAGGTCATGGGTTCCGCCCACGACACCACCTCCTCGGCCCAGCACCGGGCATCGGACGCAGCCAGCTCCGTGCAGGGCGCGGCCTCCAACGCAGCCGGCTCCGTGCAGGACGCGGCCTCGAGCGCGGCCGGGAGCGTGCAGGACGCGGCCTCGTCCGCGGTCGGCGCCGTCCAGCAGGCACCGGACACGATCGTGCGCCAGGCACAGGGCAACCCGCTCGCCGCCGGGCTGATCGCCTTCGGCGTCGGGTGGCTGGTCTCCAGCCTGCTCCCCGCCACGCAGAAGGAGCAGGAGCTCGCCCACCAGGCCGAGACCGCGCTGCGCGAGAACAAGGACGCGCTGCTCCAGCCCGCCAAGCAGGCGGCGCAGGAGATGGGTGAGCAGCTCAAGCCGGCCGCCCAGCACGCGGTGGAGGAGGTCAAGTCCACCGCTCAGGACGCGGCCGAGACCGTCAAGCAGGAGGGCCAGTCGGCGGCCCAGGACGTGCAGGGCCAGGCCCAGCAGTCCAAGGAGACGGTGCAGGGGCAGGCCCAGCAGTCCAAGGAGACGGTGCAGGGGCAGGCCCAGCACTCCAAGGAGTCGGTGCAGAGCCGGACCTCCGGCTCCTGACACCCGCGGGTCGGCCGCCCCGCACCAGACAGCACCCGGCGCCCCCCCCGCCACCCCCGGCGGGGCCGTGGTGGTGGGCGCCCCGCCCCC